>JANOTG010000131.1:0-1701 GCA_031416215.1 Betaproteobacteria bacterium
ACCTCGCTGCGACGCCCGGCCAGTTCCCCCGGCAGCGTGGGCCCTCGGCGCACCGCACCGCAAATGCGCCCCAAGATCGGGTCGGTGGCGTGCTCGGCGCAGCGGCATAAAGGGGGAGCCCGCAGGGCGGAGGACAGCCGCGGAGCCGAGTGCGCCGCCGGCCCGATCCCGCAGGAACCAACCCGGAATCGGTCTGTCATCATTTGAGGAAAGATCAATAAGCGTTCGAAACCTGCGGCAGGTGGTCGCCCGGCCCAAAAAACAGCTTCGCTGCCCCCTTGGGAACGTAGGGCGTCCATGCATCGGCAGCCTGGGCCAGCCGTTCTGCGATCAGGTAAAGCGCCAGTGGCGCGCTGGCCATGCCGGTATGGCTGTGGCCGCGCAAATTGATACTCTCCGAATCACCCGGGCCGTCCTCGATCGAGCATTGCCAGGCCACCACACCGTCGAGTTTGCTGTAGATCGAAGTGCTCGGCACCGGCGGTGTTGCACGCATGTTGCGATGCCGATCAAAGTCCATGTCTTCCATGCGTTCGCCCGACAGCCACTCGTAAAGATGGATACCGGTGGATGCCAGCGGATGGCCGGCAAACGGCGAACCCAGCGTGATGAGCTGACGCACCCGATCCGGCATGGCACGCGCCATTTCGCGCGCGTAGACACCACCCAGGCTCTGGCCAACCAGGCTGACCTTGCGCGCGGACTCGGTGTGGATCTGCTCCAGCCGCGCACGCATCTGATCGATACGGTGGTCATGCATGCCACGGTTGCGTCCCAAACCCCAGGGGTGCGTGGCATAACCCAGACTGTCCAGGAATCTGCGCAACAGGGTGGTTGACAGGTCCGATGCGCCAAGCCCGGGAATCACCAGCACCGGGTGGCCATCACCACGCGGCGACAGACGGCGTAGCATCGGCAGCAGGCTCAGGCCGGCAAAAAACTCACCAAGCGCACGTTGCTCCAACGCCAGCAGCCACAACGACGGTGGATCGACCGGCGGGAAACCGGTCAGGGAGTCGCGCAGGCGCTGGATTCGTGGCATGGGTGGGTCTCGTGCATGGGGTATCGGGTCCAGTCTAGCGTGTTTCGTGACCTTCACGCGGGAGCCGCGACGTGTGACACTGCGGCAACCCCGTATAAACCATGACGGGAGTTTCGCCTTGTACTGTTATAAAACATGTCAGGAAATCTTGGCCTCGCCGAGCGCCAACGATAAGTACAACACGTCAAAGGAGACAACATCTTGAAAACTACCGCCATTTTCTCCGCATCGCTGATTGCGCTTGGTCTGGCAATCGCACCGGCTGTGTCCACAGCGCAAGACAAGAAGCCGATCGAGCTGCGGTACAGCTCGGGTGCACCGCCAGCCGGCAACCCCTGGGTGATGCAGATCAACCGGTTTGCCAAGGAAGTTGAAGAGGAAAGCAAGGGCGAGATCAAGATTCAGCCGTTTTTTGCCTCGCAGCTCGGCAGCGAGCAGGACACCGTGCAACAGGTGGCGCGTGGCCGCATCGACATGGGTGGTTATTCCGGTGGCTCGGCTGCGCTGATCGTGCCCGAAATCGGCTTGTTGCTGATGCCGGCGTATTTCAAGTCCAACGTCGAGTTCGACTGTGTGCTGGATAACCACATGACCAAGACCGTGACCGACCTTTTTGCCAAGAAGGGCATCTACTTCGCCGGCTGGACCGAGGTTGGCAA
>JANOTG010000132.1:0-3292 GCA_031416215.1 Betaproteobacteria bacterium
CACCTCCATCCTGCCGCTGTACGGGTTGGCGCTGGGCCTGGGCGCTGCGACAGCGGCCCTCCTGGCATCGGCCAGCGGCCTGGGCAGTGCGCTGATGATGTTACCCGTTGGCATGCTGGCCGACCGCTGGCGCGACAAGGCTGCAGGCCGACGCAGCATGATGATCGCGCTGGCGTTCGTGACCCTGCTCGCCACTGCTGTGGTGCCATGGGTGGCACACATCACGTGGTTGTCCTGGCCGATTGTCTTCCTGTGGGGTGGTGCCGGGGGCAGCCTGTACACCTTGGCAATGATCGACATCGGCTCGCGCGAGGAGGGCATCACCCTGGTCAACAGCACAGCAGTGCTGGTGTTGTCCTACACCTTCGGCAGCATGGCCGCCTCGGCCGCGTCCGGGGCACTGCTGCAGTGGTCACCCACGCTGGGCTTCCCGGTGTTGCTGGGCCTGGTGGCGATGGTCGGTTGGGTTGCCCTGCTGCGCACGCGGCACCGGGTGGATATCTGAACGAAATGACACACCACCGTCATGGGGCATGTTGCAGGAATCCTTCCAGCACATTCACCGCATTGACACCCAGCGGCTCCACGGCATAACCGCCCTCGAAAACAAAAACCGTCGGCAATCCAACAGCCGCGATGTCTTCGCCAACCCGCAGAAAGTCGTCGCTGGCCAGCTGAAACCCCGAGATGGGATCTCCCTCAAAGGTATCCAGGCCAAGCGACACCACCAGCGCCTCGGCACCCGCACGTACACAACATGCCAGTGCATTCGCCAATGCCTCGCGCCAGCACTCAAAGCCGGTGCCGCGCGGCAATGGCAGGTTGAGGTTGCAAGCCTCGCCTGCACCGCGCCCTGTCTCGTCCGCGTAACCCAGAAAAAACGGGTACTCGGTATCCGGGTCGCCGTGGATGCTGGCGAAGAACACGTCCGAGCGGTCGTAAAAAATCGCCTGGGTGCCATTGCCGTGGTGGTAATCCACGTCCAGGATGGCAACCCGTGACAGGCCACTGTCACGCAGAGCCTGCGCCGCCAATGCGGCATTGTTCAAAAAGCAATAACCACCAAAAAAATCGGCTCCGGCATGGTGACCTGGCGGCCGGGTCAGCGCAAACGCGGCTCGGTCGCCATCAGCCACGGCCGCTGCAGCGGCCAACGCACACATGGCGCCCTGGCGCGCCGCGGCCCAGGTGCCAGAAGTCAGGGGCGAGCCGGAGTCGAACGCAAATCGCCCCATACGCGCGGCAAAGTTGGCCGGCAGCACGTCGACTCGCAGGCCGTGGTTCGGCCACACCGACGGCAATGCATCACGGTCCACATTGGCCGGTTCGAGCGCGAGCCAGTCGGCCCAGGCGTGCTGCAGAAAATGCAGGTAAACCGGCGCATGAATGCGGCTCAGCGCTTCAGTCCCTGCGTCTGGCGCCTGCAACACTGGGCCCAGGCGACGCTGTTGCAACCGCGCCAGCACATGATCGAGCCGCTCAGGCAGCTCGAAACAGGGCACCATCTGGCCCCGGAACATCTCCTGGCGGCCCCGGTGCAAAACATGGTGGTGGTTGAAAAATGTCTTCATGGCAATCGATCAGGCAAATGCCTATCATCGCCGCAACCATGGCAAACACAGTCACACTCCCCGGGAATGTGCTCCGCAGGCGGCTGACGGTGTCGATTGGCGCCATGGTTTGCGCGCCTGCTCTGGCCCAGCCCAAGCCAGCTGCTGTCAGCCCTGACCAGACCCTGCCGTTGCAGCTATCGCCCTATCCGCTGGTCTACGCTGCCGTTTCCATCAACGGCGTGCCGTGCCTGGCGCTGCTGGACACCGGCAGCGCGACGCCGCTGCGCATCTCCGCCACGCTCGCACATCGTCTGCGCCTGCAGCTGTCGCCCGACCCGCGCGCCAGCGTCCAGGGCCTGGACGGCAAACGCCAGCCGGTGCAGCGCGGCATGCTCGACACGTTGCGGGTTGGTCAGGCAGTGATGCAGCAGATCGCGGTGGAGGTGGCGGGAGACCGCATCGAAACCATTGCCGCCCAGGTCGGCACGGCCTTCGACGTGGTGCTTGGCTGGGGCTTTCTGGCACAGCAGAGTTTCACGCTGGACTACCGCCTGCGCCAATGGCAGATCGGCGCCCGAGCGGGCGACGCCGCCGCTGCCATTCGCATCGCTTATGCCGTCGTTCAACGACTGCCGGTGATCAAAGCCGAACTCGATGGACGCGAGGCGCTGCTGCTGGTGGACACCGGTGCCCCGATGTGCAACTTGGACACAACACTGGCGGGCGCCGTAGCGGCGGGTTCCGTGGTGTCCCGGGTGCTGCGGCTTGGCACGAAGGAGCGCAGCATCGAATGGCGGGTCAAGGACCTGTCCGTGCCCCGTCAGGCACTGGGTACGGTGGCCACCCTGGGCAACAACCTGCTGGGGCAATACCGCGTGTTTTTCGACACCGCCGCTCAGGTCATGCTGCTTGACTGACGTTCTTCACCGCGCCAGCACATTTCGCAGCGCCTGCCCGGTATGGGTGCCGCTCTTGACCACGTCCTCGGGCGTGGCCTGCGCCACCAGCCGGCCACCGGCGTCGCCACCCTCCGGCCCCAGGTCAATCACCCAGTCGGCCTCGGCCACCACATCCAGGTCGTGCTCGATCACCACCACGCTGTGGCCGCCGTCCACCAGCCGGTGCAGCACACGGATCAGTTTTTCCACGTCGGCCATGTGCAGCCCCACCGTAGGTTCATCCAGCACGTACAGCGTGTGCGGCGGTTTCTGGCCACGCCGTGTGATGTCGTCGCGCACCTTGCTGAGTTCGGTGACAAGTTTGATGCGCTGGGCCTCGCCACCGCTCAGGGTCGGGGACGGTTGGCCAAGTGTCAGGTAACCCAGCCCCACATCCTTGAGCAGTTGCAGCGGATGGCTGATGCCGGGCATGGCGGCAAAGAACGCCACTGCCTCGTCGACTTCCATCGTCAATATCTCGCCGATGTTCTTGCCACGCCAGGTTACTGCCAGGGTCTCGGGGTTGAAGCGGGTGCCGCGGCAGGTTTCGCACAACACCTTCACATCGGGCAGGAAACTCATCGCCACGGTGCGGATGCCCTGGCCCTCGCAACCCGGGCAGCGGCCCTCGCCGGTATTGAAGCTGAAGCGGTTCGGTGCATAACCGCGGGCGCGCGCCTCCAGCGTATCGGCAAACAGCTTGCGTATGGTGTCCCAGAAGCCAATGTAGGTGGCCGGGCAACTGCGCGGCGTCTTGCCGATCGGCGTCTGGTCCACCTCCAGCACCCGGTCCACCGTCTC
>JANOTG010000133.1:0-3902 GCA_031416215.1 Betaproteobacteria bacterium
CAGGTTGCCAGCCAGGATGAAAAACGGCACTGCCAGCAAGGGGAAGCTGTCGATTCCACTGACCATGCGGTGCACCACGACGAAGGGCGGGTTGTTGCCGGTCCACAGGATGTAGAGCAATGACGAACCGGCCATGGCGATCGCCACCGGCACACCGCCCGACATGAGCAGCAGAAATATGATCTTGAGCATGGTGGTAGTGTGTTGTCAGCGGTCTTGCATCGTCGAGTCGGGCCGCTCCAGCACCGTGTAACCACGGCGCAGGTGCAAGCGCAACACCCATATCGAGCGCAAGAACATGGCGGCGAAGCCAAACATGCATACGCCGTAGACGATGTTCATCGGCAGGTCGATGATGGTCATCTTGTAGTTGCCGAGCTTTTGCATCATCTGCCAGGTCATCACCACCGCCATGCCAAAGAAGCCGATGCGCAGGGCGTCCACAAGCAGGGCCATGCCATGCCCCAGCCAGGACGGCATGAAGCGATAGAAAAAATCGACCTGAATATGGTTGTTCTTGGCCACACCGATCGCCGCGCCGATGAAGACGGTGGCGATCAGCAGGTAACGCGCGATCTCTTCGGTCCAGGCGGCGGAGTCGTTGAGAACATAACGCGTGAAGAACTGGTAGAACACAGTCAGGCCGAGGGCCCAGAAGAAGGCCAGCGCCACCCAGCCCTCGATCGGTGTGTCTGACAGATCGACGCTTTCATCCTGCGCATGGAACTGCCCGTCGTCTCCCATGACCTGGGGCAGGGCGTCGATATCGGTAATCTTGGACATGGCGTGTACCCGGATGGCCAGCCCCACAGTGCGCGGGACTGGCGGTGGCGTTACTTCGCAGCTTGTATCTTGTCGTAGTCGGCGCGGGTGAAGCCCATGGACTCAAGCGTGGAAGTCTTGAGTACCGCGTCCTGGAAGCTCTTGCGATCCACCGTCACGATCTGCAGGCCTTTTTTCTTGAACTCGTCGACCAGTTCACCTTCACGCTTCTTGATTTCGGCGCTGGCCTTGGCCGCCGCCTCCCGGGTGACTTCGGTGAACATGGCCTTCTCGGCATCGGTCAGCTTGTTCCAGAGATGCGGCGCAACCTGCGTGGTCAACCCGTCGACGATATGGCCAGTCAGCATGATGGCTTTCTGTACCTCGAAGAATTTCTTCGCCTCGATCGTGGTCAACGGGTTTTCCTGCGCATCGACGGTGCCATTCTGCAGCGCGAGATACACCTCGGCAAAAGCAATTGGCGTCGGATTGGCGCCGCAGGCCTTCGGTGTCGCGGTATAAGCCGGCACATCCGGTACGCGAATCTTCAGGCCCTTCATGCCCTCACAGTTCGTGAACGCTTTTTGCGATGTGGTGTGGCGGGCACCGTAGTAGGTGTAGGCGGTGATCTGGATGCCGGTCTTGGCGCGGAATTCGTCGGTCATTTCCTTGAACACGGCGCTTTTGCTGTAGGCCAGCAGGTGCTCACCGTCGCGGAAGATGAACGGGTAATAAGCGATGCCCAGGCGTGGATAACTGCGCGACGCAAACGACGGCCCGCTGATGATCATGTCCACCGTGCCGAGCTGCATGCCCTGGTTGATGTCGGTCTCCTTGCCCAGGCTGGACGCCGGGAACACCTGGATGTCGAATTTGCCGTTGCTGCGTTTCTTGATCTCCTCAGCCGCCCAGACCGACTGCGTGTGGTACGGCTCCGAGGTTTCGTAGACGTGTGCCCATTTGAGTTTGGTCTGTGCCTGCGCGGCACCAAAGCCGCCGGCGGCCAGCGCCAGCACCGCGCCGGCGGCCATGGTCTTGATCAGGTTGCGTTTTTTCATGAATGTCTCCTGGTGGTTGGTGAGGAAAAAGTGCGGTGAACGTGCTGGGCTAATGATCGGTTCTGTTCGCGCGGCGCCAGCTCGCGCTGAATCGGGCATGGGATTTGTCCATATGGCTGTGCATGGCCTCACGTGCTGCCTGCATGTCATGTGCACGAATGGCGTCAAAAATTGCTTCGTGTTCGGCAATTGCTGCGCGCCACGACGGTACTGATTCGAAATGCCCGCCGAGGCGCTCGAACACCGGCCCGCGACGTGAGTCCCAGAAGGTCTGCACGGTCTCTACCAGCACACCGTTGCCGCCGGCTTGAACGATGGCGATATGAAAGGCCCGGTCCCCTGCCAGCGGCATGACCTCGCGCGCTGCATCATCGGCCATGCCACTGATGGCCTGGCGCATGGCATCGAGGTCGCGCCTTTTTGCCAGCTTGGCGGCCATGGCAGCGGTTTCGCCTTCCACCACGCGGCGGGCGCGGATCAACTCCAACGGCCCCCATTCCGGCGGAGCGGTATCGGCCATGGCTGTACGACCGTTCAAACCGCGCGCCATGGCATACACGCCCGAGCCGGAGCGCACCTCGACCCAACCTTCGACTTCCAGTGCGATGAGCGCCTCACGTACCGACGGTCGGCTGACGCCCAGCTGTTTGGCCAAATCACGCTCGGCGGGCAAACGCGCGCCCACCACAAATTCGCCCTTGCCGATGAGCACGCGCAACTGTTCCGCGATCTGGCGGTACAGGCGTTGCGGTTCGACGGTCTGCAGTGGCATGGCGCTGGCGAAAGCTGTAGCTACGGGTTAACCAGAATTGGACAGGTGGTAAGGCCAATTTATGATCGCAGTTGTCGTTCGGATTGCCATCCGGTAAAACCCTGCCATCACCGAAGCCTGAACACGGGTATCCACATCACCGCCGCACAAGGGAGCGAACACAGCATGAGACTACAAGGCAAGACGGCGTTGGTGACTGCCGCCGGGCAAGGCATAGGGCGCGCCAGCGTATTGGCCATGGCCGGGGCGGGTGCGCAGGTGCTGGCGACGGACGTCAATCCGGCACTGCTGGCCAGCTACGCCGGGGTTGCCAATGTGCAAACGGCTGTGCTCGATGTGATGGACAAGGCAGCTATCCACGCACTGGTGGCGGGCATGGCGCGCATCGACGTGTTGTTCAACTGTGCCGGGTTCGTACACAACGGCAGTGTGCTGCAGGCGACCGATGAGGAATGGAATTTCGCCTTCAATCTGAATGTGCGGTCCCAGTTCTGGATGATCCAGGCCGTCGCCCCCAGGATGCTTGCGGCCGGCGGTGGCAGCATCATCAACATGGCCAGTGTGGCCAGCAGCCTGAAGGGCTTGCCGAACCGGTTTGTTTATGGCGCCAGCAAGGCGGCCGTCGTCGGGCTGACCAAGGCGGTGGCGGCTGACTTCGTGGCCCGGGGCATACGTTGCAACGCCATTGCGCCCGGTACCGTCGACACCCCCTCCCTCGGTGACCGGATCAACAGTTATGCCGACCCGGTGCAGGCGCGCAAGGACTTCGTTGCACGTCAGCCCATGGGACGATTGGCGCAGGCGCAGGAGATAGCGCCCATCATCGTCTACCTGGCCAGCGACGAATCGGTGTTTGCCACCGGTCAGGTATTCTCTATCGACGGAGGGATGATGATATGAATGCCGTCGGGCCGTTCCCAAGGCGTTCGCTCCCCCTTGGGGGGACCGGCGCGCAGCGACGTAGGGGGGAAATATGAACCAACTGGACATGGCGGGCCGCCACGCGGTCATTACGGGGGGTGCCACCGGATTGGGTTATGCGATAGCGCAACGCATGCTGGCGTCAGGTGGCTCGGTGAGTTTGTGGGACATGGACGGGGCAGCTGCTGCCAAGGCGGCAAGCACTTTGGGCGCCAAGGCGAGCGCGGTCACGGTCAATGTGGCGGAACACGCTTCGGTGGTGCAAGCGCTGAGCCAGACACTGGCAAGCGCACCGGCCATCGACGCCCTGGTCAATTGCGCCGGCATCACCGGCCCCAACACCAAGGTCTGGGACTATCCGGTGGACGCCTGGCAGCAGGTGATGCAAG
>JANOTG010000134.1:0-6041 GCA_031416215.1 Betaproteobacteria bacterium
GTCTTTCAACACCACAACGCGGCCATCCGGACCTGGCGTGAATGTCTGCGCCACACCGCTGAAGCCGCTGGCCGGCACCGTGGCGTCATTGTGGTGCGCCACGCGGTAGTGCTGGTCTTGCGTGTAGGCCAGCCGAAAACCCGCCACCACCTGCTCCACACCAGGCGGGCCGTAGACCGGCACCGGTGCCGTGTTGCCGGTAGACACCCAGCGTTGCATCATGAGCTCACCCAGGCCGTCGATATGGTCGCTGTGAAAGTGGGTCAGGAACACCGCCTCGATGCGGCCCTGCACGAAACCGAGCTTGCCGATATTGCGTGAGCTGCCACTGCCGGTGTCCACAACAAACAGCCGTTTGCCCGCCACGATGGTCGTGCAGGGGCCGGCACGCCGGTCGTCCGGGAACGGCGAACCGGCGCCGCACAAACCCACATGCAGTCCATCGGGCAGTTCGTTGAGCAGGTCGCTCGCCAGCCTGGGCACGATGACGCGTTTCGCTATGGCCACACTGAGTGGCCCGCGAAACACATAACTGGCGCCTGCAACGACCAGAACCAGCAACAGAATGCTGAGGACAGCTTTGCGTACTTTCATGTTGGTTGCCCGGAAGTGGCCTCGGTGTCAAACGCCAAAAATACGCGCCAACCGTACCATCACGCCTTGCGCCCAGGGCGCCACATAACGCAGCCGGGGCCGGCCGGCTTCGCTGGCGCGCACGATCTGCGCCACGATGGAGCGGGTGTCGCGGGCCTCCAGGAAGGCGAATGTCTTTCGCTCCCTGGCCTGCATCGCCGCGACCTGGTCCTTGAAATACGACTGTGCCCCCATCCAGGCATATTTGCTGTCCGTCATGGCCTGGTTGAAGCCGGTGTGGATGGCGCCGGGCTCGATCAACGCCACATGCACGTTGCAACGTAGCTGATCCAGCTCGGCGCGCAGGCCGGCACCCGCCGCCGAGAGCGCGAACTTGGTCATCGAATAGGGCATCAGGAACGGCATCGGCAGCCGCCCGGCGATGGAGCTCACCAGCAGCACGGTGCCGCGCCGGCGCGCGATCATGCCCTTGAGGGCCAGCTGGGTCAGCTCCAGCGTGGCGAAAACGTTCACTTCGAAGGACTTGCGGATGCGCTCCACGTCGACTTCAGCCAGTGAACCCGATTCGCCGATGGCGGCGTTGTTGATCAACACGTCGATCTCCAGCGGCAGCAGCAGGGCTCGGTCGGCGGCGTCGGTGATGTCGAGCTTGAACACTTCCAGTGTCTGCCCGCGGGTGCTCGCCATTTCGCGCAGCGCTTGGGCCTGCGCGTCGTCGAAGGTAGTGGCGAAGACCTGGTGGCCGCACGCCGCCAGGGCAAACGCGGCGTCGCGGCCGATGCCGCTGCCGGCTCCGGTGATGAGTACCGTTTTTTTCATTGCGGGTAGACCCTTGCCAGACGCCCCATGGAAGACCAATAGAAATCGCGATTCCAGCCGGTGCTGGGGAACACCACGCCCTGGGTCAGGCCGCCGCTGCGCACCCGTGCCAACTCGACTCCGGTCTCGATTTTCAACAATACCACCTCTTCGCCGTTGCGGCGGTAATCGTTCACCACCAGTTCGCCGGTGTCGGCGTACAGGATCATGTGGCTGGCACAGCCGAAGGCCGACTTGTGCCACAGTGGCGTGAGTGTGTGGCGCTCCAGATCAAAGCGCCACGCCTGCAGGTGGCAGTTGGCAGAGTCGTAACCGATCACGATGTGGCGCTGCAGATCGACCAGTGGCGGGTTGGTGATGCTGCCGCCAGCCAGGCCACATACCTCCAGGCTGGTGTGGTCGTGGGCGTCGGTCATGGACACCCGGATCAGCCGATTTGCAGTGTGATGGACCCCGGCGCCGATCATCTTGTGCCGGTAGCGGTGTTTGCCGTTGTCCATGAACCAGGCGTGTTGTCCGTCCAGCACCACATCCCAGCCATAACTTTGCTTGCTCGAGCCGATGTAGTCGAAACGCCAGTGCGGGTCGAACAGCAGGCGTTTGTCGGCGTCGCTCCAGTGGTACCGAAAGATGGAGCGTATTCCGACCACATAGACCGTGTTGCCTATGCTGCTCAGCCGGGCGATCGACGGCTCGGGGCAGTCGGTGTCGGCGCAGGCCGGCGTCATGGACTGGGCATCGACCACGCTGAGGCGCGCCGGTGTGTGATCCGACAGGTTCTTGGCAACGAGCAGCCCGTTGTCCAGGATGACGAACGAGTTGTACGGCTGATCGATGGGCAGGCGCAAGGAGGCCTGCAGGTCACACCGGCGGTTCAGCCGATGCAGGTAACAGCCGTAGACCACGTACATGTCGCCATTGCAGTGGATCGCCATGCCGCCCGGCCACATCGGGCCACCAGGCAGGCGCGGCGAACGGCGAATTGTCGTGAGCGTCAGCGGATCGATCTGCTCCACTTGGGAGGTGGTCGGCAGGCCGAGCTTTGCGCGCAGCACCGAATGTGTCAGCAGATAGACCTCGCCCGGTGCGCCCAGCACCGTCATGGTCGACATCAGCGTGTTGCGTGTGACACAGGCCAGCTTTTCGCCGCCGCGAAGCCCCAGGCCTGCGCCACGTCGTGGAGTCTGCAGGCGCTGCGGGCCACCGTCTTCTCCCGGCCAGGGGCTGTCGAGGTATCCCGTCGTCATCCGTGGCGCCGACGCCGAGCGGCAAACAGAACGATCAGGCCCAGCAGAACGCCCCCACCCGCCATCAGCGTGTTTTTGTATTCGGGAATCCAGTAGTTGACGAAGGAGTTGATCACCACCTGTCTGGCCGGCTGATAACCATCGGGCATGGGCAACACGCCGTGCGCCGCCGACCATGCGTGGTACTCCGCCACCATGGCCTTGAAGATCTCGGGCAGTTGTTGTTGCAGGTCCTGCGTTTCGCCAGGGTCGGTGCGCAGGTTGTACAGGCGCCAGCCGTTGTCGCCCACCGGAGGCAGGTTCTTGACCAGCTTCAGGTCGCCCTTGAACAGTGCCGCGTTGCCCGACAACTCGTAGCCGATGGTGTCGTCGGGGCCGCGGTTGGCAGGTGCAGCGCCAGTCAACACCGGCAGCAGGCTGCGACCGGTCAGCGGCTCGATGGCGCGGCCCTGGTAACTGGCCCCGGGCTTGGCTACCTGGGCAATGTCGAGCAGCGTCGGCACGATATCGGTCACATGGGTCAGAGCGCCATTGAGCTGGTTGTGTGCCATGCCGGCCACGCCGGACACGATCAAGGGCACCCGCAGCCCGCCTTCACCCGCATAGAACTTGTAGTCCGCCAGCGGCGAAGCGCTGGCGCTGGCCCAGCCCGGGCCCGGTACCACATAGGCGCCCTTGCCGCCAAGGCGGTCGAAGTCGCGCGAGTACTGGGTCATCAACCACAGCCGGGCGTCGGCGTAGTCGGAGGCCTCGGGGCCGTTGTCGGACAAAAAAACGAACACCGTGTTGTCGTATTCGCCACTTGTTTTCAGATACGCCACCAGCCGCCCCACCTCGTGGTCCATGGCATCGGCCATCGCCGCGTACACCTCCATCAGCCGCGCCTGGTATTGCCTGTCCTTGGGCGACAGGGCGGCCCAGTCGGCGGTGGTTTTCATCATCACCATCGGCGTGTCCTTGGGAACGATGCCAAGCGCGACAGCCTTGTCGCGACGTGCCTGGCGCAGCGCCGTCCAGCCACTGTCGTAGCGGCCCTTGTATTTGTCGATGAAGGCCTTGGGTGCCTGCAGCGGCACGTGGTTGGCCTGGAACCCGACATAGGCGAAAAACGGCTTGCCGCTTTTTTCACCGGAGCGGATGTAGTCGATTGACTTGCTGACGAAGAACTCGGATGAATAGAAATCCGCGGGCATTACCGGCTCCTTGCCGTCCTCGAACCAGGCTACCTTCGCGCCATGTGGAAGATAACGTTTGCCGGTTTCCCAGTTGTCCGATCCGGTGTCGCCCTGCACCAGCGAGCGGTCGAAGCCGCGCCGGTTCGGCAGGTTGTGCGGCTCTGAGCCCACGTTCCATTTGCCGGTGATAGAGGTGCGGTAGCCGCTGTTTTGCAGCAAGGTGGCAATGGTGACCACGTTGTTGTTGAGTGAACCCAGATAGCCGGGTTTGCCGATGTGTTCCTGCGGCATCGACTCGCGCAGGTTGCCGATGCCGGCCTTGTGGTTGTCAACGCCGGTGAGCAGCATCGAGCGGGTGGGCGCGCACGATGCCGCCACATGAAAGTTTGTGAAGCGCATGCCGCGCTGCGCCAAGGCGTCCAGGTGCGGGGTGGCGATTTCGCCGCCAAAGGCGCCAACGTCGCTGAAGCCCCAGTCGTCGGCTACCAGCAGCACGATGTTGGGTCTGTTCGCGGCATGGGCGCCGAACGCCAGACACGCTGCCACGAGCCAGGGCAGACTCCGTATCAGTATCCGCATCCGCCGACCTGTCGCCATCATGCTTTGCTCCCTGCTGCGCCAGTTCCCAGTAACGCATCCCGCACCATCCACAGCCGGTCCTGGCCCCACGTCGACACGTCGCCGACGCGAAACGAGGGCACGCCCCATAACCCCAAGGAAAACATTTCGGAGCGATTCGCCTCCGCTACAGCCCGCCATCCTTCGTCCTGCAGCGCCGCCTGCGCGCCGTCCCACGGCAAACCGGCGCGCTCGGCGATGCGGCGCAAGCCACGCTCGCTGCCGGCGTCCACACCCTCGGACCAGACGCCGCGCATGAACGACAGCAGGTACTCCGGCCCCAGACCCAAACGTTCAGCCAGCGGGATCAGGGCCATGCCGCGTTCGGTTGGTTTTCCCAGCGGGTCATTCAGACGGCCAAACGGAATGTTGCGGGCATGGGCTTCGCGCGCCGCATCGAGGCTGATGTACATGCGCTTTTCGCGCGGCACCGCCAGACCGCGCATTACCATCGGCAGCACATAACGCAGGCGCACTGCGGCACCGGTCAAACGGCCGAGTTCGAAGACCCGGGGCGTCACGATGGCGGTGTAGGGGCTGCGCAGTGAACAGAAAAAATCGATGGGAGCCGGGTTGGCCGCCGGTGTCGGCACCGCAACATCGGCGTCGGGTGGAAACATCAGGCCGCTGGCCCCGTCGCGCTGCAGACCCAGGTCCTGCAGGCGTTGCTCCAGGTGGTAGAGGCGGTCCAGGCCCCAATACCACTCGCCTTCGTAAAAGAAGGTGGCGCCCAGGTAATGGCCGAGTCGCTGGCGCAGAGCGTCGGCGTCCGCGACGTGTGCATCGGCGTCGGCTGCAGTCGTCGGCGCCAGCGTGCCACCGGGCCAGTCGCCATGGGCCAATCGCGCTGGCTTGCTCCACAAGGCCTGCGACAACACTCCGGCAAGTTGGGCGAAACGTCCGGCCGCAATGGCAGCGACCAGCAGACATCGCGCCTGCATGATGTGCTCAGCCCTCGGCTGTTTTCCCGTGTCGACAAATTCCAGGCTCCAATGCCGAGCCATTGCCGCAGCATCGCGTCGGCTGTAGGCCACCAGTTGGTCGCGCGCCGGCGCGGCACTGTCGGGCGGTGCGCCCACCACATGCGGCACCAGGGCCATCTGGTATCGCGACAAAAGGCGCGGCAGCACGCTCGCCACCAGCGCACTGTAGGGGTCGTCCACCTGGTGAAAATAGTGCACCACATGGCCGTCGCCACGGTTGCGGCGTGCTTTTTCGGCCCGGGCCCGTTGCGCGAGCAGGCGCTCGCGCGACAACAAGCGTTGCGTGACGGCGGGCATCAACAGGCTCTTCAACGACATGGACAAATCCTTGGGGACGAGGTTACCGTACACTTGTGTATTGTCGTGTCGCCAATGTAGCACGGGCGCTAACACGAAGGCACAGGGTTTTTGCTAGTGCCCGGTGGGCTGGTGGGTCGCCAGTCGCACGGCATTGCAGGAGAATCAGCAACGATGATCGTCGCCAAGAAGCGCAAACCTCCCGAGTCGCCGCGCCTGACCCGTGACGACTGGCTCGACGCCGCGTTCCAGGCGGTGGTGGACGGTGGTTTCGACAAGGTGCGCGTGCTCACGCTGGCGAGCGCGTT
>JANOTG010000135.1:0-38423 GCA_031416215.1 Betaproteobacteria bacterium
AGTGGAGCCGCCACTTCAATTCATCGCTCAAATTATGTCTACTGTCCCGTCGCCGTTCGTGCTTTAACGCCAGTGTTCATGCGGCATCCCGTCGCACTCACACACCAACTATTCATAACTGGGTCCTATGCATAAGTGCCCAAAGCGGCCGTTCGCACCTAGGAAGAGCGGACATTCGAAACCGCGGTTCAACTGCGATTTATCCCGGTCACTCCGAAGCGCGACAGAATTGAATTTCGGCCTGCTAGCTCAACGCTTGAAGGCCAGCAGGAGAACCCCGGCTGCGACCATTGCAATACCTGACCACTCTCGTAGCGACGGGCGCTCGCCGAGGAAGGCAAACGCAAATACAGCCACCAGAACCAGGCTCAGCTTGTCCACAGGAGCCACCTTCGACGCTTCCCCTACCTGGAGCGCGCGGAAGTAGCACACCCATGATGCGCCTGTGGCCAGACCTGAAAGTCCAAGGAACAGCCAGGTTTTCGAAGACAGTGCGAATGGGTTGCTCCACTTCCCGGCAAACCATACAAAAAGCGAAAGGACAACGATGATGATGGCGGTGCGCACCAAGGTAGCAAGGTCGGAATCCACTCCCTGAATGCCAATCTTTGCAAATATGGCGGTCAGCGCCGCGAAGACGGCAGACAGAATCGCCCAGTAGAACCAGGATGTAGACGTCGTCATGCCTTGGCCCTGCGCACCGCACTCAGGCTCAATACAGCGCATAGGCCCAGTGCCAATGCAAGAGCGTCCAAACTGGTAGGGACCGCGTGTGTCGCCTCGGCTCCCCAGGCAAGCGCAACCCATACGAGGACACCGATTGCGAGTAGCCCGTCATCGACGAACAGGCCGACCAGTTCATTCCACACAGTAGCCAGCAACCCAGGCTCGGTGACTGCAGGCTGTGTGGTCTTTGCCTTCCGAGCCGGGTTGTACATGCTGCGGCACAAACGGACCAGGACCAGCGCGACGACGAGGTAGGCAGCTACCAGACGGAGATTGGCGAGCGCGGCATCGGCTTGTCCGGCGGGCAGCGCCAACGCGTGGCCATCGCCCGGGCTCTGCTCAAGCGTCCGCGCATCCTCGTCTTCGACGAGTCCACCAGCGGCCTGGACGAAGCCTCCGCCGAGAAGATTGCCGAAACGGTCAATGCGCTCCGCGGCAAAGTGTCGATGCTCTTCATCGCACACAAGGTGCCGAAGAGCTTGCGCGTCGACCGGCATGTCGAACTGCGGCCTGCCGCCGCATAGTCGCGCGACGGCTGCTATGAAAAATTATAGTGAGCCACTATAACTATGGCGGGCCACTATAAAACTTCATGCGAACCGGCCGATTGAACCGGTGCCCCCTCGAAATCGCTGTAGTAGCCCTTCACGTCAGGGTCGAGGGCCACGCGTCCCTCTGCGGAAATCATCAGCAGCCCGCGGTCGTAGAGGGTGTGTAGGTCGCGCCGCAGGAGGATGCCGTCGCTCGCCGCGTTGTGCCCCTGCTTCCACTCTCGCCCAATCAGGTGCGCTGCTTCGAGCGCCTCAGGCACCGCGCAGCCGCTGACCACGCATCGACCGCCACACGCATGGAACACTGCGAGCCGGAAGGCGCCCTGCTGGGTCCGCACCTCAACCTGTGCGAACCGAGCCGCACGTTGCTCGAAGTCATCTGGCGGCGTCGGCGGTGCAGTCGTAGCCGGCGGGCCGGTCTCGACGCCACCTGCACCTGCCGTCGGCTCCGCGGTCGACCAGTGCGCGTAGCACCGCTCGCGCTCCGCCACGTCGTCCTCGACCCCAAACCCCGCCGCCAGCCCTTCAGAGCAGCGGCCGGTCTCCTTGTCTACGATGAGCGCGGTGATGATGGGCTCGCCAGCGTTCTGGCAGTCGTACCCCAGTCGGCTCATCGCGTTGCGCAGCGGATAGAACGTCAGCCCAAAGCGGTTCATGACGTCCGAGTAGGTGACGGTGCCGCGGCTGTGACAAACGTCGATGAGCCATGCACGTATTGCCGGTATCTTCTGCTGGTAAGTGTCGGTCGAGAGGCCCGACCGCAAGGCGTCATCGACCGGAAACGGCCCTTCGCCCGGCTCGGTTCTATGCGTCAGCGCGTGCTGCCGAAGGTTGGAGACCGGCACCATGTCGCTCAGCACCGCAGCAATGGACCCGTCTGCACGAACCTCGAGCCGTTTGATGGCAAAGACGACGTCTTCCCGGTAGTCCTTGATTTCGCGTGGACGCGCGTTCTTGTCTTTCACCTCGACGATGACGGTGTACCCAGCCACCTCACCTTGCCAAAGGCTGCCAAGCTGGACGATGCGCTCGTCCAGGCCGAACGAGTCGTTCACCTCAAGGGCGGCGGGTTCACGGAGGACTGTGACCTTGCGTTCGCGCCCCGCGTACTCGTCCTGCCAGGTGCGCAGCAAGACGATGTCGCCGTTTCGCGCGCCCCAGGACCAGCGGATGTTCCGCAGAGGGAAACCCAGGTCCGCAAAGAACTGACTGATTGCCTTGGCCATCTCAAACGCCTCCGTGGTCCGCGAGTTACAGCGTGAAAAGTTCTTGGTAGAGAAACCGCCCGGTCTCGCGGAAGGCTGGGAACTCTGCATCGGCAAACTGCAGCCTGAGGCCGTCAATGCCCGACGGCGTCCCAGCGGCAATGCCTTGACGTCCTTCCTTGACTTGTCGGCCGATAATTGTTACACTTAAAGTAGATAAAAGAGACAAATTGAACGCCTAAGCTATAGATTTTACGACAAATCTTTCCGCGCCGCCCCTCTAAGCCCTGAAATTTCCGACAAACGTCCGTGGCTGCGGCCAAGAGGCCCGTCAGCTTAAATTGAAAAAAGCGACAAAATGGCCTCTAAGCACTAGATTTTGCGACAAACGGCCCTCCGCAAACCTACAAACCTATGAGAAAAACGACAACAGACGACACACTGCTCTTGTACCCCGAGCTTGACGAGGGGGAAGTGCGGTCCATCCAGCGACGCTTGAGAGCCGGCGAGCTCAAGCGGATTGCGCCTGGGGTTGTCACAAGTCGGCCCACCGAAGAGTGGCCCGGCCTGGTTGCGCGCGAGCGTATCCGCATCCTGGCCACCATGTTCCCTGGCGCGGTTATGGGCTATCGGAGTGCGTTTGATGGCGGGCAGCCCTCGCCTGAGGGCGTCGTCTACCTCTCCTACTCCTACCCTCGAAAGGTGTCGTTACCGGGGCTGGAGGTCAACTTGCTGCTGGGGCCCGGCCAGTGCCCTGGCGATGCCCCGATGATGGGCCGCGACCTCTACTACCCGTCAAACGCTCGGATGCTGCTTGAGAACCTGACTGTCAGCCGAGGCAAGGTGCACAAGTCGGTGGGACCCGCCAAAGTCGAGGAGCGTCTCATCGCCATCTGCGAAGCCCGTGGCGAAGAGGCCTTGGTCAGCCTGCGGGAAGAGGCGCGGGCATTGGCGCCAACGCTGAAGCTCGACCGCGAGTTTCTGGTGCTGGATGGGCTGGTCGGCGGAGTGCTCTGCACCCGCAAGGCTCCGATGTCGACCGTCGCGGGCAAGGCGATGGTGGCCGACATCCCTTACGACGCCAATCGGCTGGCCTTGTTCGAGAAGCTGGCAACAGAGCTTCGCGCGACTCCCCTCAAGCAACCGGAAACCGTCGTCAAGACGGAACGAGCTCGCGTCAACTTTGCGTTCATCGAGTCGTACTTCAGCAACTTCATCGAAGGGACTGAGTTCGACGTCCGCGAGGCCAAGGGCTTCGTGCTGGATGGCAAACCCATCACCGAGCGCCCCAAAGACTCGCACGACATCATCGGAGTGTTTCGACAGGCCCTCAACTCTGGCTGGGCGAATCAGACCCTAACGCCCGGGGAGGCAGTACTGAACCAGCTGCGAGCACGTCACGCCGACCAGATGAAGGAGCGCCCGGAAGTTGGCCCTGGCGAGTTCAAGACACTGGCCAATCGCGCAGGCAACACCGAGTTCGTGGCGCCACGGCTTGTTCGGGGAACGCTGGTTGAAGGGTCAAGGCTCTTGCCCTCGGTGCCGGCGGGAACGGCAAGGGCTCTTCTCGCCATGTTCCTGGTCTCGGAGGTTCACCCGTTCACGGACGGCAATGGTCGCCTTGCCCGCCTAACGATGAACGCAGAGCTCTCGGTGGTTAACGGCTGCCGCATCATCGTGCCCACGCTGTTCCGGGAGGAGTACCTGGACTGCCTGCGGGTGCTGACGCGGAATGGCCACCCAAAGCCCTTCCTCGACGCGATGCAGAAGATTCACGCCTGGACCGCGGACTTCGACTACGAGGACGTCGACGCTGTAATTTCGCTCATGGAGAGCTGTCACGCCTTCGAGAAATCTAGGGTGATGTACAAGCTCCTGACGCCGTCCCAAATCGAGCCCGCGCCCGCGCCCGCGTCTAAGCTGGCCCAGTAACGCGGGTGGCTACCAGCCCGGGCAAGTCGCCGTTGGACGGGTGCTTCCACGCGGACGCTGTGGTCCACGACGAAGGCGGAACCTTTCGTGGGCATGAGGCCATCAAGGCGTGGAAGCAAGCCGCTGCGGCGAAGTACCAGTACCGTCTGCAGCCGCTGGGTGTATCCCGCAGTGGCGACACATGGAAGCTGCTTGCCCGGGTGACCGGCAATTTCCCCGGCGGGGTCGCCGACCTGATGCACGTTTTTGTTCTCCAGGACGACCGCATCGCGGCACTGGAAATCCGCAGTCCGGTCGAACTCGAAGGCCGCCGGGCGCTTGTCACGGGGGGCACCAAGGGCATTGGCGCCGCCGTCGTGGCCCAGCTGACACAGGCCGGCGCAACCGTGTTGTCGACGGCGCGCACCCGCCCCGAGACATTTGCAGAATCCGCTTTTGTTGCGGCCGACATCACGACGGCCGCTGGGTGTTCGGCGATTGCCGAGGCGGTGCAAGATGCAATGGGCGGCGTCGACATCCTGGTACACGTGGCAGGCGGCTCCTCCGCGCCTGCCGGCGGCTACGCGGTGCTGGACGAACACGAATGGCAGAAGGCGCTGGACCTGAACCTGTTGCCGGCTGTGCGCCTTGACCGCGCGCTGTTGCCCGGCATGGTGGCCCAGGGCACGGGGGTGGTGGTGCACATCACGTCCATCCAGCGCCAGTTGCCCCTCGCCGATGCGACCACCGCCTATGTGACAGCGAAGGCCGCACTTTCGACTTACAGCAAGAGTCTCTCCAAAGAGGTCAGTCCCAAGGGGGTACGCGTGGTCCGTGTATCGCCGGGATGGGTGGAAACTGAAGCGGCGGTGGGACTCGTCGACCGGATAGCGCGCGACAGCGGAACGGACAACGCGGGGGCGCGGCAGTCGCTCATGGACTCGCTGGGGGGCATTCCGATTGGAAGGCCGGCGAAACCCAGGGAGGTGGCAGACCTGGTCGGATTTCTGGTGTCGAACCGGGCCGCGTCCATCACGGGCACAGAGTACGTCATCGACGGCGGAACCGTTCCGACAGCCTGAGGAAGGATATTCCGAAGGCATCTTCGATGACGTGCCAATGACGGGCTTGGCGTTGAATGACTGCTGTCCGACCGGTGATGGTGCCGCGGCACTTGCCGGAAAGACGGCACTCCAGGAGCGACTCCTGCCAACGCGGGACCCGTGGCACGCTCTCGGATGGGCCGATTTCTTCATCCACCGGCTCTGGGGCAGGTTCACGCCGGCTGCTGGGGCTTCTGTCAGATCTAATCGCCTCGCGCGGTGGAAATGGGCGACGCCGCGAACTCGGCACAGATGCGGGTGGGGGTGTGGGCGGCGCAGGCGCTGCGGGCTTGAATGCGTTAGTGCCAAACTTTGCTCCACACTCGAGGCAGACGGCACCATCGAGCCATAGCCGAGGGACAAGTGTGTTGGGAAGCGCACAGACTGGCGTTGCGCCCCGCCGGAAACTTGGCGTTCCCGTTCTATGCCGCAATGGCCAAGACGGAACTACTGTCCTAATTGGGATGCATTGAAAGGCACAACATGACCGTCGCGCGTATTACCGAAATCAGCAGTGTGAGCAAAGTGAGCTTTGAGGATGCGATAAATCAAGGCGTAGAGCGCGCCAACAAGACCCTGAAAAATGTCAGGGGGGCCTGGGTCAAGGACCAGGAGGTGACTGTGGACAACGGAAAGGTGTCCGGTTACAAAGTGATCCTGAAGGTCACATTCATCCTTTCCGATTGAGAGTTTTGCGTTGCCGTGCACACCCTGGGGGAGCGACGCAAATAGCCCGGTGCGCGAGGCGATGGCGCGGCTTCGTTCGGGCATCTGAAACGGCCCAAACCTCCCCCGGCGTCACCGCTCCGTGCTTGTCCGCAATGCGCGCAGGTCGGCCACTATCGATAAGGCGTTGGTCAGCAGGCAGTGCCTGGTCGAATTTTTAGAATTCTCCATACCAGCCGTTCGCCACGGACGGCTCGTGGTCGGAAGGGGCATTTCGGGTTCCTGTCCTACGCGGGCTCGCGCAGAGGCGCCAGTGCACCGACCTCCGAGTTGGGGCTCAATTGAGCCTGTCCATTCAATTTGCTGTCCACAGCCATCAGGGAGTGAAAATTATGAAACCCGTCACCGCAGGGCCGGCGCCCGGTCACCAAGCTTCGAAGCACCCCGATCCGCTTGGCACTCAACAGGCTGTCGCGGAAAAGGCCTCTGGCAATACTGCAAGCGTGAAGGCAAGAATAGACTCGCAAAACATGCCGGACAAGCCTGTGCTGCATCGCCAACATACGCCAAACAGTTCTGGCAGGAAATAGGGTCGCCCGGGCACTGACCCGCTGAGACTTCGGGCTTTCGAGAGCATGTGGCCATCGCCATGCGAAGTCGTGCGGGTTGTTCTGAGTAGGCCAATCTGGCGCGATCTGCTGACGGCAAACTCTTTCGCCGCAGCGGAACTCCTCGTGCAATGGCCGTAAGGCCCCTGGCTGCTGCCTCCGTCCGGCGCTGCAAGGAAGCTAGCATGGCGTTGTCGGCCCTCTCAGTAGCCCATGCCGCATGGTGACTGGCTTCTTACCAAAGAGGCAGGTGCTGCTGTATCTAGAGGCGAAGTTGATGTCACTGATGCGGGTTTGAATGTCCGCTGTGGAGCAATCATTGCGAATGACGGCTCCTGGTCGGGTGCAGTCGGACGGGCTTCTTGACAATTGAACGCGAAACCGTATGAGCTGCGCCGCTGGGCAAGGTCAGCAGCGTATCGTGCAAGCCGCCGCAAGCGTCGCGATTTCTTCCGACGTCACACCCAGCGTGCCCAGGATGGCCGCGGTGTGCTGGCCCAGCCGCGGCGCGGGCGCAAGCGCCGCTCCCGGATCGTGGTCCGCCAGGTAGCCAGCCCCGAAGTCGGTCAAGGTGCCCCGCGGGTAGGCCGTCTTGCGCAGCGGTAGCGTCATCAGGTCACCGGCAGCGGCCTCGCGCAACAGGCCGCTGAGCTGGCGCAATTGCGCACAGGGCACGTCCAGCGCCGCCAGTTGCGCCTCGACCTCGGCGGCACTGCGCGCGGCAAACGCCTGCTCCAGCAGGGCATGCACCCGGTCGGCGTCCCGTGCCACCAGAAAACCACCACGCGCGCGCGCTGCCTGGTCGATCAGCGCCGGGTCGTCGGGCACATGCGGCAGGCCGATGCTGGCACACAGGCCGCGAAATTGCGCAAAGGTGTTGGCCGCGGTGGCGATCCAGCCGTCGACACAGCGAAAACATGCCGCGCCCGGGCTGCCGGAGAAACCCCGATTGCCGACGCGCGCCGCGTCCTGCCCGCTGACACCGGCACGCGCTGCATCCGGCCACATCAGCTGCAACGCGGCCTGCGCCATCGAGATATCCAGATAGGCACCAACACCATGGCGCAGCCGGCGGATCAGGGCCGCCAGGATGGCCTGCCCGGCCAGCATGCCGGTGGCTGTATCGACGACCGGAAACCCGACCTTCATCGGCTCCTGGTCGGCCGTACCCTGCATCATCGTCATGCCTGTCGCCGCCTGCACCACGTGGTCATAAGCGGCCCGCGGTCCCCAGCGTCCCTGCTGTCCAAAACCGGAAATCGAGGCGTAAACGATGTCGGGCTTGATGGTCTGCACCCGCGCGTAGTCGAAACCCAAACGCGCCACCGCACCGGGGCGAAAGTTCTCGATGAATACGTCAGCCGTTGCCACCAGCGCGGCCAACAACTCCCTGGCGCGTGGCTGGCGCAGGTCCACGGCGACCGACTTTTTGCCGCCGTTGATGGCCGCAAAACCAACCGGAATGCCATCGTCAAGCAACTCACGCGCGCCACCACGCAGGATGTCCCCTTTCGATGGGTGCTCGATCTTGATGACTTCCGCGCCTTCCAGCGCCAGATAGTGCGACGCTGTGGGGCCAGCGATCACATGCGAGAGGTCGATAACCCGCATGCCGGACAAGGCGTTCATGCCCATGGGTCAGTCTGCCTTGACGCCAGCCATCTGGATCAGCCGCGCCCACTTGGCGGTCTCGGCTTTCATGAAGGCCGCAAACGCCGCCGGCGACACCGACACCTCAATCTCGGCTCCCCCCGCCTCGATGGCGGCGCGCAGCCCAGGATCGGTCAACGCCTGCCGTACCGCCGCATCAAGGCGGCTGACAATGGCCGCCGGTGTGCCCGCCGGCACCCACAGGCCACCCCAGGACTCCTGCACGAACAAATCGTCACCGTACAGCTCCTTGAGTGTTGGCACGTCGGGCAAGGACCCCAGCCGCTTGGCGCCACTCACCGCCAGCGCCCTGGCCTTGCCGGACTTGACCTGTGGCACCGCAGTGCCGGCGATCGGAAAGGCAAACTGGATCTGGCCCGACATCAGCGCCGGGACGAGTTCGACCGAGCCCCGGTACGGCACGTGCACCGCGTCCATCTTGAGAACGTTGACCCAGGTCGAGCCGGCAATGTGCGCCGCTGTGCCAATGCCGCCCGAGCCATAGTTGAGCTGGCCCGGCCTGGCACGCACCGCCGCCTCCAGGTCCTTGATGGTCTTGATCGGTGAATCGACGGGCACCACCAGCACCGTGGGTGAGGTGGTGGTCTGGATCACCGGTACAAATGTGGTCAATGGATCGAACTTCGCCGCCGGGCGCAGTACCTTCTGCACCACCTGCGAGATGGAACCCATCAACACGGTATATCCATCCGGCGCCGCCTGGGTCACCAGCTCTGCCGCCAGGATACCAGCGGCCCCCACACGGTTTTCCACCACCACCGAGCCGCCCAGTGCCTCGCCCAGCTTGGGCGCCATGCGCCGGGTCTCGATGTCGGGGCCACCGCCAGCGGCAAAGGGCACGATCAGCTTGACCGGCCGATCCGGGTAGGCCTGCGCCCACACAGCACCGGCACACAACAACGCCGCCCCAAGTGCCACCCGACGGAAGAAACACCACTGGATCATTGCAGTCTCCTTGTTGACCTTGAGAACATTATTCACCCTGCGGGGATGTTTCGCGCCGCCGCAACGCACGCGCGAACACCAGCCCCAGACCACACAGGATGGCGCCACCCAGCGCGATGGTGACGCCAGCACCGATGCGTGCCGCCAGCGCCGCAGCCACTTGCACACCGACCGACTGACCGAAAAACAGCGCCGCAGCAAACAGCGACACCGCTGTGCCACGCGCTGCAGGCGCCATCGCGGCCGCATTGGCCTGCATCACGTTGTGAAAGCAGAAAAAGCCGAAACCGGCCAGCAGGCTCGCCGGGACCGTCAACCAGGCCACCGGGGTAAAACCCATGACCAGCGCCGCACCCAGCACCAGAGAAGCGCCCATGGACGCCAGCAAGCGCTGCGCGAAACGCCGGATCAGGCGCCGCGCGACCGCCATATACAACACGCCGCCCACACCAAACAAGGCGACCACGGCACCGGCAGCAGACAACGACAGCCCCAGATTGCCATGCAAGTGCGTGGCCCAGATTGCCAGCATGCCAAAACCCGCCAAGCCCTCCACCACGCCCACCAGCAGCACGGTGCGGGTCCAGCGATCGCGCAGCACGGCCAATGCCTGTGTGGCGAACCCGGCACCACCGGGTGTGGCTGGCGCCTCGTCAGCGCCACGGTCCGCCTGCTGACGCCGCGCCTCCAGCAACAACAGAACACCCACCACAAAAAACAGTGCGGCGAGCACCGCAAAGGCCCAGCGCCAGCCGACGGTGTCGGTCAACAAGCCGCCCAAGAACTGCCCGCTGCTGATACCCATGGCTGTGCCCAGCCCGACGCGGGCGATGGTTTCCTGCAAGTGCCTGGGATCGGCCACATCACCGATCCAGGCGAGACCGAGCGGGATGATGGCGGCGGCACCAAGCGCCGACACCATGCGCGCCAGCAGCAGCATGTCCAGGCTGCTGGCAAACACCGCCAGGCCATTGCCAATGCTGCAGCCCAGCGTGGCCCATGCGATGACCCGGAACTTGCCCAAGCGATCCCCGAGCGGTCCATAAAAGACCTGCAACACGCCGTACACCATGGCAAACACCGAGATCACCTGCGCCGCCTGGGCCAGGCTGACTGAAAATTCGCGCGACAACTCGGGCAACATGGCGTCGCATATGCGTTGTGATGCCATGCTGGAAAATGTGGCGAACGACAGGAACCGTATGGAGCGGCGGGTGCTGGCGGAAAGGCCGTGCGTCGTGGCAGTCATGGTGGGTTGATGCAGGCTGCTGCATTGTGCCCGCATGGCTGCACCGCCGTTTGCATTAGCATGGTGCCTTTGCAAGAGAGCCCGCGATGTTGTACGCCACACTGAAGGTATTGCATGTCCTGTCCATCATCGTCTGGGTCGGGGGCATGGCATTCACGCTGTTCTTCCTGCGCCCGGCCCTGGCCGAACTCGGCCTGCAGGCCCGCGTGCTGCTGATGCATGACATCCTGGGAAAGTTCTTTTCGGCCGTCCTGGGCTTGATGGTGGTGGTGCTGCTAACGGGCCTGGCCATGATGGGCTTGTTCATGCAGCAGGCTGGCGAAACCGGTGGCGCGGTACGGTTGCACTGGAGCTGGATGGTGATGGCCACGCTCGGTCTTGTCATGATGGGAATCTTCGGCCACATACGGGGCGTGTTGTACAAGCGCCTGCAACGTGCGCTGGCCGAGCAGGCCTGGACCGCCGGTGGTGCGGCGCTGGCCAGCATCCGCATCTGGGTGCGCGCCAACCTCGCACTGGGCCTGTTGATCGTGATCCTGGTTACCGGGGCCCGCGCCTTCTGAGGCGGCGGGACAACGACAGGCGCCACGTCAACGCACCCGATCACGACCGCATCTTCAAGCGAAAAACCAGCAGGGCCGCCAGCGTCTGCGCAAAAAAACTCAGCCACGACACCACCGAACCGATGCTGTAGAGGCGGAAGTTGTGGTCTGCGAACAGTCGCCGGGTGGCGTCGGTGATCATGGCGGACGTCGGGCCAGGTACCAGGGCTGGTTCTGGAATGGTTGGCCAAACTCCAGCTTTTCACCGATGCGTGGGGTGGCCAGCACAACGCCCTTGGCAGCGGCAGCGGCCACCGTACGGACGATCGGCTCGTCCCAGGCATGGTAGGCCAGGTTGAATGTGGCCCAGTGCACCGGCAGCATGGTCTTGGCGCCCAGATCCAGCTGCGCCTGCACCGCAGCCTCCGGGTTCATGTGGATATCGAGCCAGGTGCTGCCATAGGCGCCTACCTTGAGCAGCGCCATGTCGGGCGCGCCAAGCCGTTGCCGGATGTCCTTGAAGTGCGCGGCATACCCGGTGTCGCCGCTGAAGTAGGCCGCGTGTCGCGGGCCCTTGAGCAGCCACGAGGCCCACAACGTCGAGTTGTCCATGCTCTTGCGTCCGGAATAGTGGCGCGCCGGTGTGCAGTGAATGGCCACGCCCTTCACCTCGGCGCTTTGCCACCATGCCATCTCGTGAATCTGCGCCGGCGGCACATGCCAGCGCTCCAGATGGGCGCCAATACCCAGGCCGACATAAAAGTGTGTTCCGCCCTGCGCCAGTTGCCGCACCGTGGCCATGTCGAGATGGTCATAGTGGTCGTGCGAGATCACCACGGCGTCGATGCCCACCAACTGCTCCAGCGCCATCGGCGGCGCATGAAAACGTTTCGGCCCGACGATCTGCACCGGCGAAGCACGCTCGGACAGGATCGGGTCGGTCAGGATGCGCACGCCGTCGATCTCGACGAGCACCGTGGCGTGCCCAAACCAGAATGTGCGCAGGCCCGGCGCCGGCGCCAAACGCAGACTGTCGGGCGGGATTGGCAACACCGGGATGTCGAACAGCGGCTCACGCTGCTGACCCTGGCTGTACAGCCACAGGTTGTCGACCAGCGCCAGATCTGCCAGGTAAGGTGGTTTGTTCTCGAAGCGGCCCGCCACATATTCGGGCGACCGCTGCATGCGCACCAGCCGCTCGCCGTCGAAACTGCCGCCAAAGGTGGGCAGCCGCAGGGCCAGCCAGACAGCCACGGCCAACAGCGCCACGGCGACGACGATGAAACGTATTGCTCTGACAGTGCGGGACTTTGGCATACAGGACTCCGGCGAATGCACCCATTCTGCCGTGGCGGGTCACCGTGGTGGTGGCGCCACGGCCAGATGCCGCCAGCCAGCTCCGTGAAGCCGGTCATTGGCAACGGATTGAAACAAAACGCCGCAGGGTGACAAATGTGGTTCACCCCAAGGTTGCCACGCCGTACGATGGCTTCGGCTCGACAGATGTTGATACCGACCCTGTCGACCGGAGGATGCCATCTCCACTTGTTTGTTTTACGTCATACAAAGGAGCAGACCACCATGCACTATGCCAAACGATATCCAAGTCTTGCCGCGATTCTGGCCCTGGGCCTCATGGTTGCCCAGGGCGCGACATCCCAGACGGCCCAACCCGCCCCCACGGTTGTAGCCACCACTGCCGCCGACAGCAGGCTCTCCACCCGCAGTCTGGTCGATGACTACGGCGCATTCGTGGGCTCCGCGCAAGAGGCCAGGACATTGATCAATGGCATGCGCGCCGGGCGGGACGTGAAAGTGGGTACCGTGACCGTGTCGGGGACCGGCAACACCATGGGTTACGGCAACATCAACCACGCGCTGTCGCTGGCCAGGCAGCAGGCCGGTACAACAGCAAGCTCCACGGAATTTCTGTCGTCGCTCGACGCCGTGATGGACATGCGCGCCAGCGGCATGGGCTGGGGGCAGATCGCCAAAGATCTGGGAATCAACCCGGGTCATGCCATCAGTGGATCCAAACACGAAAAATCCGCGTCGAAAGCAGCTGGCTCCCACCGTTCAAACGGCACGAGCGTGGCCGAAACAGCCCAGACCCATGGACGGGGGCACTCGGGCGAACATTCCAACGCGGGTGGCAACGGCAACGGCAACGGTGGCAACAGTGGCAATGGAGGCGGCGGTAATGGCGGTGGTAACGGTGGTGGCGGTGGTGGCGGTGGTGGCGGTGGTGGCAAAAAGTAGTTGTGCCCAGCCATGTCGTCAGGGCTCTTGCCCTCCTGCATCCATCTCAACTGACGCGAGGTAAACCCGTGAAAACAACACTCCGATATCTGCGCGCGCTGCTTTGCCTCACGGCCCTTGGCCTGGCATGTGGTGGCGCAATGGCCAGCAAGCCGGACGGCGCCGGCCATGGAAAAGGACACAAGGAAAAGCAGCGTGAAGAAGTCAAAGTGGGCGCTTATTTCGGCGACACGCAGCGCACCGCTGCAACGCAGTATTACGACGGCCGGCGTGCCAAGGGACATTGCCCACCCGGCCTGGCCAAGAAAAACAATGGCTGCCTGCCGCCCGGTCAGGCCAAGAAGTGGACAACGGGACAACCCTTGCCCGCCGCTGTGGTGGTGTACCCGGTGCCGCGTGAGCTGGTGGTGCAGATCGGGCTGCCGCCAGCCGGCCACAAATACGTGCGGGTGGCGAACGATATCCTGCTGATCGCCATCGGCAGCCGGATGGTGGTCGACGCGATCGAGGACTTGATGAAGATGTAGCGCGGTCTTGATCAATACCCGCTAGCACGACTGGCCCGACCCGGCGCAAGCAGCGTTGATGGAATGGCCCCAGCCGCGCCATGGCGCTGTACCGCGTGACTGGCACAGGGCCGATCACATCTTGAGATTGAGCAACTGCACGGCGAGCTGCAAGGTCCGGATGTCGATGTCGAGTGCGCTCACCAAGTCGGGGCCGACCAGCCACGCGGCGTCCCAGTAGTTTTGCCGCAAGGTCTTTTTCCAGGATTCGTCATTCACGACGCTGCGAAGCGCCTCGACCATCTCAGCCTGCCGGGATTTCGATACCCCCGCACCCGTGAACACGGCGCGCCAGTTCGCCAGGTCCACGTTGAGCCCCTGCTCGCGCAACGGGCGCAAGCCATATGCGCTCTTGCGGGACGACACGCCAAGGGCGCGCAAGCGCCCGCTGGCGACGTCGGCACCGAAGGTGCGGTATCCAGATACGGCGACAGTCAGGCTGTTGCCCGCCAGAGCATCCACCAGCTCGAAATTGCGCGCGAACGGAACAAAATTGGTGGCGGCAAGCGAGCTTCCTGCAGCCTGCGCCAACAGACCCGCGACAACGTGATCCACGCCCCCGAGCGAGCCGATACCGATGCGAACCGTCTGGGCCGCGGTCTTCATCACCATGGCCAGGTCGGCCGCCGTCTTGATGGGGCTGTTTGCCCGGACAACCACGACCGGGTAGTCACTGGTCAAGCGCGCAATCGGGTTGAAGCGGGACAGATCCACCGCTGGAGCGTGCAGGACCATTGCGCCGACCTGGCTGGTGTCGGCGAGCAGCAAGGCATCCGGGTCCTGGGCGTATTTGCCGGCGTAGTAGGTCGGCGCGAGAGCCCCGCCCTTGCCATCGTGGTTCTCGTACTCGATTTCGTCGCACAGTCCAAGCACTACGAGCGAGTCACCCAGCGCCCGCCCCGCTTCATCCAGATTGCTGCGGGCGCCTCCCGGGATCACAATTTTCAACTTGGTCGCCAGCCTTTTTCGTACGCCTTGGGCCAAGACGGAATTTGCAGCGCCCACAGCACACGCGGCCAGCCCCAGGCCCGTCAATCGACGCAGAACGGACCGGCGGGCTGTTCGGAAAAGGCTGTCGGTTGACATGGCGATGTCTTGACTTGGTGGCTGTGCAGTATGGCACCGCCGTGTGTTTTCGGCAAACACCAAACCCCCTGACGTCCCCGCAGCGATCGCCATCGGAAACGTCCCCATTGACGGCTGCCGCTGGTGTTGTGATTGCCGCACGTCAGGCGGCGGGAGCGAGATGTACGTACAGACCCGGCACGGGAACGCCGAGGTCCTCGCGCAGACTGGCGCCCCACTGGCGAGCGACGCGCAAGCCATTCGCCTTGGCGAGGCGCTCCAGATAGGTCAATGAGTGTGCGTAGCGCAGACTGGGCCCCAGCTTCAGGTCTTCCGGGCCCGGGTGCAACTCGACCGAAAAGGCAAAACAGGCATCATCACGCAGGCGCGGACGTACGGCGGCAAATACCGCCTCCAGCGCACCCACATAGATGAACACGTCACCGGCCATCACCAGATCGGCCAACTCGCTGGAGGAGTTCAAAAACGGCACCAGATCTGCGTGCGCGACGCGCCGGTAAAGTCCGGTGGCCCGGGCCTGCTCCACCATGGCGCCGGAGATGTCGACGCCGTCGATCGCGCCCGCCTGTTGCTGCACCATGCGCGCGCACAGGCCGGTGCCGCAGCCCAGGTCCAGCACCAGGGAAAACTGCCGCTTGTTGGCCACCAGCGGCTGCAGCAGGATTTCATGCGCGCGGTACTGCAGGACATGCACCAGGTGATCCTCGAACTGGCTCGCATATTGGTCGAACAGCCCTTCGACGTACGCGCGCGGCGCGAGTGGCGGCGCCGACTCCCCCCTGACAGAGGCCAGGTAATAACCATACAGGGCACTGTCGGCGCCCAGTGCCAATGCGCGCTCGAAACAACCTGCCGCCTCATCCATGCGCTTGGCCGCGTGCAACAAGCTGCCGCGCGCGCCCCAGCCGTCGGCCAGCGTGTCATCCAGCTGCAAAGCCTGCTCCACCGAGCGCAGGGCGGCAGCCTCGTCGCCGAGTCGTTCCTGGCAACGCCCCAAGGCGAGCCAGGCGGCACCCGAACCGGCGCCCTGGGCAAACGCCTGCTCCAGTGCCCGCGATGCGATCTGCCAATGACCCAGTTTTTCGAGTGACAGGCCCAACGCGAGCCAGGCATCGGGTTGGGCCGGGTCCGCCGTCGTGGCAGCTTCGAGTGGCACCACGGCCGCGCGCCAGTCGGCCAGGCGAAACAACGTGGCTCCCAGGTTGGCCAGCAGGGACGGGCGGCCTGGCGCCAACACCAGCGCCGCCTCGAAACAGGTCTTTGCGGGCTCCAGCCGGTCTGCCTCGAAATGGGCATTGCCCTCGAAGAACAGATCGCGCGCCTGCTGCAACGCATCCACCATGCCTGCCCCGAACCGAACGTTGTACCTCAGCCGGCCATCGAATAGGGCCCGCCGCGCTCGAGTGCCTTGCGGTAGGCCGGCCGCGCCTGGAAGCGTTTTACCCAGGCATCCATGTGCGGGTACTCGGCGCGCAGACCCCGCGCGGCCTCACCCACAAAACTCATCTGGATGTCGGCGCCGGTCAGGCTGTCGCCCACCAGCCATTCGCGGCCTTGCAGCGCCTGGTTCACATAACCCAGGTGATTCGCAATCTCGCTGTTGATGCGCGGCGCCAGCGGTGCCCCCGCGTCGCCCAGACGACCGACATAGAGCTTGAGCAGCAAGGGCAACATGGCCGAGCCTTCGGCGTAATGCAGCCACTGGTTGTAGGACTCGAAATCGGCACTCGCCGTCGCGGGACGCAGATAGCCCTTGCCATGGCGGCGCAGCAGGTAGTCGACGATGGCGCCCGACTCTATCAGGGTCTGGTCGTTGTCGGTCAGCACCGGTGATTTTCCCAGCGGATGCACAGCCTTGAGTTCGGGCGGTGCCAGCCGGGTTACCGCGTCACGCTGGTAGTGCTTGATGTCGTACGGAATGGCAAGCTCCTCCAGCAACCACAGGATACGTTGCGAGCGGGATTCGTTGAGGTGGTGGACGGTGATCATGGGGTTCCTGTGTAGACGTGGGGGTCAGCGAGACCGGTTTATCTTACCGCCTGCAACATGGCAGGCTGGCGCGATGGGCTACAGTAACACGCCATGCACGGCCACACCGAATCCCCCAGCACGCGGCACACCGATCTTGACTTGTACCGACCAGAGCAATTGATCGACGCGCTGGTGGAAGACCAGGCCGTCGCTGTGGACGCCGTGCGGGCCGCGCGGCTGCAACTGGCTGCTGCGGTGGCTGCGGCCGTGCCGCGACTGGCGGCCGGCGGGCGCTTGATTTACGTCGGCGCCGGCACCTCAGGCCGCCTGGGTTTGCAGGACGCGGTAGAGCTCTGGCCCACCTTTTCCTGGCCGCCGGAGCGCGCCATCGCCCTGTTGGCTGGTGGCATGCGCGCCGTCACCCTGGCCGTGGAAGGCGCGGAAGACGACGAGCCCCAGGGCGCAGCCGACCTGCTGGCGGTGCAGCCAACGGCCAACGATGTGGTGTTGGGCATCGCCGCATCCGGCCGAACACCCTATGTGCTGGGTGCTCTGCGCGGCGCCCGCGCCGTGGGTGCGTTGACGATCGGTATCGCGAACAACCCTGACAGCGCGGTGGCGCTTGCAGCCGAGATCGGCATCACGCTCCATACCGGCGCCGAAGTGATCTCCGGCAGCACGCGCCTGAAAGCCGGTACGGCGCAAAAGATCGCGCTCAACAGTTTTTCGAGTGCGGTGATGATCGGCCTGCACAAGGTGTATGGCAACCTGATGGTGGACCTGCGTGCCACCAACAGCAAGCTGCGCCGGCGCGCCGTCGACCTGACCATGCTCGCCAGCGCCTGCACCGAGGAAGAAGCGCACGCGACGCTCCAAGCCTGCGACTACCGGATCAAGACAGCCATCGTGGCCCTGACACGCGGGCTCGATGTGCAGGCCGCTGCCGAGCTGCTGGCGCGATGCGACGGCAGCGTGCGGCGGGCCCTGGATGCATGAATCCTGCACCGCACTGGCCATTGCCACGCGGTTCAGCCAGCGACCTGTGTGCCTTCAATCCGTGCCGCCAAACAATCCGTCGAACTTGCTTTGTGAATCACTTCCCGCACCCGAGGCCTTGGCGCGGCCCTTGGGGTATTCCTCGGCGATACGGTCCTCCCAATAGGTCGCCGGATTCGGCGCACTGCACAGTCGCCGGTAGACCTCATCGGGCACCTGCAGGTAGGCCAGCACCGTCTTGTTGTCCCAATGCAGCTCGAGCTGGCGTGAAGTGGCGTCGTAATCGGCCTTGCGGATGCGGCCGCTGGTGAAGATCTTGCTGGGCATGGGTACGGGTCCAATAAATCTTGTTGATCGGCGGTACTGCAAGTCTACGCATACCGCTTGGGCTAATGGACGGATCGACTGCATGACAAAAAGACTTCTTCTGCTGGTGAGTCCGTTGGCAATGGCTGGCCAGAACGTCTGGCCGGCCCGGCCGATGAACTGGTGCGTCTCGGGGTGGATGCCATCGTGACGGCGGGCGCTGTCGCCACGCCGCACAGCGCGCCACGTCCACCATTGCGATCGTCATGGGCGCCTCCTCGGACCCGGTTGGCAGTGGTCTCGTCAAGAGCCTGGCGCAACCCGGCAGCAACACCACCGGGATGTCGACAATGCGCACGGACACCAGCCCCAAGCTGCTCGAGCTGCTCGAGCTGCTGCGCAGTGCAGTGCCTGGCCTTTCGCGCGTGGCCGTCATGGCGAATCCGGCCAACAGCTCGCTGTCCTTATCGGCCACCAACCTGCGTTCCGCGTCGACCCAATTGTGCATGACCATCCAGGCGGTGGACGTTCGCACCCGTGGAAATCGAACCGGCGTTCTCGACCATGAGCGACGGCAAAGCCGGTGCGTTGATCGTGATGCGTAGAACGCCGGTCCCGGGAAAGTCATCCGATCTCCTTATGCAACATTCCTTTCTTGGGACGTGGCGACAAACTGCTCTGAAACGTGTCCGACCCCGCGAGGGCAGCGGCACCTGCATCGACGTGGTCAAGCGGGTGCGAGCAGGATACTTGCCTGCACTTCATTCCACGGAGCCGTCAATCGACGGCCATCGCGAACCAGCAACCCGCCGGATTCAAGAGCACTCACATCCTGATGCACGTTCTTGTAATCGCGGCCCAGCGCAGTGGCAAGGTCACGCACACTCGCAGCACCATACTGGCGCACATGGCGCAGCAATTCCAGCCTGCGAGGAGAAAGGGTCTCGGTCATCGCCTCGTAACTGAGGAAGGTGACATGGGCCTCATCGACCAGCTCACCAGCCTGTGCACGGTGCCAGGCATCGACAAAGCGCTCGCCCATCGCTGCCAGACCATCGACATGTACTTGAATTTTCTTGGTCATGGGGTCAGCCCTTCAATGGAGGTTTATGCTTTCGAATACGCTCGACGTCTGACAAAAAATCTGCGACGAGTTGTTCGACGGAAACAAACCGGTACCGCGATTCCCGACCCTCGAAGTGCTTGTGGTCACCCTTGCCTCGCTCGTTGTCGTAACCCACAATGCGTTCGCCCGCTTGGCCATAGTACAAGCTGTACTTCAAGCCATGGGACCGCTCCGGATCGACGGTGGGAATTCGCCAGATGGACATCTCCACTATCGCGCCATCCGGCAATGTTGTCTTGTCGTGAAATACCCGGATTGCTTTCATCTATGGTGCAGCGTACCATCTATTTTTAATGGCGTCAAACACCATACTTTCACCCTGCTTTCATCGGATCGCATCGCCGATCGGGCAGTCGCCGGCTGCCATGGCGCCCAATCAACACGCTGCTTCAAGCCTGTCCGTCCGCCGCGACCACAAACACCACCGACGCCGGACGCCCGGTGCGCGGATGGATCGGCCAGTGTTCGCTTACCAGTCGCAGCCCGCAGGTTGTGAAAAACAAACGCCAGCTGTCCAGCGTGCGGAAATACCAGGGCGCTGCGTTCACGAAGCGCTGGTTGAAGCCATCCCACGATCCCTGACGCCAGCCGTCTTCATAGGCAAGCGCGCCGCAGGCTTCGACCGGGTGCAGGGTCTGCACGATGAAGTGTCCGCCGGGGTTCAGCAAACAGCCCACGCCCCGCAGCAACTGCTCGGTCGACTCCTTGCCGATCAGCGCGAAATTGCAGACTACCGTGTCGGCGCGCCAATCCACGACACCACGCGCAATGTCGTCGTAGCTGGCAACGGCGAACACTCCACCTTGCCGGGTGGCCGATTCGATCAGCGCCGGCACAACGTCCAGACCACGTGCGGGTATCCCGCGCTCCTGCAGGCGGCGCACCAGCCAGCCTTCACCACATCCGACATCGATCACGCTGCCTGGGCGGGTGGCAACAATCGCAGACTCGATGGAATGGTTGGTTGCCAGCACGCGGCTGGTGATCTCCTGGTTGCGGATGGCATCGACCCAGGGATCGGCATTCTGGTGCCAGCAGTCCAGAATCTGCTGCTCGTGATCCGGTGTCGTTGCCTCACACTGCATACAGCGCACCCAGGACACAGGGCCGGCTGGCACCGGTGACCGACGGCAGATTGCCCGGCAGGCCGTGTACGGTGCGCCGGGCGAAGCTGGCGAAGGCGATCGCCTCCATCTGGTCTGGCGCGATGCCGCATGCAGCAGTGCTCTGCACCGTCCACTGCGCCAGGGTCTGCGCCAGCCGCTCCATGAAAAAGCCGTTCATGGCCGCGCCTCCGCAGACAAACAACTCGCCGCCTACGCCGCTCACCTGCGCCACCGCGTCCGCGACCGTACGCACCGTGAACTCGAGCAGCGTGCGCATGATGTCCACAGCGGGTGCCTGCGCCGCGCCGCTGCGCGCCAGGCAAGCCTCGAGCCAATCAAGATGGAACAGTTCGCGCCCGGTGCTCTTGGGATGCGGCATGCGCAGATAGGGTTCTTGCAACATCGTTTCGAGCAGCGCTGCGTCCAGTACGCCGCTGCGAGCCCACAGACCATCCGCGTCATAAGGCTTGCCGGTGCTGGCGTTGCACCAGGCGTCCATCAGCACATTGGCCGGGCCGGTGTCGAAACCGTAGGTGGCCTGATCGGGCACCAGCGCGGTGATATTGGCGATGCCGCCGCCATTGAGTACCACCCGCGTGTGCGTGGCATGCCGGAACCAGTGGTCATGAAAGGCGGGCGCCAGTGGTGCTCCCTGCCCGCCCAGCGCCATGTCGCGCCGCCGGAAGTCGGCCACCACCGGCACACCGGCACCCACGGCGATGGTGTTCGGGTCGCCGATCTGCAGCGTGAAGCGGTCGTCGCCGAGCGGCTGGTGGTACACCGTCTGGCCGTGCACACCAACCGCCCGCACCTGGTCCGGCGCGAGCGCCGCCAACGCCAATGCCATGCGTATGGCTTCGACATACTTGCGGGCGATCGCCAGGTCGATCAGCCCGAGTTGCGGCAATGTCAGCGGCTGGCCGTGGCAGATCGCCAAAACCTCGTCGCGCAGGGCCTGCGGATACGGCACATGCGCATGGGCCAGCACCTTGACCGCGGTTGGCGACAACACGGGCACGTCAGCAGCACCCTCGAACGCCGCCACAACCACGTCCACACCATCCAGACTGGTGCCAGACATGGCGCCGCCAAAAATCTCGCTTGCCATGATCACCCTTTGCGCAGCATGCAGGTTGGCTCTCAGTCGATGCCCCGCAGGCGCGGGTCCAGCCGGTCCCGCAGACCATCGCCCAGCAGGTTGAAGCCCAACGACGCAAGCAAGATCGCCAGCCCGGAAAACAGGCTGGCCCACGGCGCCATGAACATGTAGTCACGCCCTTCCGACAACATGCGCCCGAGCGAGGGCGCCGGCGGCTGGGCGCCGATACCCAGAAAGGACAGACTGGCCTCCAGCAGGATGGCGGTGGACAAAGACAGGCTGGCCTGCACCAGGATCACGCTCATCAGGTTGGGCATGATGTGGCGCCAGACGATGCGCAGGTCCCCGGAGCCGAAGCTGCGCGCCGCGTGCACATAGTCCGAACTGCGCAGCACCAGCGTCGGAGCCCGCATCAGGCGCGCGAAGATCGGCGAATAGACGACCGCGATCGCCACCACGGTGGAGGCGGTGTTGGTTCCCAGGATGGCAATGACGCCGATGGCCAGCAGGATGATGGGGAAGGCGAACAACACGTCGGCCATGCGCATCACCAGACGATCGATCCAGCCGCCCTTGTAGCCGGCCCAGATACCCAGGCTGCCGCCCAGCAATAACGCCACGAACACCGCCGAAAACGCGATGCCCAAAGAGGAACGGTAGCCATGGATGATGCGCGACAACACATCGCGTCCCAGCTTGTCGGTGCCGAGCAAAAATTCTGCGCTGGGTGCTGCCATGCGCGCCTCGACCGCCTGCGCCACCGGGTCATGCGGCGCCACCAGGTCGGCGAACACCGACAGCAGCAGTTGCAGCAGCACCAGGGTCAGGGCCAGCACCAGGATGGGGTTGCGCACAACATCGTGTGCCACGCCACGCAGCCAACGCCGTGTCATGCGCTGGCTCCGGCCCGTTTGTCGATAACACGGTACAACAGGTCGATGATGGCGTTGATGACCACAAAAGCGCAGGTCACGACCAGGATCGAGGTCTGGATCAAAGGGTAGTTGCGATCCGCAATCGCACCCAGCATCAGCCGCCCCAGGCCCGGGATGGCGAATACCTGCTCCACCACGATGGCGCCGCTAAACAGGTAACCGGCCATGATGCCGAGCGCGGTCACATAGGGAATGAGCGAATTGCGCAGCGCGTGCTTGAAGGTCACCGTCCATTCGCCCAGACCCTTGGAGCGCGCGGTGCGGATGTAGTCCTGCCCCAGCGCATCGATCATGGCCGATCGCATGATGCGCGCCAGCGAGGCGATGACTGGCAGGGCACAGGTCAATGTCGGCAGGAACATGCGCTGCAGGTGTGCCCGGGGGTCATCGGCAAAGGGCGGGATCGAGCCCAGTGTCTGCCAGTCCGGAAACCAGATCGCCCAGCCAAAGATCAGCAATGCGCCAAGCCAGAACGCCGGCATGGTGACGCCGGTGATCGTCACCAGTCGCATCAGCACGTCGGACACACTGCCACGAAAGTAGGCCATCAGGGCGCCGGCCGGCACCGAAAGCACAACAGCCAGAACGAGCGACAGCGCGGTCAGTTCGGCCGTGATGCCAATACGTTGGACGATGTCTTCGAGCACCGGCTTTCCGGTCCAGATGCTGTCGCCAAAGTCGCCCTGCGCCATGGCGCCAATCCAGCGCCCATACTGCACCACGATCGGGTCGTTCAGGCCCAGCTTCTCGCGCAACTGTTGCACCTGTTCTGCACTGGCGTCCCCGCTGGCACCCAGCATCACCTGAGCCGCGTCACCCGGTATCAGGCGAATCATCAGAAACACCAGCACCGACACCCCGAACAACACCAACGCCAGGTCGAACAACCGCCGCAGAATCAGTTTCGCCATGGCGCTCATCGGCCCCCGGGACGGCGCTCAGCGCTCAACCGGCTCGGAACCAGCGGACGCTCATTTTTCCAGCGTGGTCTGGCGCAGGTAGACCAGGGACCGCGTGCTGATGGGCGCGAAGTCCTTCACGTTGGCGCGCATCGCGGTGAACAGGTCGCCATTGGCGAGAAAGGCGATCGGACCCTGGCAGGCCAGTGTTTTCTGCACCGAGTCGTAGATCTTCTTGCGCTCCACCTTGTTGGTGGCGGCACGGCCGGCGTCCAGCAGCTTGTCGATCTCGGGGTTGGCGTACTTGAAGACATTGGTGGATGAGCCGGTGTAGAAAGTGCGGTAGAAATAATCATCCGGGTCGATACCGCCACCGTTCAGCGACACAAAGGCGGTGAAGTTGGAGGCACGCCAGTCGGCCACAAACTTGCCGATTTCCTGCGCCAGCAGCGTCACCTTAAAACCACCTTTTTCCAGCTGCGCCTGCACAATCTCGGCCGTGTCCTTGGCGATCGGATTCGGCAACACGTTGATGGTGATGGCCAGCGGCGTGGCGACACCCGCCTCCTTGAGCAATGCCCGGGCCTTGTCCGGGCTGGACTGGTAACAACCGAAGTCGGAATAGGGAACCGCCCATTCGGTCAATACGGCCGGCAAGGGCGCGGCAATGGAGGCACGCCCCAGATACACACCGCGCACGATCTCGTGGCGGTTCAGGGCATAGTTCAGCGCCTCGCGCACCTTGGGGTTGTCAAAGGGCGGCTTGCTCACGTTCATGCCCACCAGGCTGTAACCCAGGTCAGGCACCTTGGTCGTGACCACACCCGGCACCCGCGCCAGCGCGTTGATGGTCACCGCATCGACCGACGGGAAGAACTGGTATGTGCCACTGGCCATGCCCGCCTGGCGCGTGCTGGATTCCGGCACGATGTTGAACTTGAGGCCCGCCAGCTTGGGCATGCCGGCGACGTGGTAGTCGCCGTTCTTGGCCAGGCCAACATAGGCATCGGTCACCCACTTGTCAAACTTGAAAGGCCCGGTGCCCATCGGGTTGCGTTGCAGGTCAGCGGCATTGGCAACCGACTCCGCCGGCACGATGGCCAGCGCCTCGAGCTGGCCCACCAGCGGCAGTGACGGCGTGTTGAGGTTGATCACCACGTCGCCCTTGTCGGCGACGATCTCCTTGACCATGGACAGTCGACTGGCATAAGGCGAGCCAGTCTTGCTGTCGCGGATGCGGTTCAGCGAAGCCACCACATCGGCCGCACCCATGGCCTTGCCGTTGTGGAACTTCACGCCCGGCTTGAGCTTGAATCGGTAGCTCAGCCCGTCCTTGGAAATGGTCCAGGAGACGGCAAGCGAGGGCACGATCTTGAGGTCCTTGTCGATCGCGGTCAGCCCCTCGTAGATGTTCTTGTTGATCAGCACCGTATTGAAGGCCGGCACCACATGCGGATCGAGTCCGGCCGGGGAGCCATCGGCAACGATATCAAGTACCTGGGCGCTGGCCAGGCCGGCAAACGCCAAGGCGGCCACCCATGCCGCGGCTCGAATACCAGGGTGGCGGTTGGCTGGGCGCAAGGGGTGGGGTCGGTTGGCGGTCATGGTGGTTCTCCGTTAAGGCATGGTAGGCCCGGGTTTTGCCGGCAAACGGTGGCAAAGGCGACGCCGGGTCCCAGCGTCGAGCAGGCAAATGATCTTAGCACCAGACCTTGGCGCTTGGTCCGTCCGCCCGGGCACATCAGCGCCTGACAGGCATGCGTGGCCCGGTCGTTTTGCGCAACAGGAACTCGGAATGGCCGGTAACCAGAAAGTCTGTCAACTCGCCCACCTCGTGGTAACCCAGCGCGGCGTAGAAGCGCCGCGCCCGCAGATTGAACGACGACACACAGAGAAACACGTTCTGGTGGTCGCGCAATATGCGCTGCTCGGCGAAGGCGATGATCTGGGCACCCAGGCCCAGGCCGCGAAACTGCGTGGCCACGCCAATCAACTGGATGTATCCGGGAAACGGACCCTGGAAATTGAGGACCAGGAAGCCGGCGAACTGCCCGTCCTGCTGCGCCACATAACGTTCGCGCCCGGGGGCACGTACCGAAAGTAGAGCCGCATGGAAGTCCAGCCCCAAGGTTTGCCACGGGTCGTTGCTGGCCATCAACTGGGCGCACGCATGCTCCTGCGCCTCGCCTTCAAGCAAACCGATGACCAGACCGGGAGCAAGGTGCGCCTGGCTCACAGGGACTCCACCAGCCAGTCGTGGATCTGCGGACGCAAGGCCAGAAAGGACTTGTTCTCGCGGCCTCCGTACACCCGGTTGCTGAGGATGCTGACCAGCAGGTCCCGTTGCGGGTCATACCACAGCGAAGTGCCGGTGAAGCCCGTGTGACCGACCGACTGCGGTGAAAAATGACGCCCGCAGCTGGCGCCCTGCGGCGCGGGCAGCATGAACCCCAGCGCCCAGTCACCGACCTCTGGCGCGATGGCGCGCCGGGTAAACAGAGTGGCGGTCGGCTGGCGCACGGTGGCACCATCCAAACCGCGCAGGGAGGCGCGCAACCGCAGGCCAAAAGCCGCCAGGTCCTCGATGGAACCGAACAGGCCGGCATGGGTCGACAGGCCGCCCAGCGCCCAGGTGTTGTCGTCATGGACTTCGCCTTGCAGGCGTTTGTGGCGCCACGGGCATTGCTCGGTCGCGGCGTAGTGCTGCACCGCGTGGCGCGGCAGGTTGTCGAGGTGGAATTCGAGGCTGCCTTGAGCGTAGCTGTGTGCGCGCAGGTCGAGCCAGATGTCCAGCAGGCTCTTGTCGTACAGCGCTTCCAGAACAAAACCCAACAACATGAAGCCGAGATCGGAATAGACGGCTTTGCCGCTGCGCTCACACGGCGCGACCTGCAACTGCGCATACAGCCAGGAGCGGCGCTGCTGCCAACCATGTCGCTGGTCCACGGTCTCGTAAAAGGGCTGCCACCACGCGATGCCCGAGGTGTGCGTGAGCAGCTCGACGATACGGGTGTCGGCATGGGTCCAGTCAGGCAGGAAGTCCTGCACGGTGTTGTCCAGCGCCCAACGCCCCTGGTCAAAGGCCTGCATCATGGCCTGTTGTGCAAAGACGATCTTGGTCAGCGAGGCGAAGTCGTAGTAGCGGTGCGTTGCGCCAACCTGCAGATCACACACCAGAGAGCCGCCGTGATGGGCCCGCAGCACCACACCCGGGGTAACATCCACGATGGCAGCCCCGATACGGAGCGCCAGGTTTTTCTCCCGGATGGATCGGGTCATCATTTCGTAAATGTACAACGCTGCGACCTCGCTGCTGGACATCCAGGACCTGACCGTGCGCCTGCGTACCGTCAACGGCACCCATACGGTGCTCGACCGGGTGTCGCTGCAACTCGGTGCCGGCCAGACACTGGGGCTTGTGGGTGAATCGGGATGTGGCAAGAGCGTGACTGCACTGGCCGTGATGCGCCTGTTGCCGCGCACCCAGACCACCTATGCCGGCGGCCGCATCCTGTTCGATGGGCAGGACCTTTTGCTCCAGTCCGAAAAAACCATGCGCGGCCTGCGTGGCAGCCAGATCGCCATGATTTTCCAGGAGCCGATGACGAGCCTGAACCCGGTGCTGACAGTCGGCGACCAGGTGGCCGAGGGGCTGCGTCTGCATCGTGGCATGGACGCTGCTGCCGCGGCGGCGCAGGTCGTAAAGCTGCTGGACATGGTCGGCATCGCCACCGCTGCGAAACGGGTGCACGCCTATGCGCACGAGTTGTCCGGTGGCCAACGACAGCGGGTCATGATCGCCATGGCCCTGGCGTGCCGCCCGAAACTGCTGATTGCCGATGAACCCACGACCGCGCTGGACGTGACCGTGCAAGCGCAGATACTGCGGCTGCTGGCGGACCTGCAGCGCGAATTCAACATGGCCATGTTGTTGATCACGCACGATCTCGCCCTGGTAGCCGACCATTGCGATCGGGTGGCCGTGATGTACGCAGGCCGGGTCGCCGAGCAGCGTAGTGCGGCTGCGCTGTTTGCCGATCCAGCGCATCCCTATACCCGTGCCCTGCTGCAGACGGCACCGGCGCAGCATGCACCAGGGCAATTGCTGCCAACCATCAGTGGCGCCGTGCCGCCCTTGGGCAAGCGTGGCGACAACTGCCTGTTTGCCGAGCGCTGCACCCGTGCTGACACGCGCTGCCAGAACGCGGCGCCCTTGTTGGCCTTGCGCGGGCAGGCGGACGAACGGGCCGCCTGCTGGTATGCCGATGACCATGTCTGAGATGCCGGCTGCTGCGCTGGCCTCCTCCGCCATGCCGCCGCTGCTGCGGGTGCGGGACCTGAGCAAACACTACCTGTTACCGGGCAACAAGCCGTTCAAGGCACTTCAAGCGGTAAGTTTTGACCTGCACGGCAGCCGCACCCTGGGGGTGGTTGGCGAATCCGGCTGTGGCAAGTCCACCCTGGGTCGTACCCTGATGCGGCTGCTGGATGCCAACGGCGGCACGGTCGACTTCGCCGGCGTGGACTGGATTTCGGACCGTGCCAGGCCCGCTCGCGAGCAGCGGCGCTGGATGCAGATGGTGTTCCAGGACCCGTTTTCATCGCTGAACCCGAAACATACCGTGGGCAAAGTGGTGTGTGAACCGCTGGACATCCACTGGCGTGACAAGACCCGCGCCCAGCGCATGCGACGGGTGCACGAACTGCTGGGCACCGTGGGCCTGACCGCCCATGACGCGGACAAGTACCCGCACGAATTTTCAGGTGGGCAGCGTCAGCGCATCGCCATCGCCCGCGCACTGGCGCTGGAGCCGCGCCTGCTGGTGGCCGACGAGCCGGTGTCGGCACTGGACGTGTCGATCCAGTCGCAGATCCTGAATCTGTTGATGGAGTTGCGCCGCCAGCACGACATGGCCATGATCTTCATCTCGCATGACCTGTCGGTGGTGCGCCACATCAGCGACGACGTGGCCGTCATGTATTTCGGAAGCATTGTCGAGATGGCCGCTGCGCGCGACATCTTCAACCAGCCAGCGCATCCGTACACGCGGCTGTTGTTGTCTTCCATTCCCAGCCGCAACAGAGGCGCCGGCGCGTCACCCACGGCGGCTGAACAGGAGGTGGCGGGCTCAGAACTGCCAGACCCTGGCAACCCGCCCAAAGGCTGCGCCTTTGCCGCACGCTGCCCGCATGTGATGGCCAAGTGCGCCGAGCTAGCCCCGTTGTTGACCAACCGGCTGGTACCGCGGACCGGCCTCAACGCGCAGGTGGCATGCCATCTGTATCAACCGACTGTCGGTTGAACGGTCGCTGCACCGACCAGCCGCAACGGGTCGTCTGCCCGCTGCACATAGACCACCTGGCGCCCATCGGCAAAAGTGATGCCAGCCACCTTGAGAGCCGCCTCCAGCCGCTTGATGGCCTGCGCCCTCACATCGAACTGCTTGCCTGGCGTGGTCTCGAACTTGCAGCGAAACAATTTGACCCCGGGATCGATGCGCGACAACTTGCCCTTCAGCGGCTCACGCAACAGGTGGCCAACCTCCTCATCCTGCAACATCGCCTCGCCCACCTTCTTGATCAGCTTGCGCACCACCTCGCTGTCGACGTCGATCGGCAGCGGCAGGTTGAACTTCTCGATCACCCAGTCGCGTGAATTGTTGCGCACGGTACCGAGCGATCCGTAGGGCACAAAATGCAGCGGGCCGTTGTGGTGGCGCAGCGCCACGGTACGCAAGGTGATGCGCTCCACCGTGCCCTTGGTGGTGGTGCCGCTCTCGATGTATTCACCGACGCGAAACGCGTCCTCGGCCAGAAAAAAGATGCCGGCGATGACGTCGCGCACCAGCGCCTGGGCACCAAAACCCAGCGCCAGGCCAATCACGCCGGCGCCCGCCAACAAAGGGGTCACCTCGATCCCCAGGGCCCACAGCGAAGACAACAGCAACATCACCAGCAACACCACCGCCGCTGACAGGCGCAACAGCGGCAGCAGGGTCAACAGCCGCGCCTCCGGATTGGGATCACCATGCGGGTCGAGCGGGCCGATCTTCTGCAAACGCTGGTCCACCGTGGTGCGCACAGCGATCCAGGCCAGATGTGCCAACAAGGCCAAGGCAGCAACACCCAGCAGGCTGAACAGGAAACGCAGCATCGGACCCTGACGTGTGGCAAGCTCCGCCAAGGGGGTATCCAGCACCACGGCGCAGGCACCGAGACCCACGGCTGCAACGACAAAACGCGCTCCCGACAACACGATATTGGGCACCAGGGTACCGTCACCTGCATGGGCGCCTGCATCGTCCACCACCGCACTGGGTTTGCGCTCGGTCCAGAAGAAAAACACCATGCCACGCAAACCCAGTTGCAACACCACGACCAGCGCCACGATGCCTGCCATCGGGGCCACTGCCGGGGTGCTGCTGAGCAGCCACAGGCCGTACACCAGCACGACCAATGCCGCCACCAGAAAGGAACGCGGAAACTTCGGCACACCACGGCTTTGGCCGGCGCCCACACGCGGGCGGCCAAAAAACACGAAAGAAGCCACCACCAGCAGCAACGCCGTGAGCGTGGCCAGCAGCAACCGCAGCGCGCCAGCGCTGTGCGGCGCCGCCACCACGTCCTGCAGCAACTCCGGCACGATATACATGGCGCACAACAGGAAAACGCTGACCACCAGCGTCGCCGCCAGCCATGGCGCATGCTGCGCTGCCACCGGCACCAGCCGGCGCGCGGTGCGACCCGGCGACAACACGGTGTCTGCCAGTGCCCAGGACAGGCGCAGCGCCAGCAGCAGCAGGGTTGCCGCCACCGCCATCTCCTGCACGCCCTCTGGCCAGTCCAGCAACGCCGACGCGCCGATGGTGGCCGCCGTAAACAGCAGCACTCCACCACACAGCAGACCGAGCCGGCGCAGGCCCAGGCGCAATGCCTGCACCCGCGACCCCGCGATGTGGGACTGCACAGCACGCAGGGGCCCGTAAGCGTAGGTCCAATACAACCACTCGGCACTGCCACCCACCAGCAGCAGGATCAGGCTGTAGGTCACCGCCCGCACGCCGGTGCCGCTCATCATCGTCGCAGACAACACCTGGGCCACTTCGCCCCACTCCTTCGGTGCCTCTGCCAGACTGACGCCCAGCGCCGCGATACGGGCTTTGGCCTCGACCAGGGCAGCGATCATTGTGCCGCCCCCACCTGTGGCAGCACGGGCTCGGCCACCCAGCCCTGTGGGTCGCTGGCCGCCGTTGCATCGGCATGAGCGGGCAACAGCCGCGTCACCACCACACCGGGGCCGAGCACGCGCGCCTGACAGGCCAGCCGCACCCCGGGTCCGGCATGCAGGCGTGCCAGCGTGGTTTCTTCCAGATCGTTCAGCGGCGTCAGCGACTGCGCTCCCGCGTCGACCTGCACGCGGCAGGTGCCGCAACGACCGCGGGCTGAACAGACATGGGCGTGGGCCAGGTGGTTGGCCTGGCTGATTTCCAGCACCGACAGCCCACGCCGCCCCTGACCCGATTCGCCGCCGTCGTAGCTCACCTGCACCGGGCGACCACGGTCCCGCAGGATGCGCACCAGGACCACCAGCAGTGCCAGCACGACCAGTACCGCATAAGCCGCCAACACCCGGTCCTTGGCGGCGTCGGTTTGCGCCACCATGGCGGCGATCGGTCGCAGGTGGTCGATGATCAGCGCCTTCCAGGCCGGGTCGGTGTCGAGGCGCTGCAACACGGCGCGGCCCGCTTCGGCAAAGCCCAGCAGGGCAAGGATCGGTATCAGGAACAATACCGGCAACACCACGCCACCGATACGGCGCCAGACTGGTTTCAGCACCAGCCAGGAATACAGGCCGAGCGCCCCGTGCACCCAGACGATCAGCACCACGAACAACTGCTGGAACGCATAACGCGGCGCAAAACTCCAGTACACCGCCAGCATCTGCCCATAGACAAACTGGAAGTCCTTGCCAAATTCGGCCGCAATATGGGTCGCCACCACATGCGTGATCAGCATCGGTGGTGTCAAAAGACCCAACGCCAACTGCACCTTGTCGGTGCGTGTCATGGCCAGCGAGTGCCGCGTCGCAATGGCATGCAGTCCGAGCGCCGTGTGCACGATGGCAGCCGTCACAAGTGCTGCAGCACCCGCTGTACTGCGCCAGGGGTCGAGCAGCACCGTTCGCCAGTTGCCCATGGCGCCCAGCGAGTGCAGGCCGAGTGCCAGATTGAGCAAATGCATGACGACAAAACTCATCAAGACCAGGCCGGAGATCAGCCGCAGGTTGCGAATCAGGGTCTTGCTCGGCATGTCCGAATTGTCACCGGGTAAAGAACTTGTCCGCAGATAGTCTGGAGATCACGTTGGGACGCAATCGGGATGAGTTGACCGCCAACATCACGCCGCATGGGCTGCACGCCCATGCAAGGGATTTGGTGGGCAAATCGCCCGACCGCACAGCCGGTCGGCTGTGCGTCGTGCGGCTGCCCCAAGGGCGATGCAAACGCCAAAGCGTGTGCGTCGTTCCAACCCGCAGGGCATGTGGAACTTCGGGCGATCTGCGGCGTTGCAAAATCAGGCGAGACGTCCAGCCTTGCCTTGGATTTTGCGCCTTGCATCTCATCCCGAATCGCCACATGCGTGACTCCAGCCTATTTACGGACAAGTTCTAAGCCCTGCACCTGACTTGGCGCAACCACCCGGGCCTGTGTCTTCATCGTTTTGGCCGCACTGGTGTAACCGCCGTCACCGCCATCGACAAAATGCACATGCAGGCTTTGCGACGGAGAAGTTACGACGCAGGTCATGAGCGCCGTCTCCGACACGTTCATGCCATACCGCAAAGTACCGGCTGCCATCTCCTGGTCGAGCAGATGGCGGATCTTTTCAATGCAGTCGAGCGGACAGTCGATGACAAAACTCACTGTGTCGTCATGTTTGCAAAAGTCGGTGTTGCTGGTCACCTCTTCAAGATACTTGTCTGGATCGAACCCACCCATCGGGCGGCGCAGCAAAAAAAACAGGCGTGCGATCAGGGTCTCCAACAACACCTTGAGCATCGACTTCCACAACGGGCCGATACCCCGGGTCACCTGCGCCTCCAGCATGAAACCCTTGGTGGGCCAGGCCATGCGCAGGGTGTCGAGCCGTACCGGTTGCGCGGCTGCGCCCTGCCCGGCCAGCCGCATCACGTGGGCATGGATGGCGCCCGGGTCGGCGGCGCCCTGCAGTATCAGCGTCAGCATCTTGCCGCGCGTGGACTGCAGCGGATTCCAGCGGCAGGACAATCCGGCCAGGTCCACCGTCTGGCCGTCATCCACCTCCGGCGCGATCGCTACCAGTTGCACCAGCGCAGGATCACCTCCGCCCCGCACAGCCGTCTCCAGCATGCCGACGCCACCGCCCAGGAAAACGCCAAAACTGTTGCCGGGTGTGGGCTCGAAACGCCCCACCAGCACATCGCTGCCAAACTGCCGCAACAAGGCGACCGGCGCCAACCCGACCCGCAGCACCAGACCGAACTCACGTTGGGCAAAGCCCCGCACGCGTGCCAGCGCCACCCGCGCAGCGACCGCATGCTGCGGCGGCACCATCACCACCGAACCGTCACCGCCAAAAAGGAAGGGCACCGGTGTCGGTGCGCAAAGATTCTTCAGTGCGCCGATGGCCATCGCCGCGACAAAATTCACCGTCTTGTGTTTGCCGCTGGCGATCGCGATGGTGGAGTCGACGATGTCGGTGACCACCAGCACCCAATCGTTCGGGGCGGCGCGGTACTTCGAGGTGTCGAAGGTGTCGGCGGCCTGTTCCAGCAGAGGCAAGGCGGCGAAGAAATCGGCGTCATTGTCCTTGGGTCGTGCGGGGGTGGTCATGCGGGTACCGGTTCCGTTGCAGGGTATCTTAGCGCCGCCGACACGGTTCAGTCGACCACCCGCGAGCGCATGGCCTTGGTCTGGCCACGCATTGCCTTGCCGTCCAGGCGCCGCTGCTTCGATCCGAAACTCGGCTTGGTTGCCTTGCGCAGCCGTGGCGGCTCGGCCACGCTGTTGACCAGTTCATGCAGGCGGGCAAATGCGTCCAGTCGGTTCATGTCCTGCGTGCGATGGCTCTGCGCCTTGAGCACCAATACACCTTCCTGGGTGATGCGGTTGTCACGCAGGGCCAACAACCTCTGCTTGACCTCCGGTGGCAGGCTCGACGCCACGATGTCGAAACGCAGATGAATGGCGCTGGATACCTTGTTGACGTTCTGGCCACCCGCCCCCTGCGCACGGATGGCACTGAGCTCGACCTCGCCCTCTTCGATCAGCAAAGGCCTAGCCGCGACCATGGCCGGTCGCGCTCAGCGGGCAACGGCGGCCCTGTGAGCCAGCGCGTCGATGGCCATCACATAACCGTGCACGCCAAAACCGACAATGATGCCCGCTGCCGCCGGCGAGATGAAGGAGTGGTGCCGGAAACTCTCGCGAGCGTGCACGTTGGAGATATGCACCTCGATCACCGGCAGGGCATCCACCCCCTTGATGGCATCGTGCAACGCCACCGACGTATGGGTATAGGCGCCAGCGTTCAGCACCAGGCCCAGCACCTGTCCAGCCTTGTACAGGCGGCCCGCTTCATGGATGCGATCGATCAACTCCCCCTCATGGTTGCTTTGCACACACACGGCCTCGTGTCCGTGTTGTTGTGCCGCGCTGCTACACATCGCCTGCACGTCGGCCAAGGTGGTCGACCCGTACAAGGCTGGCTCGCGTGTCCCAAGCAGGTTCAGATTCGGGCCGTTGAGTACATAGATTTTCATGGTTCGGAGATTATCGTGGCGCCCCAGCCCCTACTGCAAGCAGACACCCGAACACGACCGAGCGCCATGCCGGGTTGTTGATCCAGGCACCTTGCAGCCGCTCGACGGCCAGGAAGCGCGCCAATGGGCTGCAGCAGTGCCGGTTCATTCGACGCCAGTTGGATCGGCCTGCGCCGCAGCCACACCGGTTCTGCTCTCGGTGTTGACCAGCAGCACCCGGGAGCTGGCGTCCAGGTCGAGCAAGGCCCGCCGCGCCGGGTCGGCACAGGCCCGCAACAGGCCTGCCAGACCGGCCGCACCGCTGGCGCCCGCCGATACCGTTTCGGCTGCTTGCGGCGCGTGCGCCAGCACATGTTGTGCCTGCGCGGCGTCGGCATCGTCGACCACCATGAAGGCCGCGGCCAGGGGCTGCAGCACATCCCAGGCCAAAAGCGAAGGCTCGTAACACTCGAGCATGGCCATGCTGGTCGGCGCGCCGTCGGGTATTCGGATCCGCCGGCCAACCTGGGCGCTGGTGAACAGACATGCCGCCTGTCGGGGCTCGACCACCACCACCTGGGGGCCCGGCGTGTACAGGTCGTGCAGGCAGTTGGCAACTGCTGCGGCGAATCCGCCGACACCGGCGTGCAGGAAGACATGCGTGGGTGCGGTGCCCAGCTGCTGCGCGATTTCATGCGCCATCACCGTATAGCCCTGCATGACCCAGGTCGGCACCTCCGTATATCCGGGCCAGGAGGTGTCGGACAACAGGGTCCAGCCATGGGCGGCGCTCTGGCGTGCCGATTCGGCCACCGCATCATCGTAGTTACCAGGCACGATCCGTATCTCGGCGCCGAAGCGGGCAATGGCTGCGATGCGGGCACTGGCCACGGTGGCATGCACGAAGATCACGGCACGTGCACCGACCAACCGCGCACCGGCTGCCACCGACTGGCCATGGTTGCCATCGGTCGCGCAGGCGAACACCATGCCAGCCGCAATGCCGCAGACCTGCGGGTCGCCGGGGGCATCGACCGCGCCGGGCGCCGGCAGCGCCAGGGTGGAGCTGGCAGGCCGCGGCAACTCGAGCGGCGACACCGGGCGCCCAAGCTCGCGCGAGGCCTGCTGCAATACCAGGCGCAACACCGCATAGGCACCCCCCAGCGATTTGAAACTGGTCAGTCCCAGCCTGGCGCCCTCGTCCTTCATATGGACGGCCGTCAGCCCCAGACGCCGCGCCGTTCCGGCCAGGCAAACCAATGGCGTCGGCTGGTAATCGAAGCACTGCGCCAGCAACTCCGCGGCAGCGCGGGCGCCAGAGCGATCCCATGCGGCCACAACCCTGGTCGGCCCGTATTGCCGATGCGGGTTGACCAGCAGATCGGTCTGCCGCTGCGTCATCACAGCGTGGCCTCAACCATGGCGCGCAGGGCCGGAGTCAGCTCAGGGGTGACGCCGAACCAGGCCTGAAAGGCCGGTCGCGCCTGGTTCAACAACATGCCCAGCCCATCGACCACCGGGTTGCCGCGGGCGCGCGCCTGAATCAGCAATGGCGTTTGCAGCGGCACATAGACCAGGTCGGACACCAGCGCATGCGGGTCGAGCAGGTCCAGCGACAGATCCAGTGGTGCCTGACCTGCCATGCCCTGGTTGGTGGTGTTGACAAGCAGTGCCACAGCGTCCAGCGCCGCGTGGCGTGATGCCCAGGGAACAGCCCTTACCGCGCTGCCGAACGTCTGTGATAGTTCGGTCGCCTTGTCGAGGGACCGGTTGCAGATCCGGATTTCGGTGGCGCCCGCCTGCAGCAGGGCCGCAACCACCGCCCGCGCACCGCCACCGGCACCCAGCACCGTCACGGGCCCCTGGTCTGCCCGCCAGCCTGGTTGGGCATCACGCAGACTCTGCAGATATCCGGCGCCGTCGCTGTTGTAACCATGGGTGCTGCCATCCGGCTGCACCACGATGGTGTTGATGGCACCCATGGCGCGCGCCAGCGGATCGACCCAGTCCACCAGTTGCATCGCCGTCACCTTGTGCGGGATGGTGACGTTGCAGCCGGCGAAACCCAAGGCTGCGAGCCCGCGCACCGCATCACCCAGGCGCGCCGGATCCACCGGCAGCAACACATAGGCGCCGCGCAGACCATGCTCGGCGATCCAGTGGTTGTGAATCTGTGGCGAACGCGAGTGGGCAACTGGCCAACCCATGACGCCTGCCAGAACGAAGTTTTTGTGCGCCATGCAGTCTCCCGGTTGGCGATATCAGTCAATCATGGATTTTCGCCGCAACAGGGCGTACCGGGGCATGCCACCGGATGGGCGACAATCTTGGCCAGTGAAGTCCCGTTATTTTTACCAGCTGGTTGGCCTGTCAGCATTGTGGGGCGCCGGGTTTCTGCTGACCCGTATTGCGACACCCCACCTCGGCCCCAGCGTGATGGCCTGGATGCGCATCGGCCTGGGCACCGCCACGCTGGGCCTGATCATGGCGCTGACCCATGTGCGCTGGCCGCGCGAGCACCTGCGCGAAGTGTTCTGGATCGGCGCCCTGGGCATTGCCATACCGCATTTCCTGTATTCCTGGGCTTCGCTTTTCATGCCCGCCGGTTACAGCGCCGTGCTCGGGGTGACCTCGGTATTGTTTGGCACCTTTGCATCGGCCTGGATGAAGGAAGACACACTCACCGGAGCCAAGATTGCCGGCTGCATCGCGGCGTTCATCGGTGTCGCCCTGGTGGTGCGGCTCGGGCCGGTGAAGCCCGATGTGCAGCTGCTCTCAGGCACGGTGCTGGCGATCTGTGGCGCCGTGTTGTCCGGGGCCAGCGCGCCCTTTCTCAAACGCGCCACGCTGCGCATGGAGCCACTCGCCATCACCGCGTCGATACACGCCGCGGCGTTTGCCGTCCTGACGCCATTTGCATTGTGGAAACTGCCCCAGGCCCATTTCACGCTGGGTGCCGTGGCCGCGGTGGCTGCCATGGGCATTCTCACGTCGGGCTTCGCCTATTGGCAATACATGCGTATCGTGCGACACGTGAGCCCGGTGGCTGCCCTGAGCTCCACCTACATGATCACCATTTTTGGCGTGCTCTGGGGTCACGTGTTTCTCGACGAAGTGTTCACGCTGGCCTCGTACGCCGGAGGCGCGCTGGTGCTGCTGGCGATCCTGCTGGTGACCGGCTTCAACCCGCTACGCCGCTCGGTGCCAAGCGACCTCGGCAAACCCTGAGCACCCGCCGGCGCCGGTCGAGCACTTACCCCGGCGCCGCAGCGCCGATCGGCGCCAGGCCGCAGACCACATCGCCGCATTGCGCCCGCTGGCGCAGCACATGCTCCATCACCACCAACGCCAACATGGCTTCGGCGATGGGTGTGGCACGGATTCCCACGCAGGGGTCGTGCCGACCCTTGGTGATGACCTCGGCCGGGTTGCCCCGCACATCGATAGACTCGCGCGGCGACAGGATGGAACTGGTCGGTTTGATGGCAATCGCCACCTCCAGATCCTGCCCGCTGCTGATACCACCCAATACGCCACCGGCATTGTTGGAACGAAACCCCTGCGGCGACAGCGAGTCACCGTGTGTCGTTCCCCGCTGGGCCACACTGGCAAACCCGGCGCCGATCTCGACCCCTTTGACAGCGTTGATGCCCATCATGGCGTAGGCGATGTCGGAGTCCAGCTTGTCAAACAACGGCTCACCCAGCCCGACCGGCATGCCGGTGGCAACCACGCGCACCCGCGCACCACAGGAGTCACCGGCCTTGCGCAAGGCCTCCACATAGGTTTCAAGTGCCGACACATCGCTGACCGGGGCGAAAAACGGGTTGTGCGCCACATGCTCCCAGCCCTCGAAGCCGATGGCCAACTCGCCGATGTGGGTCATGCAGCCGCGAAACGCGATGCCGTGTTTTTGCTGCAGCCATTTTTTGGCCACGGCACCGGCAGCCACCATGGGCGCGGTCAGCCGCGCCGACGAGCGCCCGCCGCCACGCGGGTCACGGAGGCCGTATTTCTGGAAGTAGGTGTAGTCGGCATGCCCTGGGCGAAATGTCTGCAGGATGTTGCCGTAATCCTTGCTGCGCTGATCGGTATTGCGGATCAACAGGCAGATGGG
>JANOTG010000136.1:0-5511 GCA_031416215.1 Betaproteobacteria bacterium
GTGTCGGACGCTTATGCGTGGTTTGCCCTGCGCGGGCCCGACGCACGCGAGCTCATGGCGGTAGCTTGCCCGCTCGACCTCGATCCGCAGGCATTCGCGGCCGACGGTGCCACGTTCACTGAAGTTTTCGGCCTCAAGACCCTGCTGTGGCGCAGCGCGGACGGGTTTGAGCTGGCAATCGAACGCAGCTACGACCCGCTGCTGGCGGACTGGTTTGCGCGTATTCAGGGCACCGGCTGAGGCGGTCGCGACCAATCTTGCGGCGCCGGTGCCAGGTCCAGCACCAGCAACAACGCCTCCAGATCCCGGAAGCGCCGCGGATCGAGCCCGGTCAGAGCGCGCACCCGCTCGAAGCGCGCATACAGCGTGTTCGGATGTGCCTCCAGCCGGGCCGCGGTCTTGAGCAGATTCAGGTCGGCATCGGCATAGCTGCGCAGACTGCGCAGCAGCGCTCCACCGATACGCTGGTCCGCCTGCAGCAAGGCCTTGCGCCAGGGCGGCAACAGCTCCCGCAACGCCGGCCCGGCCTGGTGCAGCAACAGGCTGCGCAGCGCCAGCCCTTCAAAAGTGCTGATGCGTTGCCCGACATGCGCCAATTGCAATGCCGATGCCGCCTTGCGATGTGCCAAAGGGATGTGGGCGGTAGCCTGCACGTCGGGACTCAGCCCGACCAGCACGTCGTTTCCGGCACGCGCCAGACATTCGGCCACCTGCAGCGACAGTGATGGCAACGGCGCGGTCCATCCCGACACGCGGCGCAAACTGGCCAACACCATCGTGACCGTGCCGCTGCGCACATCGATCACGCGGCGAGCCAGCGTGGCCGGCACCAACGTATCCAGCGCAAAGGCCAGGCGCCGCGCACGCGCGGCATCGAGCATATGGGCCGGGTCGACCGACTGCGCCAGCACCACGCAAAAGGACTGGCGACCGTCCAGCAGGCCGGCTCGGCGCAGGCTGCCAATGGCCCGGCCATCCGCCTCGTCATGGCCGGCGAGCAGCAGGTCCAGCAGCGCTGCCTGCTCGTCTACCGCCGCAGCCGAAACCCGGCGTGTCTGCTCTACATAGGCGGTGGACGCGATCGTGCTGATGGCATCGGTGTATTCGAGCGTGAAGTCGGCCAAAATAGCCAGTGCCGCCTGGGGCAGGTCGTGGGCGAGTTCGAGCAGGCGTCGTGCAAACACCTTGTGGCCGCATCGGTAGGCATGCAGTACGGCCTCGAGTGGAAAGAACTGGGCCGCCCGCATCGCCGCATGGTCACGCACGAAGGCGAAGTCCCGAACGCAGCCGCTCGAGAGCAAATATACGATCTCGTCGACATGCGCCGCGCCATGGCTGGCAAGCTGGGGCAGCACCTCAGGATTGCGCGATTCACGGTAGGCCGGAATCTGCGCCAGAACCGTCTCGCCCAGGTCGGCGCGAACCGATGCCGCGTTGCGCTCCAGCTGCAGGGCGATGGCACCGACCCCAGGCAGGGCACACACACGCTCCAGGGCATACACCAGCAACTCGGCTGCCGGAGGGATTGGAACGCCGCTTGGTGGCATGACATATTGTGCAGGCTGCACAATTGATGTCAACAATCTCTGGCAATTTTCCCCAATGACCGACGCAAGTTCTGGGCATATTCTCCAATCCAGCGCTCCGTGTGGCGGGCGCCCAACCCAGGAGATTCAAACATGACGAAGTATCTTTTTGTGTACCACGGCGGCGGCATGCCGGCCACCCCCGAAGAACAGGCCCAGGTGATGAACCAGTGGGGCCAGTGGTTCGGCGGCATGGGGCCTGCAGTCGTCGACGGCGGCAATCCGGTCGGTCAATCACACACCGTGCAGGGTAATGGCAGCGTGGCGGCGAACGGCGGGGCCAACCCGGCCAGCGGCTACAGCATCGTGCAGGCCGAATCACTGCAGGGCGCGCTGGCCCTTGCCAAAGGCTGCCCGATCCTTCAGGGTGGCGGCTCAGTGGAGGTGGCGCCGGTCATTGACATGTGACCGAACCCCGGCCGCACGCCAAACCGGTTCGGCCTGACTCTTTACGCCGGGTCGCGCTGTAGTGGTTCAGCCCCCTGGCCGGGGCCTGCGTTCGCCGGTGACTTGTCTCACTACGGCTTCATGCGCCACATCGCCGCCTCATGACCCGGCGCAAACACCTGATTGGTGACGGCCGGGTCACGGTTTACCAGCGGGCGGGCGTACAGGGGGTGCCGCATGCTGCGCACCTCGTGCTCCAGGGTTGCCAGGACCTGGCCGCTCTGCGGGTCCACGATGTCCTGAAAGCGGTATTGGCTCTGGTTGCTCTCTTCGGTAACCAATACGCGCTGCAGCAAACGGCGGTGCACGCCCGAAAAGTCGGCCACGGCAATTTGTACATGGTGTCCGTCATAAGCCGGCAACGGCTGGTGGGTCTCCAAAAACAGCAGGCTTTCGGCATACCCGATGGCGACCCGTGCAAAGGCGCTGCCATCGCCCTGCCGGCCGCTGCTCGCGGGCGTGCCCAGCACCTCGGCATAAAAACGCGCGATACCGGCCGTGGTGCCAGGCGCCACGTCAATCTGCACATAGGGCATGCCGAGCAGCACATTGCCAAAACGCGCCTGGTCCGGCGCGTGCACCCGAATCCGATTGCCCCAGGGGCAGCGCACGTCCAGCTGCGCGCCGTTACGCGTGAAGCCGAATAACGTGCCGTCCAGTCGACGCGCGACGGCCTCCAGGCGCCGCTCCAGGGCATCGAGATCGGCCATCACCAGGCCGACCACTCCGCGCAGCACCTGCGCCGGGCCGGCCGGCAGATGGAATTGGCACGTACCCACATTGATCCAGGCAGTGTCGACCCCGGTTACCAGGTACGGGTCCCGCGTCAGGCCCAAACCCATCACATAAAAGATGATCGCCTGCTGCTGGTTCGGCACCCGAACGTTGACATGGCCGAACTCGACGATGTTGCCGACGTCTTCGGTGTTGCGGTCGTATGTGGGTGTCATAGTCCTGTCATTTTCAGTAAATGCAGCGGGTGCCGCGCCCCTGCCAGGTAATCCTCCACACCGTGCAGCAACGCCGGGCTGCGGTGGCTGCCCACACTGGCGCGGATTTCATCGGCGTCCAGCCACAAGCTGCGCACGATGCCATGGTCAAGCCGTTGTTCCGGCAGGAAGGCGCCGAGTTCGCCGCAAAAAGCGAAACGCAGGTACGTGGTGGCGCCGGATTGGCCCGGCGCCGCTGCGACCGGCGCTGCAGGGGTCAGATAGACACCGACCAGCGCCGTCGGAGCAAACCGGTAGGCGGTTTCTTCACGGGTCTCACGGATACAGGCCTCGACCAGCGACTCACCCGGATCCAGATGCCCGGCCGGGGCGTTCAGCCGCAGGCCTTGCGGGGTGTGTTCTTCCACCAGCAGGAACTTGCCGTCTCGCTCGATCACGGCCGCCACGGTGACGTTGGGCTTCCATCGCTTGTGCATGCGAAATTATGCGGTGCAATCTCGGGTAAGCTCGGGGCCGGACTTCACTGCATCACCCAACAAGAGGAGCGGCCCATGCTGATTGGCATTCCGACAGAGACCGGCGTCGGAGAGACGCGTGTGGCCTTGACGCCAGAGACCGCGAAAAAGCTCAAGGCGCAGGGGCACACCTTGCGCGTGCAGTCGGGTGCCGGGATTGCCGCCAGCGTGACCGACGCGGCCTACGCGGCTGCCGGTGCAGAAATTTCCGACGCAGCGGGGGCCCTGGGTTGTGAATTGGTGCTCAAGGTGCGCAGTCCCTCGGCTGCCGAGCTTGGCGCCATGCGGCCCGGCAGTTTCCTGGTGGGCATGCTCAACCCGTTTGATGCCGAGGGCCTGCAGCGTCTGGCCGCAGCGGGGCTGACGGCATTCGCGCTGGAAGCGGCGCCGCGCACCACCCGTGCGCAAAGCATGGATGTGTTGTCGTCGCAGGCCAATATCGCCGGTTACAAGGCGGTGATGGTGGCGGCCGACAAGTACCAGCGGTTCTTCCCCATGCTGATGACCGCTGCCGGCACCGTCAAGGCGGCGCGGGTGGTGATCCTGGGTGTGGGTGTGGCCGGTTTGCAGGCCATCGCCACCGCCAAGCGGCTGGGCGCGGTGATCGAGGCGTCCGATGTGCGCCCGAGTGTGAAGGAGCAGGTGGAGTCGCTGGGCGGCAAGTTCATCGACGTGTCCTACGACACGCCAGAGGAGAAGGAGGCCGCGGTGGGTGTCGGTGGTTACGCCAAACCGATGCCGCAAAGCTGGCTCGAGCGGCAGAAGCTGGAAGTCGCCAAACGTGTGGCGCAGGCCGACATCGTGATCTCGACCGCACTCATCCCGGGCCGGGCGGCACCGACCCTGGTCCCCGCGGACATGGTGGCCAGCATGAAGCCGGGTTCGGTGATTGTCGACATCGCTGCCGGCAAGGGGCCGGACGGCGGCGGCAACTGCCCCCTGTCGGAGGCCGACAAGACGGTCGTGAAACACGGTGTCACCATCGTCGGCGAGACCAACTTGCCGGCCCTGGTGGCAGCCGATGCGTCGTCGCTGTATGCCCGCAATGTGCTGGACTTCCTCAAGCTGATCATCAGCAAGGAAGGCACGCTGCAGGTGGACATGAACGACGATATCGTTGCCGCCTGCCTGATGGCGCAGGGCGGCGAAGTCAAGCGCAAATAAGCAGCCCCCACCAGAACAACAGGAGCACCGCCGTGGATATTGCCTCCCCCACCATTACCAATCTGATCATCTTCGTGCTGGCCATCTACGTGGGTTACCACGTGGTGTGGACCGTCACGCCGGCACTACACACGCCCTTGATGGCAGTGACGAACGCCATCAGCGCCATCGTGATCATCGGTGCCATGCTGGCCGCCGCCCTGACCGAAACCACACTCGGCCGCACCATGGGTGTACTGGCCGTGGCGCTGGCTGCGGTGAACGTGTTTGGCGGCTTCCTGGTCACCCGGCGCATGCTGGAGATGTTCAGGAAGAAGGACAAGAAGCCCGCTGCCGTCAGGGAAGGTGGCGCCAAATGAGCATGGATCTGGTCACCATCCTGTACCTGATCGCCTCGGTCTGCTTCATCCAGGCGCTCAAGGGCCTGTCGCATCCGACGACGTCGATCCGCGGCAACTTGTTCGGCATGGTCGGCATGGCCATCGCCACACTCACCACGGCGGCGCTGATTGTCAAGCTGGCGGGCAGCCCGATGGGGCTATCATGGGTTCTGCTCGGCCTGGTGGTGGGCGGTGGCGCCGGTGCGGTGATGGCCCAGCGCGTCGAGATGACGAAGATGCCGGAGCTGGTGGCGTTTTTCCACAGCATGATCGGCCTGGCGGCCGTGTTTATCGCGGTCGCTGCCGTGGTGGAGCCCTGGGCTTTCAGCATTGTGGCCAAAGGTGCCGCGATTCCAGCGGGCAACCGGCTCGAACTGGCCCTCGGATCAGCCATCGGCGCAGTCACGTTCAGCGGCTCGGTGATCGCCTTCGGAAAGTTGTCGGGCAAATACAAGTTCCGCCTGTTCCA
>JANOTG010000137.1:0-2658 GCA_031416215.1 Betaproteobacteria bacterium
CGCGCACCCAGCCGTCGACATTGGCCATCTGCGCCAGCGCCATCATCTCGCCGCGCCGGTGCTTCATGCGCCGCGCCAGCAGCAGCGCGCGCTGGCACAAATCGATCGAGCGCCGTGCATCCATCATGTAATACGAACACCAGCCGATCATCTGCAGGTAGGCAACCTCCACACGCAAGAAACCCTGGGCATGGGCGATCTCGACACAGCGCGCGATGTGCTCGTGACCGCTGCGCACCCGCCCCTGTGCGTAGAAAGCGTCGCCGATGCCACCCAGCGCCGCAACTTCCGCCTCGGCGGAGCCGGCCTCGCGCGCCAGGACCAGGGAGCGCCTGTGCTCTTGCATGCAATCGGCGGTGCGCCCCAGCGCGAACAACAGGTTTCCGCGCAGGCCGTGCAGTTGCGCCAGATCCAGCGTCAGCCCAGCCGCTTCGGCCAGCGGCTGGGCCTCGGCCAGCACAGCCAGGCCATCATCGGCGCGGTCCACAATACGCATCCCGGCCGCCATGGCGATCAGTGCCCGCGCCCGCTCGCTGTCGGTCGTGGCGGCATCCACGGCGCTGCCGCTGGCGTCTATCGCCTCGGACAGCCGGCCATCCTCGAGCAGCCAGCGCGCACGCGCCAGCTTGAGCGGGAAGCAGGCGTCTCCGGCAACTGCCAGCCTGATGCCGCGCTCCACCAGCTTGAGCGCCTTGGCGTACTGAAATTGCGCTGCCAGCGCCTCGCTGGCGCGCAGATAGGTCGGCACCGACCGTGGGTCCTCTGCGCGCTCAAAATGTTCGGCAGCCAGTGCCACATCCGCGTCACCCACCCAATCTGCCGCCAAGACGTGCAACTGGCGCCGCCGGGTGAGCAACAACGAGGCATACGCACCATCGCGGAACAATGCGTGAACAAACACCATGTAAGCCCCTTCCGGTCGCAGCAGGAACTGCTCCACCAGCAGCCGCGGGTCATACTGCGGTTCGGCCAACAAGTGGCGAATGGCCGCAATCGGCACCCGCTGGCCCCACACCGCAGCAGCCTGCAATGCGCTTTTGTCCTGCGGCAGCAGACGGTCCATACGCGATTGGATCAAGGCCTGGATCGAACCCGGCAGACTGGCAGCGCCCTCGTCACCGGCGTTGAGCAGCAACTGCTCGAGAAACAGCGGGTTACCCTCCGCACGCGCTACACAACTGCGCAGCAGCACCTCCGAGATCGACGCCGATGCTGCAGCCAGCAGCAGGGCATCCTCCACCGACAGCGGGCCCAGGTCGATACTTGTCACTGGCAGGCGATGCAGCGCAGCGCGCCATTCGCCGCTGCTGGGGTCACCGGCGAAACGCGTCGTCACCAACAACACCAGGGCCTGACGGCTGGTCAAGGCGCCCAGCGCCGCCACCTGCTGCAGGGTCCAGGCGTCAGCCCAGTGGATATCTTCCACCAGCAGCAGCATGGGTGCGGCTGCACCCTCACGCTGCACCAATTTGCACAGGGCCTCGAGCGCGCCGCGCTCCCGGGCATTGGTATCTATCGCCGACAACAATGACCGTATCTGGGCCGACGGTGGCACATCCAGCAAGTCATACAGGAACGGCGAACCACCGGCGACGCCGTCCGATGCATCTGCCTGATCAGCAATAACCTGCGAACGCTCCGCTTCATCGGCATCGGGTGCCAGACCCAGCAGGCTCTGTGCCAGCAGGCGCATGGCGTCGTGCCCGGTGCGCGCACCGAAATCCAGCACCGTCGTGCGGTGGCAGATCAGGCCGCGCTCCATCGCCACGTCCACAAACTCCGCCACCAGCCGCGACTTGCCCATGCCCGGATCACCGCGCACAAACACCAGGCGCCCACGCTGGCGCTCCAGGCAGGCCTGCAGTACCGCTTCGAACTGTTGCATCTCCTCGGCACGTCCGATCAGGGGCCGGCTGCCGACGCGTGGCACCGTGCGCTGCGCCTCGATGCGGTAGGGCACCAAGGGGCGCTCCTTGCCCTTGACCTCGATCGCCTCACCGGCAGTCGCGTCGAAGTGGTCCGACACCTGTTGCCAAGTCTGCGGGCTGACCACCACCTGCCCCGGCTCGGCCAGGCTGCGCAGGCGCGCGGCGGTGTTCACCGTATCGCCAGTCAGCGTGTAATCACCGGAACGCGAGTCACTCTTGCGCGCGATCACGAGCCCGGTCTGGATGCCGGTGTGCATGGACAGGGCTCGACCAAGCCGCGACGACAGCCCGGCTGCGATCTGGTCCACCGCCTTGTGCAGGTCCAGTGCTGCAGCCACGGCACGACGGGCGTCGTCCCGCCGGGCCACTGGTATGCCAAACAAGGCCATCACCTCATCACCCACAAACTGGTTGACGCGCCCGCCATGGCGCTCCACCACCTCGATCGCGGCTTGTTTGACCTGCGCCATGATTGCCTCCACTTCCTCGGGGTCGAAGGCCTCGTTCAGCGCCGTGTAACCTGTCAGGTCGGAAAACACGACGGTGGCATGGCGCCGCTCACCCTCGTCGGTGATGACGCTGGGGTTGGCGCCACCCGCTTCAGGGTTGTCGGGCTGCCTGGGCGCGGCGAGCAGGCGAGCCGCCTCTCCGCCCGATGCCACGGCATCGGAACTCAGCACCGCCCGCAACAGGCGCTTGCGGTCCCCCAGCGAGACCATGCCGAGCTCCT
>JANOTG010000138.1:0-14026 GCA_031416215.1 Betaproteobacteria bacterium
GAGCGGCAGATGCGCGTGACCTTGTTCGAGCGCGTCGGCAAGGCCATGGTGCTGACCTCGACCGGGCTGGACCTGCTGGAACATGCGCGCGCCATGGGGGCGGCGGCCGACGCCCTGGGCCTGGCAGCCACCGGCCGCTCGCAGGCCGTGGGGGGCGTGGTTTCGGTGTCGGCCAGCGACGCTGTGGCGACCCATCTGCTGCCCCCGCTGGTGCGCCAGCTGCGCGAACAGGAGCCGGGCATTGTGATCGAGGTCATCGCGTCCAACGCCCTGAGCGACTTGCTGCGGCGCGAGGCGGACATCGCCATCCGGCATGTCAAGCCGGAGCAACCGGAGTTGATCGCGCGCCTGATCCGCGAGGCCTCGGCCGGTTTCTATGCCTCCGAACACTGGGTGCGGCTGAATGGTCACCCGCGCAGCGCGGGGGACGCGGCCCGTCTGCCGTTTGTCGGGTCCGATCGGTCCGGCCAGTTCCTGGCGTACCTGCGCCAGCACGGCCTGCCTGTTGGTGAAGCGAATTTCAGCTGTTATGCCGACCACTCGGTCGCCCACTGGGCCCTGGTGCGAGAGGGCATGGGCATCGGTGCGATGATGGACGAGATCGCCCGTGGCACCCCAGGCATCGTGCGCGTGCTCGACGATGTGCCGCCCGTGCACTTCCCGATCTGGCTGGTCACCCACCGCGAACTGCGCACCGCACGGCGGATCCGGGTGGTGTTCGAGGCTCTGGCCAAAGGGCTGCAGACCCAAGCCTGACAGATGTTGTTGTTTCAACCTTCCCGCGCCCGCGCCGCAACGAGTGGCCTGGAGACGGCTTGGCAATGGTCGCTGGCTCAGCACCCGGCAGAACCACCCACAGCGGTAGAGGCGCTGATAGCCAGGACAGACGGCGTAGAACGCGCCCGGTTTCAGGTCGTCGCGCGCCACCCGCATGGAGGGGGAGAACCGCGGCACGTCGGCGCGCTTGAATTCGACGCCGACTAGCATGATCGTCGAGCCGCTGCGCGCCGTGAATGGCGGTGGCAAGAGAATCCGAAACCAGATCAGGCTTGGGCCAGTGGAGCGACGCCGAGCCGGTCGGCACAAGCGGCGAGGTTGACCAGGGTGGTCTCGCTGAGTGCGACACCCCGCTGCTGCGCCATGCGGATATTGCCGCTGGCCTGATCGCCCGGCAGGCGCACCATGCCATCGGGTTGTACCGGCTGGCTGGCGCGGCATGCATCGCCAATGAAATCCATCTGGGCGAGGAAGTGGTTGCGCCCGGCGAATGCGTCGGGGTCCATCACCTGCAGGAATACATTGGCCCCCCAGCGGTTCGGGGCGTCCATGCGCCCGTGTCCTGCGAGGCCCTGGGTCAGGGCTTCGACCATCAATGCCAGGCCAAAACCCTTGTGGCCGTACTCGGCGCCGCCGAGCAGCAGCAGGGATCCGCGCGGCGTGGTCTGCTCCAGCACCCGCGGGTCCGTGGTCGGTTGCCCTGCGCCGTCCATCAGCCAGGGGTGTTCGAACCGGTCGCCGGCCGCAGCCTTAGTCCGGGCCATGGAGACCGTGGTGATCGAGGCACAGATGTCCACCAGCACTGGAGCCCGTGTGCCGGGATAACCGATCGCGAACGGATTGGGCGTCAGCACCGGATCGCGGCCACCAAAGGGCGCGACAAATTTCCCGCCAGGGTCCGACGTTGCCAGAATCGCCACCAGGCCCCGGTCGGTCGCCTGCTTGACCAGCGCGGCCAGGCAGGCGATATGGTGGCTGCGGCGCATGGCCACGGTCACCACACCGTGTTGCGTGACACGCTCGAAGGCGGTGTCCAGCGCGCGGTCAACCAGCCACAAGCCGGGAAGGTACCCGCCGTCCCACACGATGGTGGACCCGGTGTCGCGCACCACCACCGGTTCGCCGTTGGTGCCCATCAGGTTTTTCTGCAACTGGTCTATGTAGAGCGGGCACAAGGCCACACCATGGGTGTGGCGCTGCATCATGTCGGTCAATACCAGCAGGCGCGCGACAGTCGCGGCCTTGTCGGCGGGCAAGCCGGCAGCGGCCAACAGGCGGCTGGCGAAGTCCGTCAGCGTGGCGGGGGGCAGGTGATTCGGAGCGAGCATGGTGTCAGGTGCTTTGGCGATGGATGATTTCAAAACCCAGGTCGAGTTGGGGCCGCAGGGGTGTCTCGCCGCGCATCAGGCTCAACAACATCCGGGCCGCAGCCTCACCGATCCGGGCCCGTGGCGTGCGCACGGTGGTCAAGGCAGGCAGCATCTGGTCGCTGCCGGTCAGGTCGTTGAAGCCCGCAATCGCCACCTGGGCGGGGACGGCGATACCCCTGCGCAAGGCGGCCAGGAGCGCGCCCTGCGCCAGGTCGTCATTGCAGAAGAAGATCGCGTCCACGGCAGGGCGCTGCTGCATGATCTGCTCGAACAGGGCGCCGCCCAGCGCCAGTGAGGAGGGCGCCGGATTGAGCCACTCCAGCGTCGGCTCGTGCAGTCCCGCTTCCTGCAGGGCGATGCGCCAGCCGTAGAGCCGCTGCATCACACGCGCGTCGAGTTGCGCCGCGGCGAAGGCGATGCGCCTGCGGCCCTGGGCCAGCAGGTGCCTGGTCAAGGCCGCGCCGGCGTCGGTCTGGCGAAACCCGACACAAAACGGCGCGTCGGGCGAGTCATTCGTCGGCAGGTCCATCAGGTGAACACACGGGACCTGGCTGTGCGCGATCAGCCTGCCGGTCACGGCGTTGTGGTCCAGCCCCGTGATCAGCAGGCCGGCCGGCCGGTGCAGCAACTGCTCGCGCAACAACTGCTCTTCTTCGCTGGCGTCGTAATGGGTGACACCCATCAGCGTCTGGTAGCCGGCAGCGCGAAGTGTTTCTTGCGCGGCATCGAGAAGGTCCACGAACAAGGTGTTGGACAGCAGCGGGATCAGGATCGCGACGTGGTCGCTGCGCCGCGACGCCAATGCACGTGCCGCCGGATCGGGCACGTAACCGAGTCTGTCGGACACCGCCGTGACACGCGCAATCAGGGCCGGATCGACCGCCCGTTCGCCGCGCAAGGCGCGCGAAACGGTGCTCGGGCTCACCCCGGCCGCGCGGGCGACATCGCTCAGCGTCACCCGCCCGGTGGCGCGGTGGCTTTTGGCGTGAGGGGTCGAGTGGGGCAAGGGTAAATCCTAGGGCGCTCGCGGAATGGCTGTATTAGGATAGCGCTATCCGAGCGTTTTGGCGAGTCTTCGGAACATTTCTCTATCGTATTGATTTCAATACTGAAATAGATCATTTCGCATGGATATTTTTTGAAGTTTTTAGGACAGCGCTGTCCTAACCGTGAATTCCACAGGAATTGCCGAATTGTCCAAACCCGCCGTCCTGGCCGTCGCCAGCCTCCACCCGCTGTACCGTCAGGCGCTTGATGCGGTCTATACGGTGCACGACCGCACCCACGAAACCGACCCCGCCGCATTTGCCGCGCTGGCGCCGCACATCGTAGGCGTGGCCGCCACCGGCGAGTCCTGTGTGCCGGGAAACCTGCTGTCCCGGTTGCCCCATGCCAAGGTGGTGTCGGTATTTGGCGTCGGTTACGACGGTGTGGACCTGCCGGCCGCCATCGCGCAGGGCATCCCGGTCACCCACACGCCCGAGGTATTGACTGACGACGTTGCCGATCTGGCCATCGGTCTGGTGCTTTCGGTCGCCCGTGGCATCCCGCAGGCCGATCGTTATGTGCGCGCGGGCCGCTGGCCCGGCGGTCCGTTTGCGCTGGGGCGCAAGGTGTCGGGTGCGCGCCTGGGCATCGTGGGTTTCGGGCGCATCGGCAAGGCCATCGCGCGGCGCGCCAGCGGCTTCGGCATGTCGATCGCCTATACCGCGCGCAGCGAAAAGGCCGACGCCGGTTTTCGTTTCTTCCCCAACGCCGCGGCGTTGGCGGCACAGGTGGACTTCCTGGTGGTGATCACACCCGGCGGCGCAGCCACCCGCCACCTGGTCGATGCTGCGGTGCTCAAGGCGCTGGGCCCGCGTGGCTTCCTGGTCAACGTGGCGCGCGGCAGCGTGGTGGACGAACAGGCCCTGGTCGAAGCGCTGCACAACGGCACCATCGCCGGCGCCGGCCTGGACGTGTATGCCAGCGAACCGCAGGTGCCCGAGGCCTTGTGGAGCATGGCCAACGTGGTCCTGACACCCCACATGGCCAGCGCCACCCAGGAGACCCGCCAGGCCATGGCCGACCTCGCTTTTGCCAACATGCAGGCCGGCACATCGGGCCATCGCCTGCACACGCCGGTGCCCGAGTGCGCGGGCATGTCCCCGAACCGATGAGCGACACCGTGCCAGCACCTTGTGCACCGTTGCGCCTGGTCGTCATGGGCGTGTCGGGCTGCGGCAAGTCGACGCTCGCGCAAGCCCTGGCCGAGCGGCTGGACCTGCACATGGTCGATGGCGACGACCTGCACCTGCCCGGGAGCGTAGCGAAAATGCGTGCGGGCATCGCACTGGACGACGCCGACCGGTGGCCGTGGCTGGACCGCATCGGAGACCATCTCGCGTGTTGCGATACGGCTCCCAGGGGCTGTGTCGTGGCCTGTTCGGCGCTGCGCCGGTGCTATCGCGACCGGATCCGCGAACGTGCCGCTGGCGTGTGCTTCCTCTTTCTGGATGGCGAGTTCGATCTGATCCAGAGCCGCGTGCGCCTGCGTGTGGGCCACTACATGCAACCAGGTCTGCTAGCCAGCCAGTTCCGCACTCTCGAAAAGCCGCTCACCGATGAGACCGATGCCATCACGCTGCCGATCACCGAACCCGTCGGCGACCTCGTCAACCGGGCACTGACAGCCTTGTATCACCACCCGGCGCCGCACGCTGCGCACTGACTCCACTTCGCAAGGACTTTCCATGTTTATCCGCTGTGCATTTTTCCAGGGCAAGGTCAAGCCCGGCATGGAGGACGCCTTCAACCGCTACATCCGCGACAGGCTCGTCCCCCTGTGGACGCGTTTCCCGGGCGCCCAGGAGGTGCGCGTGTTGCGTCAGGTCGAAAGCGATGTCGACAACCCCCACTTCGGCATGGTGGTGTCGGTGCGTTACCCCAGCCGGGAATCGATCGCGACGGCCCTTGCTTCCGAAGTCCGCATGACCAGCCGGGAGGTCTCCAAGGACCTGATCGCCATGTTCGACGGTTCGGTTTTTCATACCGTTTTCAGTGCGGACGAATACGCACTGCCCACCGACTGAGTTCCCGTTTCAGCATTTTTTAACCAGGAGATACTTCCATGAAACTTTCCCGCGTCTTTCTCGCAGTCCTCGTCGCCGCTGTCGGCTCCAGCGCCTACGCTGCCAAGTTCAACCTGAAGATGGGCCACGCGGTGAACACCACCGACGGCCAGCACGCCGCTGCCACGAAGCTGGCCGAGCTGGTCAAGCAGCGCACCAATGGCGACGTGGAAATCACCGTCTTCCCGGCCAACCAGCTGGGCAATGACGCCGCCATGATCAACGGCACCCGCGGTGGCACGATCGACATCGTGTCCAGTGGCGCGTCCAACTTCAACGGCATCGTTCCCAACACCGCCGCCATGGAACTGCCCTTCGTGTTCCGCAGCGCACAACATGCCTACGCCGTGCTGGACGGCGAGGTCGGCTCGGGCGTGCTGAACGAACTGTCGGCCCATGGCCTGAAGGGCCTGGCCTACTGGGAAAACGGCTGGCGCGCCTTCACCAACAACAAGCGCCCGGTGAACAAGCCCGACGACCTGAAGGGCCTGAAGATCCGCTCCACCCCCAACCCGTACCACATCCAGGCCTTCAAGCTGCTGGGCATGAACCCGTCGCCGATGCCCATCTCCGAGTTGTACACCGCCCTGGAAACCGGCACCTTCGACGCACAGGAGCACCCGATCAACGTGACCTGGTCGTCCAAGTTCTACGAGGTGCAAAAACACCTGACCGTCAGCAACCACGTGTACTCGCCGCTGGTTGTCGCGATGAACAAGGCCAAGTTCGACAGTCTGCCCGCCAACTACCAGAAGATCGTCGTCGATGCCGCGCGCGAAGCCGCCACCTACCAGCGCAGCCTGAACGCGCAGAACGCGGGCAAGGTGATCGCCGACCTGAAGAAGTCCGGCATGCAGGTGATCGAGGTGGTGGACATGGCGCCGTTCCAGAAGATCGTGTCGGCGGAGATCGCCAAGTCGTTCGGCGAGAAGAGCGGCCCCGCATTGCTCAAGGCCATCGAAGACACCAAGTAGCCGCTGTCCCTTGAACGCCCCCTCCAGTCGGGGGGGGCAAGCTGGCATGCACATGAAAAAAATCACCGACCTCTTCTTTCGACTGGCCGAGTTGACGCTGGTCATCATGCTGTCGGCCATGGTCGTCATGGTCTTTGGCAACGTGGTGCTGCGTTACGGCTTCAACGGGTCCATCATCAGCTCGGAGGAGTTGTCGCGCTTCCTGTTCATCTGGATCACGTTCCTGGGGGCCATCGTCGCGATGCGCGAAAACGCCCACCTCGGGCTGGATTCCGTCGTGCGCAAGCTCAGCCTTCGCGGCAAAAGGATCGCCTTCGCGTTGTCCAATCTGTTGATGCTGGGCTGCTGCGTGCTGATGTTCTATGGCACCTACAAGCAGCATGGCATCAACGCCAGCACGCGCTCTGCCGTCACTGAGCTTCCGATGAGCTGGGTCTATGGGGTGGGCTACCTCGCCAGCGTCGCGATGGGCCTGATGATCCTGAACAAGCTGGTCCTCCTGGCCCGGGGCGAGTTCGCGGAATCCGACCTGATCCAGGTGCAGGACTCCGAAGAGGTGGCGATTGCCCACACCACCGGAGCCGCCAAATGACCGTGCTGGTCTTCATCCTGTCGCTGCTGGGTGCGATGGCGCTGGGCATGCCGCTGGCGTTCTCGCTGATCGTCTCCGGTGTGGCGCTGATGCTGCACCTGGACAACTTCGACACCCAGATCGTGTCGCAGAACCTCATCAGCGGCGCGGACAACTTCCCGTTGATGGCCGTGCCGTTTTTCATGCTCGCCGGCGAACTCATGAACGCAGGGGGCATGAGCCGGCGCATCGTGAATTCCGCCATGGTGTGGGTCGGCCACTTCCGCGGCGGCCTGGGTTATGTGGCGGTATTTGCCGCCATCGTGATGGCCAGCCTGTCGGGCTCGGCCGTGGCCGACACCGCCGCGCTGGCGGCCGTGCTGATGCCCATGATGCGCAAGGCCGGTTACCGCATGGACCGCTCCGCCGGGCTGATCGCCGCCGGCGGCATCATCGCACCGGTGATACCGCCGTCGATCGGGTTCATCCTGTTTGGGGTGATCGGTGGCGTGTCGATCTCCAAGCTGTTCATGGCCGGCATATTCCCTGGCCTCATGATGGGCATGGCCCTGGTGGTCACCTGGTGGATCGTCGCCCGCAAGGACAACGTAGTGGTGGCCGACAAGGTGCCGTTCAAGGAGCGCATCTCGGTAACCGTCAACGCCTTCTGGTCCTATCTGCTGGCCATCATGATCATCGGCGGCATGAAGATGGGGGTGTTCACGCCCACCGAAGCCGCCGTGGTGGCTGTGGTGTATTCCCTGTTCGTCGGGCTGTTCATCTACCGCGAGATCCGGTTCTCGCAGTTGTACGGCATCATCCTGGCGGCCGCCAAGACCTCCGCCGTGGTGATGTTCCTGGTGGCTGCCGCGCTGGTGTCGGCCTGGCTGATCACAGTGGCCAACATCCCGACGCAGATCGTGGAGATCCTGCGTCCGTTCATCGGCAACCAGACCCTGCTGATGGTCATGCTGATGCTGCTGGTGATGGTTGTGGGCACTGCGCTGGATTTCGCTCCGACGGTGCTTATTCTGACCCCCGTGCTGATGCCGCTGGTGCGCGAGGCGGGTATCGACCCGGTGTATTTCGGCGTGTTGTTCATCATCAACAACGCCATCGGCCTGCTGACGCCACCGGTGGGCACGGTGCTCAACGTGGTGTGCGGCGTCGGTCGCATTCCGATGCACGACGTGATCCGTGGCGTGATGCCGTTCCTGGCCTCCCAGGTGGTGGTGATGGGCTTGCTGATCGCCTTCCCCAGCCTGGTCATGGTGCCGCTGAAATGGCTGCTGATGAAATGACGACCATCCTGGACTCCTTTGGACTCAAGGGCCGTCGCGCCCTCGTCACCGGTTCGTCGGCGGGTATAGGCCTGGCCTTGGCGCGGGCCCTGGCGCAGGCCGGTGCCCATGTCGTGCTGAATGGCCGCAACGCCGCCAAGGTGCAGGCCTGCGTGCAGGTGCTGCAGTCCGAAGGCCTGTCAGCCGGGCATGCGGCATTCGATGTGACCGATGCCGACAGTGTGCGCCAGGCCGTGGCGCAGATCGAGTCCGATGGGCCGATCGACATCCTGGTGAACAACGCGGGCATGCAGCTGCGCGGGCCGCTGCACGAGTATGCCGACGCCGATTGGCACACCCTGATGCGAACCAATCTGGACAGCGTCTATTTCGTCGGCCAGGCCGTGGCCAGGAACATGATCCCGCGCGGGCGCGGCAAGATCATCAACATCTGTTCGGTGCAAAGTGAACTGGGCCGCCCGGGCATCGCACCCTATACCGCCAGCAAGGGCGCGGTGAAGATGCTCACCAAGGGCATGGCGATCGACTGGGGCCAGTTCGGCATCAACGTCAACGGCATCGGGCCGGGCTACTTCAAGACCGAGCTGAACCAGAAGCTGGTGGACGATTCGGCATTCAGCGCCTGGCTGATCGGCCGCACGCCAAGCCGTCGCTGGGGCGATGTCGAGGATCTCGGTGGCGCCGCTGTGTTCCTGGCCAGTGACGCATCGCGTTTCGTGAATGGCCACATCCTGTACGTCGATGGTGGTGTCACTGCCACGTTGTGACAGGCCTGCGTCGATCTTCCCTATTCCATTGAAAGCCCACGCCGTGAAATCCGTCATCTGCCATTCGGCCAAGGACCTGCGCATCGAGAACTCCGAAGTTGCACCGCCGGGAGACCAGCAGGTGCTGGTGGATGTCGCCTATGGCGGCATCTGCGGCTCGGACCTGCACTACTACCAGCACGGTGGATTCGGCAGTGTGCGCATCCGCCAGCCCATCGCGCTGGGGCATGAGGTGTCGGGTGTCGTGGCCGGGCTCGGGACCAATGTGACCGGCCTGCGCAAGGGCCAGCGGATCGCGATCTCTCCATCCCGGCCGTGCGGCAACTGCCGCTTTTGCCAGGCCGGGCAGCACAACCAGTGCCTGAACATGCGCTTTTATGGCAGTGCCATGCCTTTCCCGCACATCCAAGGCGCCTTCAGCGAGCAACTGCTCATCGACGCCCATCAGGCCCACCCGGTCGCCGACCATCTGAGCCTGTCCGAGGCGGCGCTGGCCGAGCCCCTGTCGGTCGGGCTGCACGCGATCCAGCGCGCGGGCGGGGTGCTGGGCAAGCAGGTGCTGGTGACCGGTTGCGGCCCGATCGGCTCGCTGCTGATCGGCGCGCTGCGTCGTGCAGGCGCGGCCAGCATCGTGGCGGCCGACATCGCCGATCTGCCCTTGCAATGCGCCCGGGAGATGGGCGCGGACATCACCATCAACCTGCGCACCAAGGCCCAGGCGCTGGACGCCTACAAGGTGGACAAGGGCCAGTTCGATGCCGTGTTCGAAGCCTCCGGCAGCGAAGCCGCGCTGCGCCTGGGCCTGGACGTTATCGTCCCGCGCGGCGTGCTGGTCAGTATCGGAATGGGGGGGGATGTAAACCTGCCAATCACCCAGCTCGTGGCCAAGGAGGTCGACCTGCGCGGCACCTTCCGCTTCCATGCGGAATTTGCCACTGCGGTCCGGTTTCTCAACGATGGCCTGGTCAACGGCAAGCCGGTGATCACCGGCGTGTTGCCGGTAGACCGTGCCATCGAGGCCTTCGACTTGGCGGCCGACAAGAGCCGATCGCTCAAGGTGCAGATTTCGTTTGCCAGTGCCGTCAACTGAGCCGCTCGTACAAGCTACGCCAGACCGGCCGATGCCCGATCACTCGCTGCCACCACCGGATGATCCCGCAGCGCCGCGCCGACGCTGCTGGCCCCCGCCGGACTGCCCAGTCCCGTCACCGCGTCGGAAAAAAACTCCTGGTTGATGCGAATGAAGTGTGTCAGGTGTTTGGGCACCTCAGCCTCTTCGTAGATGGCTTCTGGCGGGCAAACCGAGACGCAGATGCCGCAGTTGATGCATTCGTCAGGATGGATGTAGAAGGTGCGCGGCCCTTCATAGATGCAGTCCACCGGACAGCAGGCGACACAACTGGCGTCCTTGCAGTCGATGCAGGTGTCGATAATCACATAGGCCATGGTGCCAACCTATTTGCCCTTCCAGACCGGTTTGCGCTTTTGCTGGAACGCCAGCACCCCTTCATCACCGTCCTCGGAGTTCAGCGCCGCCACCAGTGCCGGCAGGCGCGCCGCCTGGGCCTGCACTGGCGTCAGCGTGCTGGTGTTGCGCACCACCTGTTTGATGGCCTTGAGCGACAGCGGCGCGCAGGCCAGGATATCGTCGACCCAGCGCGCCACTGCGGCGTCGAGCCCGGCGCGCGGCACCACCTCGTTCACCAGCCCCATCGCGAGCGCCTCAGCGGCGGTGACGTGTTTGGCGGTGTACAACATGGCCATGGCCTTGCGGTACGGCACCTGGCGCTGCAGCAGCACCATGCCGCCGTCCAGCGGCATGCGGCCCACGCGCGGCTCGGGCAGGCCGAAGCGCGCCTCCTCGCAGGCGACGACGATATCGCAGCCCAGCACCATTTCGAAACCACCACCCAGGGCAAAACCGTTGACTCGGGCAATCAGCGGCACGTTGAGGGTTTCGCGCAGGGCGATGCCGCCAAATCCGCCCAAACGCGGTGCGGCCCAGTACTCCAGCCCGGTGACGGACGGGTTCTTCAGGTCGGCGCCGGCGCAGAATGCGCGGTCCCCGGCACCGGTGAGCACCACCACCCGCACCTCGGGATCGTTTTCGATCTCGGCCCAGATTCGCTGCAGTTCGGCCTCGGTCGCCAGGTCCACGGCGTTCATGGCCTGTGGCCGCGCCAGCGTGACCGTGGCGACGTGGTCGCGCAACGTGTACTCGACTGTCATGCTGCAGTGGCGTCGTTGCGCACCATTGACAGGATTTCGTCGGTGTGTTGCCCCAGCCGCGGGGGCGCTCGGCGCAGGCTGACGGCTGCGGCAGACATCTGTATCGGGCTGCTGACAAAACGCACGGTCTGTCCTTCCCCCGCACCCTCCATCAGCATCTGGTTGTGCAGGGTCTGCGGGTCCGTCAACGCCTCGCGCAGGTCGCGTACCGGGGCGCACAACAAGTCCTGCTGTTCCAGCCGCGCCAGCCAATGGGCGCGCGGCTGGCTGGCAAAACGCGCACGGAACTTGTCCTGTAGTTCCTTCTTGTTCTTGAACTGCTGGTCCAGGTTGCAGAACTTCGGGTCCGCCGACAGGTCTGGCAGGTCCAGTGCGGTGCAGATGTCCTGCAAGGGGTTGGCCTTGAAGGCGCCCACCAGCACCAGCGCGCCGTCCTGGGTATCAAAAACGCCGGAGAGTGGCATGGCAGCCCAGTTGACCTCGGAGTCCTCCATCATGATCATGGCGGCCTCCTGCATCTGCATGGCCAGCATGGAGTTGTAGAGCGACACGCTGACCTTCTGGCCGACGCCCGTGCGATGGCGCTGCAGCAGCGCCAGCAAAATGCCCTGCACCATGTGCATGCCGGCCGAATAGTCGGCCAGCGCGGTCGGGTAGGTGGAGAGCGGAATCGACTCGTCGGCGCGCCGTGCCATGACGCCGCTCATCGCCTGCGCCAGCACATCCTGCCCACCCTTGTGGGCATAGGGGCCGCTGTCGCCGTAACCGGTGCCCACCGCGTAGATGATGCGCGGATTGAGAGCCTGGCAGTCTTCGTAGCCCAGGCCCATGCGTTCCATGACGCCGGCGCGGAAATTGTTCACCACCACATCGGCGTCGCTGATCAGAGCCTTCACGGCGGCGATCATCTCGGGGTCGCGCAGGTCCAGCGCGGCGCTGCGCTTGTTGCGGTTCAGGCTGCAGAAAATCGGGTTGTCGGCCCCATGCAGCGGTGCAAAGGTGGAGCGGCTCAGGTCACCCGCACCCTTGCGCTCGATCTTCAGGATGTCGGCACCATAGTCGGCCAGCATCTGGGTACACACCGGGCCCATCATGACCTGGGTGAAATCGACGACGCGGATGCCGTGCAGCGGCAGGTCCTTGGCGGCAGTCGCAGCGCTGTTCATACGGTCTCCAGAATCTTGTTGCTGGTGGCCAGCTGGTTGACGAAGGCCGGCACGTCGGCGTTGCGGCCGCTCTGGTCACCCGGGTCGGCGCCCTGGGCGCGCAGCGTCTTTTGCAGCTGCGCCACATCCACGTCACGCACCAGCACACCGGCCTGCACCGCCATCGCCGCCGCCACGCCAGCGGCTTCGCCCATGGCCATGCAGGGCGGTATTTCGCGCGACATCTTCTGTGCCTGGGAGGTCACCGAATAGTGGCGCCCGGCCACCAGCAGGTTGTCGATGTTCTGTGGCAGCAGCACCCGATACGGCATATAGTAGTCACGACCGCGCGCCACACTGTCGGCAAAACGCGTGCGTTGCGCCAGGTCGTCCTTGGTCATCACGTATTCACCTTCCAGCAGCCGGGTCTGGCGCACCCCGGTCTGCGGCGCCACGTCGACCACATGGCAGCGCTCGAAGCCCGGCAGCTTTTCACGCACAAAATCGACCAGGGCGTGGATGTGTTTGCGCCCCTGCACCTCGGCACGGGTCAGGTCTTCTACCTTCTGGCCGTCCAGCCCCGGCATGTGCGGACAGTTGCACCAGACCACGCCAGGCAGTGGTGTCTTCAGCCACCACAGGCCCCAGGAGCCACCAATGATGCGTTTGATCTGCCGGTCCAGCAGCGCAAAGGATTCCGGCTCGTCGCGCTCAAACCGCTCGGCGGCTTCGGTGTCTACCGCCCCGAGCCGGAACACGGTGGTCATGATGTAGTTGCCCCCGGTGTGCGGCGCTCCGGCATTGGTGGCCACGTCCAGGTCGCCGGTGGCGTCGATCACCACGTCGGCCAGGATGGCCTGCGGCCCGGCCTTGCTTTCGCACACCACACCGACCACCCGGTTGTCTTCCACCAGGGTGTGGGAGAACCAGGAGTGCAGGCGCAATTCGATGCCTGCCTGCTCCACCATCTCCAAGGAAACCCGTTTCCATCCGTCCGGGTCGAAGGCTGCCGCAAAACAGATCGGATGCGGCAGCGAGTGGGTATGAAAATCGAACGTGCCCCAGCGCTTCCAGCGCCGCAGGGATTCAGGGTCATAACCCCATTCGTCGGAGCGCGGATAGGCCGCCAGGCCGATCGCTGCCATGCGTTCGATCATGGTCTGGCAGGTGCCGCGCACCGAGATCTCGTTCAGGTAGCTGTCCCACATGTCGTCGAGCACCAGCACCATGCCGCCCGATGCCAGCCCGCCGAGATGGTTGTAGCGCTCCAGCAGCGTCACGCTGGCGCCGTTGCGGGCCGCAGCCAGTGCCGCCGAGAAGCCGGCCGGGCCGCCGCCAACCACGACGACGTTGGCACGGGAAGCTACTTTCACATCCCGCCCTGGCTGGCGGATCGTATCGTGGGGGTGTTGCATGGTGGTCCTCGAAATGGAGTGGCGACGGCGCTGGCGAGCGTCAATGGTTTTGCTGCGGCTGCCAGCGCACGATGAATCGCTCCAGCAGTGCGATGACGAGAAAAAACGAGCCCGACAGGAAGGCGCTCATCACGATCGCCGAATACAGCAGCGCCGAGTCGAAGTTGTAGGTGGCCTGCAGGATCAGCGCACCGATGCCCCGTGTGGAGCCGATCCATTCACCGACCACCGCACCAATCACCGACATTGACGCTGCAATGCGCAGGGCCGAGAACAGGTAGGGCAGCGAGCTGAACAGCCGCAGCTTGAAGAACACCTCGGTCTTGCTGGCCGACAACACGCGCATCAGCTCCATCGCCTGCGGATT
>JANOTG010000139.1:0-24270 GCA_031416215.1 Betaproteobacteria bacterium
TAGGCCGCGTCACCGGCTGGTTTGACCATGGGACACACTGGCTGGTGGACCAGTACCAGGCGGTTCTGCGCTGGTCTCTGGCGCACAAGTTGTCCACGGTGTCGCTGGCTGTGGTCATCTTTGCCAGCAGCGTCGCCATGGTGCCCATGCTGGGCACGGAATTTGTGCCCAAATCCGATTTCTCGGAAACCACGCTGAACTTCTACACCCCGGTGGGTTCGTCGCTGGAGGTGACCGAAGCGAAGGCGCGCCAGGTCGAGGCCATCGTGCGCGAGTTTCCCGAGGTGCGCTACACCCTCTCGACCATCAATACCGGCAACGCGCAGGGAAAGATCTACGCCAGCATTTACATCCGCTTGATCGACCGCAAGGACCGCACGCGCAGTGTCGACGTGTTGTCGTCGATGCTGCGCGAACGGCTGCAGCGGGTGCCGGGCATCACGGTCACCCATGTCGGCCTGCTCGACTCGGTGGGCGGCAACAAGCAGGTACAGTTTTCGCTGCAAGGACCGAATCAGGCTGAACTGGAGCGGCTGACCCGCCTGGCGCTGGAGAAAATCCGCAACATCAACGGCCTGGTGGACCTGGACTCCAGCGTCAAACCGGACAAACCGACCATTGACATCGCGGTGCGGCGTGATGTCGCCTCCGACCTGGGCGTGAGCATTGCGCAGATTGGTGCGGCCCTGCGCACCATGGTGGCCGGTCAGACCGTCGGCAATTGGCGGGCAACGGACGACCAGACCTATGACGTGAATGTGCGGCTGGCGCCCGAGTCCCGCAATGCGCCGGAAGACCTGCAGCGCCTGCCCCTGACCCTTGGCAACAATAGCGACGGCAGCGCCCGCGTCGTGCGCCTGAACCAGGTGGCCACAGTGCGCGAAGGCACCGGCCCGAACCAGATCAACCGGCGCGACCTGACGCGCGAGGTCAGTGTGAGCGCCAATGTCTACGGTCGCTCTGCCGGCGAAGTATCGGCAGATATCAAGACTGCGATGGGCGGCATCACACTGCCTCCGGGCTACAGCTACAAGTTCAGTGGGTCGACCAAGGACATGGCCGAAGCCTTTGGTTATGCGATTTCCGCCCTGGTACTGGCGGTGGTTTTCATCTACATGATCCTGGCGAGCCAGTTCAAGAGTTTTCTGCAGCCGTTGGCCCTGATGACCGCCCTGCCCCTCACCCTGATTGGCGTCGTGCTGGCGCTGATGATGTTTCGCTCGACGTTGTCGATGTTTTCGGTGATCGGGGTCATCATGCTCATGGGGCTGGTAACGAAGAACGCGATCCTGCTGGTGGACTTTGCGATCCGGTCCCGCGAAGACACCACCGGCGCCGATGGCCGGGTTATCCCCGGGCTGGACCGCAACGCCGCCCTGCTGCTGGCGGCCAAGGTGCGCCTGCGCCCGATCCTGATGACCACATTGGCCATGGTGTTCGGCATGGTGCCACTTGCGTTTGCGCTGACCGAAGGCTCGGAAGTGCGTGCCCCCATGGGGCAGGCGGTGATCGGCGGCGTCATCACCTCGTCCTTGCTGACCTTGGTCGTGGTGCCCGTCGTGTACTGTTACATGGACGATCTGGCCAACTGGTTCAAACGGCTTTTCGGTGTTGCCGATGGCTTGGCGCATACCCCTAAAATCACTGCGGTGAATTGAATCGGGAGAATTTTCTTGCACAGCGCCATGAACCTGGAACAAGCACGCTTCAACATGATCGAGCAGCAGATTCGACCGTGGGAGGTGCTCGACAGCCACGTGTTGCAACTGCTCTCGCTGGTCAAGCGCGAGGAGTTCGTGCCGCTCGCGCACAAGGCGCTGGCTTTCGTGGACATGGAGATTCCGCTGCCGGGCGGACAGGTCATGCTTGCGCCGCGGGTCGAGGCCCGGTTGCTGCAGGACCTGATGGTCGAGAAACACGAAAAAGTGCTGGAGATCGGTGCCGGCTCCGGCCATATGGCCGCCCTGCTGGCGCATCGGGCACAACGCGTGGTGTCGCTGGAGATCGACGCCGTGCTGGCGGATTTCGCGCGCAGCAACCTGCAGAAGTCGGGCTGCCACAACGCCGAGGTGCGCCACCAGGACGGCTCCAGGGGTCTCAGCGGCGAAGCACCATTCGACGTCATTGTGCTCAGCGGCTCCTTGCCCGAGGTGCCACAGAATCTGCTGGCGCAACTCAAGACCGGCGGGCGCCTGGCTGCCATCATCGGTGACGAACCGATGATGCGGGCCACCATCGTGACCCGGGTCGGTGAAAACCAGTACCAGACTCGGCAACCCTGGGACACCGTCGCGCCGCGGCTGCTGAATTTCCCGCAGCCGTCGCGCTTCAGATTCTGATCGAGTGCAGCGTCCCATGATCGCCCAAGTGCGCCCACGCGACCTCGACAGCTGGCTGCAGCAGGCTCGTACCCAGGGCCAACCCGTGGTGCTGGATGTGCGCGAGCCCGTCGAACTGCGTACTGCCAGCGTCACGGCCGATGGGTACGAATTGCGGACCATTCCGATGGGCAGCATCCCCGCACGCCTGCACGAACTGGATCCAGCGCAACCAATTGCCTGCCTGTGCCACCATGGCGCGCGCAGCATGCAGGTGGCAACATTTCTGGCCAGTCGCGGGTTTGCGCAGGTGGCCAATGTCGCTGGCGGCATTGACGCCTGGTCCGTTGAACTCGACCCGGCGATACCGCGTTATTGACGGCGGCCCGTGCCGCACGACCAAACTCCAAGGACATTCATGAAAACCCTGCGCCTGTTACCTCTTGCCGTGGCCATCGCCTTGACGATTCCACAGCCCGCACGTGCACAGAACCTGGTGGATCTGTACGAGGCAGCGCGTCTTTACGATGCCACCATCCAGTCGGCGCGCTCGCAGTATGAAGCCACACTGGCGCGGGCTGAACAATCCCGTGCCGGCACCTTGCCGACGGTCAATCTTGGCATGGCCGCGTCTCGCACCGCACTGGACGCCAACATCCGGCTGGCCAATCCGGCTTTTGGCGCGCAAAGCGCCACTGTCACGGCATCCCATCCGCTCTACCGCCCTGCCAATTGGCTGGTCTACGAACAGGCGCAAAAGTCCCTGGTGACGGCGCAGTCCCTGCTGCAGGCTGCAGAACAGGATCTCGTGGTGCGTGTCAGCACGGCCTACTTCGACGTCCTGGCCTCGCAGGACGCACTGACTTTTGTTGGCGCACAGAAAGTCGCGGTCGCAGAACAACTCGCCTCCGCCAAGCGCAATTTTGAGGTTGGCACCAGTACCATCACCGACACGCGGGAGGCGCAGGCGCGCTTCGATCTGGTCATCGCACAACAAATTGCGGCCGAGAATGACTTGCGGGTCAAGAGGCTGGCACTCGATCAACTGGTCGGAAAACTGGATGCCCAGCCCATGGCGCTGGCCCTGCCCGCCGTCCTGCCAGCGCTGATGCCCGCCGACGTGAACGCCTGGGTCGGCCAGGCACTGGAAGAACACCCGACGCTCAGGCAATCGGCAGTGGCTCTGGAGGTCGCGCAACTGGAGACACAACGGGCGCAGGCTGGCAATCGGCCCACACTGGACCTCAATGGCAGTTACCAGATTGCCCACAACGAAGGCACTTCAGCAGCGCGGGCCAGCAGCAACGTACGTACCGCAACTGTCGCGCTGGCCTTCAACCTGCCGCTGTTCGCCGGGTTCTCGATCCAGAACCGCATCAAGGAAACGCTGGCACTGGAAGAGAAAGCGCGCACCGACCTTGAAGCCGCGCGCCGCACAGTGTCGCAGGCAACCCGTACTGCCTTCTTCGGCGTGTCGTCCGGCCTGGGCCAGGTGAAAGCTCTGGAAGCCGCGGAGGCATCGAGCCAGAGTGCGCTGGATGCCAACAAACTCGGCTACCAGGTGGGCGTGCGCATCAACATCGACGTGTTAAACGCCCAGAGCCAGCTGTTTCAAACCAAGCGGGATCTGGCGAAAGCGCGCTACGACGTGTTGGTGGGCGGGCTGCGCCTGAAACTGGCGAACGGCACGCTGAAGGTCGAAGACCTGCAGGCGATCAACCAGTTGCTCGCCAAGTAGGCGCTGCATGGTGCAGACGGTCAATGTGCTCTGCATCAAGTGGGGCAGAAAATACGGGTCGGAATATGTCAACAAGCTGCACTCCATGGTGCAGCGGCACCTGAACCGGCCACACCGCTTTGTTTGCCTGACCGATGATCCAGAAGGTATTGACCCGGCCATCGAGGTCAAACCAATACCCGCGGTGGGTTTCGCTGAGTTCGATACGCGCCAGCCCTGGACTTTCGGCCACGGCTGGCTCAAGCTCACGAGTTTCGCCGACCCGCTGTATGACCTGCGTGGCCGCACCCTGTTCCTCGACCTGGACATCGTGATCGTCGACGCCATCGACGGGTTTTTCGATGTGCCGGGCGAGTTCTGTGTCATCAAGGAATGGGACAAGCAGGATGGCACCGGCAACACGTCGGTCTACCTGTACACCATCGGCGCACACGCCGACGCCCTGCAGCACCTCAAGACGGACTACCCGCTGGCGGTCACCCGGGTCCGAAACGAGCAGGAATTCATCACCCAGTACCTCGGCCGGCAGGGCAAGGTCCGTTACTGGCCGGCGGCCTGGTGTGTCAGCTTCAAACGCCACTGTGTGCCGCGTGGACTGATGAGCTGGGTGCAAACGCCCAGTATTCCGCCAGGCGCAAAAATCATCGCCTTCCACGGCAAACCCAATCCGCCGGACGCGATTGCCGGTGACAGCGGCAAATGGTACCGCCGGGTACCGCCGACGCCTTGGGTCGCCGACCACTGGCGCTGAGCCTGGCCTGGCACTGCGGCATGCTTTGGATATACCGGGCGCTGATGTGGTTCGTCGTGCCACCCCTGCTGGCAAATCTGTGGTGGCGCGGGCGCAAGGACGCCGACTATCGCCGCCGTTGGCCGGAACGTTTTGCGCTGCCGGGCGCCGCCGTGGCGAGCCCGGGCTGCGTCGTGTTGCAGTGCGCGTCCGTCGGCGAAGTGCTGGCCGCCAGACCCCTGATCGACCGCCTGCTGGCGGAGCCGTTGTGCGGGCCGCTGGTGCTGACCTGCGCCACGCCCACCGGATCACGCATGATCCGGCAGTTGTACGGCGAGCGGGTCCTGCACCGTTACTTTCCGCTTGACCTGCCGGGCGCCACGCGGCGTTTTCTGCATCAGTTGCAACCCCGGCTGGTGCTGCTGCTGGAGCGCGAGATCTGGCCCATGTTTTTGCAACAGGCGCAGTTGCAGGGTGTGCCGGTGGCACTGGTCAATGCCCGGCTGTCGGAACGATCTGCGAACCAATACCGCCGGCTGGGTGCCTTGATCCGCCCCGCCATAACGCGGCTGCGTCTGGTGTGCGCCGCTGACGATGCCACGCTGGAGCGATTTGCCACGCTGGGGCTGTCACGCCAGCGCTTGCGCCTCACCGGCAACATCAAGTCGGATGTGCAACTGGACCCGGCCCTGGCCACGCGCATTGGCGTGCTGCGTGGCAGCCTTGGCAGTCGCCCGGTACTCACGGCCGGCAGCACCCACCCCGGTGAGGACGAGGCATTGATCGCTGCATTTCGACGCCATCTGCCGCTGGCACCGAGCAGCCTGCTGATCCTGGTGCCACGCCATCCGGAGCGTTTTGAGGTGGTCGCAAGCCTGCTGCAGGGCAGCGGCCTGCGCATGGCGCGGCACAGCCTGGGACAGGCCGTCGACGCATCCACGCAGGTGCTGCTGGGCGACAGCATGGGCGAACTCATGTTGTGGTACGGCGTGGCGGACAGCTGCTTTGTCGGCGGCAGCCTGATACCGCGGGGTGGCCACAACCCGCTGGAAGTGTTGTGCCTGGACCAGCCGCGGCTGACCGGGCCCCATACCGCGAATTTCGCGCCTATCTACGCCGCGCTGGAGGCGGCCCACGCTTTGTGCCGCAATGCCGACGCAGACGCGGTGTTTGCAGACTGGCGCGCGCTGCTGGCTGACCCGGCCCGCAGCGCGACACAGGTCGGTCGGGCGCGCACCGTCTATCGGCAGATGGCGGGTGCCAGTGAGCGCAGCATGGACTGCCTGCGCACGCTGCTGCCGCCGGCCGGTGTCGACCAGGCACCCCGGCCACACCATGTAAGCGGCGCCGGCGCTACCGTAATTTGGGCCGATGCAGAACTGTTCAGCGCGGCACACACACAACTCTTTGATCCTGCCTGGTGGCGCGTCGCAGGCCAGGCACAGACCCAGGGCGCGGGCCGGGGCAACATCCACCGGGTGGCGGACCAAGGCGGCAGCTACCTGATGCGCCACTACTACCGTGGCGGCATGATGGCGCATCTCAGCCGCGACCTGTTCTGGCACCAGGCAGTGGCACAGAGCCGGGCCATGCGCGAATTCAGCCTGCTCGGCACATTGCGTGCGCACGGGCTGCCGGTGCCACGCGCCGCTGCAGCGCGTTACCAGCGCGTCGGTCTGTGGTACCGCGCCGACATCCTGGTACAGACAATCCCGCAGGCGCGGGATGTCGCACAACTGCTGCACCAGCAACGCAGCGTGACGCCGAACGAATGGACGGCATTGGGGCGGGCCGTGCGGCAGTTGCACGACGCCCAGGTCTGGCATAGCGATTTGAACTGCCACAACCTGATGCTCGACGCGGCGGGCCGCGCCTGGATCGTGGACTTCGACAAATGCCGCTTTCGTGGCGGCGAGGCCTGGAAGGCGGATAACCTGGCGCGTTTGCTGCGCTCGCTGCGCAAGGAACTGCGACTCGACCCGTCCTTTCGCTGGAACGAGGCGCAGTGGCAAACGCTGTTGGACGCTTACACCAGTGACCCAATGCTGCCGACCTGACAACCGGTCAGGGCCAGCGCGTAGCTACCTCGCGGCAGCCCAGGCACAAACGGGTTCCGCTCAATGTGCGCTGCCCCCAAGCACTGCATCCGGCTTCACCTGCCGCAGCAGCGCCAGCATCATGGCCTCGATGCGGTGCAGGGCTTCGGGCGTGTGGCCTTCAAAACGCAGAACCAGCACCGGCGTGGTGTTGGAGGCGCGCAGCAGTCCAAAACCGTCCGGCCAATCGACACGCAGCCCGTCGATGGTGTTGATCTTCGCCGGTGCCGGAAAATTCGCCAGCGCCACCGCCTTGGCCACCGCAAGAGGCGGCTCACCTTCGGCGCAGGCGACATTGATTTCGGGCGTGGAGAAGCTGGTGGGCAGGGCATCCAACACGGCATTCGCGTCACCCGAGCGACTGACGATTTCCAGCAGGCGACAGCCAGCATAGGTGCCATCGTCAAAACCGAACCAGCGTTCCTTGAAAAAGATGTGGCCACTCATCTCGCCGCCGAGCGGCGAGTCGACCTCCTTCATGCGCGCCTTGATCAGCGAATGGCCGGTCTTGTACATCAGCGCAGTACCGCCGGCGGCCTCGATCGCCGGCGCCAGGCGTTGTGAACACTTGACGTCGAAAACAATGGTGCCGCCGGGCACACGCGACAACACATCGCGGGCGAACAGCACCATCTGGCGATCCGGATAGATGTTGTTGCCCTGCTTGGTGACGATGCCCAACCGGTCTCCATCACCATCAAACGCCAGACCCAGTTCGGCGTCCGAGTTCTTCAAGGCGTCGATCAGGTCGCGCAGGTTCTCCGGTTTGCTCGGGTCCGGATGGTGGTTGGGAAAGTTGCCGTCCACCTCACTGAACAACTCGATCACCTCACATCCGATGGCACGAAACAGCGCCGGCGCAGAAGCGCCCGCGATGCCATTGCCGCAGTCCACCACGATCTTCATCTTGCGTGACAGCTTGATGTCGGAGACGATACGCGCGGTATAGGGCGCCAGCACATTGAGGTTGCGCACCACGCCACCACCGCGCAGAGTCCAGCTCTCGGCGAGCATCATGTGCTTGATGGCCTGGATGTCTTCGCCATAGATGGCACGCCCGCCCAGCACCATCTTGAAGCCGTTGTAGTTCTTCGGGTTGTGGCTGCCGGTCACCTGGATGCCGCTGGCGCACACGGTGCTGGCGGCAAAATACAACATGGGTGTGGTGACCAGCCCGACATCGATCACCTCCACCCCGGCCGCCACCAGCCCACGCACCAGCGCCGCACTGATGGCTGGGCCGCTGATGCGCCCATCACGACCAACCGCCACCGTGGTCTGCCCCTGCGCCATGGCAATACTGCCAAACGCCTTGCCTATACCCTCGGCAATGGTTTCGGTGACGGTCGAAGGCACGATGCCGCGAATGTCATAGGCCTTGAAAATGGATGCGTCGAGTTGCATGGTGATTCGTCCGGTTGAATGAGAGAAAGTTCTGAAAAGTCGCGACAACAAGGCCCATCATGAGCCGCCGGCAGGCAGTATCGAACGGTACAGGGCCCTATAGTGCTGCGCCGCCTCAGCCCAGGAAAAGTCCTGCCGCATGCCGCGCAGCATCAATGGGCGCCAGACCAGTGGCAAGCGGTAGGCTGCAACCGCACGGGTGATGGCGTCGGCCAGTGCACCGGCACTGGCCACATCGAAGACAAAACCGGTGGCCCGCCCTGGCACCTGGTCGACGTCTTGCACCGTATCGGCCAAACCGCCAACACGACGCACAACGGGAACCGTGCCATACCGCAGCGCATACAGCTGCGTCAGACCACAGGGCTCAAAACGCGAGGGCACCAGCATGGCATCCGCACCGGCCACCATCTGGTGCGCGAAGTCTTCGTCATACCCCAGCCGAACCGCAACGCGGCGCGGATACTGCGCGGCCGCGGCGGCCAGGGCCCGTTCTATTTCCGGGTCACCGCTGCCTTGCACGGCCAACTGGCCGCCGTGGGCCAGCAGTTCGGGCAGGGCACCCAGAACGAGGTCCAGCCCCTTCTGTGAGGTCAGGCGACTGACCAGCGCGAACAGCGGCGCCTGCGGCTCTGCCGGCCGCCCGAGTGCGGTTTGCAGCGCTGCCTTGCACTGCGCCTTGCCCGCCCGCGCGTCGACGCCATAGTGCGCCACGATGGAGCCGTCCGTCTCCGGGTTCCAGACGACGCGGTCCACGCCATTGAGTATCCCCGACACGTCTGCACCACGGGAGCGCACCAACCCATCGAGCCCGCAGCCGAACTCGGGAGTCGCCATCTCGCGCGCATAGGTCGGGCTGACCGTGGTCACCCGGTCGGCAAACACCAGACCGGCCTTCATGCAGGACAACTGAGCATGAAATTCCAGCCCGGCACGGGCCATGAAACGGCTGGGCAGGCCGAGCAGATGAAAGTCGGCGGCATCGAACAGACCCTGGTAGGCCAGGTTGTGCACCGTGAACACCGACCGTGCGCGGCGCAGCGGTTGCGCCGCCAGGTAGGCGCAGGCTGTCGCCGCGTGCCAATCGTGTGCATGCACGATTTCTGGCGCCCAGGCCACGTCGAGTTCCTCAGACGCCAGATGCGCCCCGACCCAGCCCAACAGGGCGAATCGTTGCAGGTTGTCGGGCCAGTCCAATCCGTCCGGTCCCAGATACGGATTGCCCGCGCGGCGGTACAACAGCGGCGCGTCGATGACGTATGCGCCAACAGCACCGCCGGACAAATGGCCGAACAGCAGCGTGGCGCGGGCGACACCAAAAAGTGCTCCGAGTTCACACACCACTCGCGGGTTGTCCAGGCCTTGCAGAACAGCCGGGAAACCGGGCAGCAGCAGGCGGTTGTCGTCACCGGCGTCAATCAGGGCCTGCGGCAGCGCACCAATGACGTCGGCCAGACCCCCGGTCTTGACCAGTGGAAAGACCTCCGCGGCAACCTGCAGAACCCTCATGCCCGGATCTTGGCCAGCATGTCTGCCGTCACCAGACATACACCATTCGGGCTGCGATGGAAACGCTCGGCGTCCAGTGCCGGGTCTTCACCAATCACCAGTCCGTCCGGGACGATGCAGCCCCGGTCAACCACGGTGCGCGTGAGCCGCGCCCAGCGACCAACCTGCACGTCCGGCAGCAGCACGGACCAACTGACAACCGAATGGGAATGCACCCGTACGCTGGAAAACAGGACCGAGCGGAACACCCTGCCCGAGACAATACAACCGCCCGACACCATGGACTCGATGCCCATGCCGCGCCGGTCGTCCTGGTTGTGCACAAATTTCGCCGGCGGCAACTGTGGCTGGTAAGTCCAGATCGGCCAGTGCCGATCGTACAGGTTGAGTTTGGGGTCGGTGGCTGTCAGATCGATGTTGGCGTCCCAGTAGGCGTCCACGGTCCCCACGTCGCGCCAGTAGGGTTCCGCGGCCGCGCCATTGGGTACACAACTCAGCGCAAAAGGGTGCGCCGCCGCGCAACCATTACGCACGGCGTGCGGAATGATGTCCTTGCCAAAGTCGTGGCTGGACTGGGGGTCGGCGATGTCCCGCGCCAGTTCGTCATACAGGTACTGGGCATCGAAGATGTAGATGCCCATGCTGGCCAGCGACATGTCGGGTTGCCCTGGCATGGCAGGCGGGTCGGCCGGCTTTTCCATGAATTCCGTGATCATGCTGTTTTCGTCCACTGCCATCACACCAAAAGCCTTGGCTTCGCTGCGCGGCACGGCAATACAGGCCACGGTACAGGGCCGGCCCTTGGCCACGTGATCGGCCAGCATCAGCGCATAGTTCATCTTGTAGATGTGGTCACCGGCCAGCACCACGATGTAATCGGCACCGTAACTCTCCAGGATGTCGTGGTTCTGGTAGACGGCGTCGGCAGTCCCGCGGTACCAGTGCTCGTTGTCGTTGCGCTGCTGCGCCGGCAGCAGGTCGACAAACTCGTTCATTTCGCTCTTCAGAAAGGCCCAGCCGCGCTGCAGGTGGCGCAGCAGGCTGTGTGACTTGTACTGGGTGATGACGCCAATACGGCGCACCCCCGAATTCAGGCAGTTCGACAGTGCGAAGTCCACGATGCGGAACTTGCCGCCGAAATACACCGCCGGCTTGGCCCGTCGATCGGTCAGGTTGAGCAGACGGCTGCCGCGTCCGCCAGCCAGCACCAGGGCAACAGCGCGTTTCGGCAGGTCCAGCCCGAGTGCCAGTTTGGGGGAATTCATCGTATCTCCTGGTTGGCGGCGTGCGCAGCGGTGCTGTGATCTTAATACCCGGCTCGTGGCTCCGATTACGCGCAGGTTACCGCATGCGAAAATCTGTGTTCCTCGCCTGGTTTGTGTCATCCACACGCGGCGAATGGCCTACCTGAGGACCCCACGGTGACCGCAACTCCCACCAGCCCTGCCACCAATCTGGCAGCCGCCATCAACGCGCATTTGTTGCACACGGTGGCGGTCGATGCAGCACGTGCCAGCACGACACAAACCATGCAGGCGCTGGCCCAGGTGCTGCGTGCGCAGCTGGCAGAGCGCTGGGTACTGACGCAAGGTCGTGAACGCGAAGCCAAGGCGCGGCGCGTGGTCTATTTGTCGATGGAGTTCCTGATCGGCCGCAGCCTGTCGAATGCGCTGGCAGCTCTTGGCAGCACCGCCGCCGCCAGTGCCGGCCTGCTGGCGCACGCCCGCACGCTGGAAGACATAGCCGCCGCAGAACCCGATGCGGCACTCGGCAATGGCGGCCTTGGGCGCCTGGCGGCTTGCTTCCTGGATGCCATGGCCACCAACGCCCTTCCCTCCTTCGGTTACGGCATCCGCTACGAATACGGCATGTTCGCGCAGGAGATCCAGGACGGGCGGCAGATCGAACAACCCGAGCCCTGGCTGCAGGACGGCACTCCCTGGGAGTTCCCGCGCGCCGACCTCGCCTTCCCGGTGCGCTTTGGCGGCTGGGTGGAGCAGGTGGATGGCAAACCGGTGTGGCGACACACCGACCAGGTGATTGCCAAGGCCTACGACATGGTGGTGCCAGGCCATGGCAACCAGAACGTCAGCACCTTGCGCCTGTGGAAGGCGGTGGCGCCGGCACACATCGACCTGGGGGCCTTCAATACCGGTGACTATGCGCGCGCCGCCGCGGCAAAGAACCAGGAGAATATTTCCTGGGTGCTGTACCCCAACGACAGCACACCGGCCGGGCGCGAACTGCGCCTGAAACAGGAATACTTTTTTGTCGCGGCCTCGGTGCAGGACCTGGTGCAACGGCACCTGGAGGAGCATCCCTCGCTGGTCAACCTGGCAAACCAGGTGGCGATCCACCTCAACGACACCCACCCCGCGATTGCCGTGGCCGAGTTGATGCGGGTCTTGTGCGACGAACACGGCATGGAGTGGTCGCTGGCCTGGGCGATCTGCCGGCGCACCTTCTCGTACACCAACCACACACTCATGCCCGAGGCGCTGGAGACCTGGTCGATCGGCCTGATGCAGCAGGTATTGCCGCGTCACATGGAGATCATTTTCCGTATCAACAAGGAGTTCCTGGAACTTGCCGCCAGCCATCGTCCGGGCGACAACGGATTCCTGGCCCGGCTTTCGCTGATCGACGAACATGGCGAGCGCCGCGTGCGCATGGCGCACCTGAGCATTGTCGGCAGCCATATGGTCAACGGTGTATCGGCTTTGCACTCGCAATTGCTGGTGGAAACCATTTTTGCCGACTTCGCCAGCCTGTGGCCGGACCGCTTCACCAACATGACCAATGGCGTCACGCCGCGGCGCTGGCTGGCGCTGGCCAACCCGGGCCTGGCGGGACTGCTCGACGACAGCATCGGCCCCCGCTGGCGTCTCGACCTGGACCAGTTGCAGGGCCTGCGCAGTCTGGGTGACGATCCATCGTTCACCAGCCGGTTTGCAGCCATCAAGCGGGCCAACAAGCTGCGCCTGGCTGGCTTCATTGCCAAGACCACTGGCATCACGGTCGACCCGGACAGCCTGTTCGATGTGCAGGTCAAGCGCATCCATGAATACAAGCGCCAGCTGCTCAACCTGTTGCACGTGGTGACGCGATACCAGGCCATAGTGGCCAACCCGCAGGCGAACTGGGTGCCGCGCACAGTCATCTTTGCCGGCAAGGCAGCATCGTCGTACCACATGGCGAAGTTGATCATCGGCCTGATCCACGACGTCGCCCGCGTGATCAACCAGGACCAGCGCAGCAATCACCTGCTCAAGCTGGTGTTTGTGCCCAACTACGGCGTGTCGGTGGCCGAGCTGCTGATGCCGGGTGCCGACCTGTCCGAGCAGATATCCACCGCCGGCACCGAAGCCTCCGGCACCGGAAACATGAAGCTCGCGCTCAACGGCGCACTGACCATCGGCACCGACGACGGCGCCAATATCGAGATCCGCCAAAACGTCGGCGATGACAACATCTTCATCTTCGGCCTGAGCACGGCCGAGGTCCGCGAGCGGCGACAGGCTGGTTACCAGCCAATGCGCATGGTCGAAGACAACCCGGCCCTGCGCGCCGTGCTCGATGCCATCAACGGCGAGCAGTTTTCCGCTGGCGAACCAGGCCGCTACCGGGGTATCGTGGACGCTCTGTTGTGGGGTGGTGACCACTACATGCTGCTGGCCGACTACGCTTCCTATGTCGCCGCCCAGTCGCGGGTGGACGCGTTGTACCGGACACCCGACGCGTGGTGCAAACGAAGCATCAACAACGTGGCCGGCATGGGCCCGTTCTCCGCCGACCGCACGATTCGCGACTACGCCGCCAACATCTGGCATGTGCCGTCCATGCCGGCACCGGGCTGAAGCGCGCCATGGTCAACCCTGACGACATCGCGCTGGTCTGCGCCGGCCGCCACGGCGACCCGTTTTCGGTACTGGGCCCGCATCGCATGGGCAATGGCCGTACCTCGGTACGTGCCTTCCTTCCCGGCGCACAGCAGGTGCTGGTGGTCGCGGCCGGCAACGCTCGGGTGCTGGCGACCCTGGCGCAACGCCATGACGATGGATTCTTCGAACGCGTGTTGAGTTCTGCGCTGAAGGCGCCCTACCAGCTGCAGGTACGCTGGGGCGACGGCGGCGAATCGGTGCTGGAAGACCCCTACCGTTTCGGCCCGGCCATCGGCGACACCGACCTGTGGCTGCTGGCAGAAGGCACCCACCTGCGCCCGGGTGAGGTGATGGGCGCGCAAGCCATGTGCATGGAGGGCATCGAGGGCACGCGGTTTGCGGTCTGGGCGCCCAATGCCAGCCGTGTCAGCGTCGTCGGTGATTTCAACTTCTGGGATGGCCGACGCCACGCCATGCGGCTGCGCCGCGAATGCGGCGTGTGGGAGATCTTCCTGCCCGAGGCAGGCGCTGGTGCGCGTTACAAGTTTGAGCTGCTGGACGCGCACGGGCGGCAACTGCCACTGCGCGCCGACCCCTATGCCCTGCAGGCCGAGCTGCGACCGGCCACGGCCAGTATCGTGGCCCGTCTGCCCCCGCGGGTCGCGCCGAGCGAGACGCGCCGCCAGGCCAATGCACTGGACGCGCCGATCAGCATCTACGAAGTGCATGCCGCATCATGGCGCCGCAAGCCGGAGGACAACAACCGCTGGCTGACCTGGGACGAACTCGCGGAGACGCTGGTTCCCTACGTGCTGGACATGGGTTTCACCCACATCGAGTTGCTGCCGGTGAGTGAACACCCGTTCGACGGCTCCTGGGGTTACCAGCCGATTGGCCTGTACGCGCCCACCGCGCGCCACGGCACACCCGAGGCATTTGTGCGCTTCGTGCGACGTTGCCATGACCACGGCATAGGCGTCTTGCTGGATTGGGTGCCGGCGCATTTTCCGAGCGACGCACACGGATTGGGAAACTTCGACGGCACGCATCTGTACGAATACGCCGACCCGCGCGAAGGTTTTCACAACGACTGGAACACCCTGATCTATAACCTGGGCCGCACCGAGGTGCGCAATTTCCTGGTTGGCAATGCACTCTACTGGCTGGAACATTTTGGCGTCGACGGGTTGCGCGTGGACGCCGTGGCGTCGATGTTGTACCGCGACTACAGCCGCAAGGCTGGCGAGTGGATTCCCAATGTCCATGGCGGACGGGAAAACCTCGAAGCCATCAGTTTCCTCAAGCGCATGAATGAAGTGGTGGGCACACAGCGGCCGCAGGCCATCACCCTGGCCGAGGAATCGACCGCCTTCCCTGCGGTATCGCGCCCGACCTATGCCGGCGGCCTGGGTTTTCACTACAAATGGAACATGGGCTGGATGCACGACACGCTGCAATACATGGCGCGGGATCCGGTGCACCGCAGCCACCACCATGGTGAGATGACGTTTGGCCTGGTGTATGCGTTCAACGAAAACTTTGTGCTGCCGCTGTCGCACGACGAAGTGGTGCACGGCAAGGGCTCGATGCTGCGCAAGATGCCGGGTGATCGGTGGCAACAGTTCGCCAACCTGCGCGCCTACTACGGCTTCATGTTTGCACACCCCGGCAAGAAGCTGCTGTTCATGGGTTGCGAATTCGCCCAGGAGCAGGAATGGAACCACGACCAGAGCCTGGACTGGCACCTGCTGGCCGACCCCCTGCACGTCGGCATGCAGCGTCTGGTGCGCGACCTGAACCACCTGTTGCGCGCCACGCCAGCCCTGTACCAGCGCGACTTCGATGGGTGCGGCTTTCAATGGATAGACCATGCCGATGCGGCCCATTCGGTACTGAGCTTTGTACGGCGTGGCGCCGATGTGCGGCAGTGCCTGCTGGTGGTCTGCAATTTCACACCAGCGGCGCATGTGGCATGGCGTGTTGGCGTGCCGCAGGCCGGTCAGTACCGTGAATGCCTGAACACCGATTCAGAGTTTTATGGCGGCAGCAATGTGGGTACGCCACTCGGTGTGGCACAGGCACAGCAAATACCCTGGAATGGCCAGGACTGGTCAGTGCTGTTGAACCTGCCGCCGCTGGCGACTGTATTGCTGCAATGGACACCCTGAGCCGGTTCGCCGTCAAGCCCTCCGCCAGCGCATTACAACCCGGCAAGCCGTCGCCGCTGGGCGCTCACTTCGACGGCAGGGGTGTGAACTTCGCCGTACACGCAGGCGCCGCGCAGCGTGTCGAGTTGTGCCTGTTCGACGACACCGGAGGTCGTGAGATCGTGCGGCACGACCTGCCGGCGCACCGTGGTGGTGTCTGGCACGGTTTCCTGCCCGATGCCAAGCCGGGCCTGGTGTATGGCTACCGGGTACACGGCCCGTGGCGGCCGGACCTGGGCATGTTCTTCAACCCGGCCAAGCTGCTGCTGGATCCCTATGCGCGAGAGCTGGTCGGCAAGCCCGTGTGGGACGACGCCCTGTTCGGCGCTGACCGCCAGTTCCCGTTGCACCGCGACGACCGCGACAGCGCCGGCGTGGCAGCCAAGGCGCGTGTCGTGCACGACAACTTCGACTGGGGCGACGACCGGGCTCCGCATACGCCGCTGGACCACAGCGTGCTGCTGGAACTGCATGTCAAGGGCTTCAGCCGACTGAACGCGCAACTGCCAGAGGAACTGCGCGGTCGTTTTGCCGGGCTCGGCCATCCACTCAGCATTGCGCATCTGCACCGCTTGGGCGTCACGGCCGTCTGCCTGCTGCCGGTGTTCCATGCGCTGGACGAAGAACACCTGTCGCGCCTTGGGCTGAGCAACTATTGGGGCTACAACACAATGGCGTTCTTCGCACCCGACCCGCGCTTGGCCAGCACACTGGACGGGCCGGCGATGCGCGACGAATTCCGCACCATGGTGCGCGCATTGCATGCCGCGGGGATCGAGGTGGTGCTCGACGTGGTGTTCAACCACACGGCCGAGTCCGACGGCAGCGGGCCGACGCTGGGTTTCCGGGGCTTTGACAATGCAGGTTATTACCGACGGCCGGCGGCGCATCCGGCGCAATTGGAAAACCACAGTGGCTGCGGCAACACCCTGGACATCCGGCAACCCCATGTGCTCCGGCTGGTGATGGACAGCCTGCGTTACTGGGTGCAGGAGATGCATGTGGACGGCTTTCGCTTCGACCTGGCACCGGTGCTGGGTCGTACCGACCACGGTTTCGACGCCAACAGCAGCTTCTTTGCCGCGCTGGCGCAAGACCCGGTGTTGTCGGCGGTCAAACACATCGCCGAGCCCTGGGATGTCGGGCCGGGGGGTTATCAGCTCGGGGCCTTCCCGCGTGGCTGGCTGGAGTGGAACGACCAGTTTCGCGACACCATGCGCAAGTTCTGGCTTGGCAGCTGCAACCGCGGCGAGTTTGCGCTGCGCCTGTGCGGCTCCAGTGACATCTTCCAGGCCCGCAACCGCCCGCCAGCCGAGTCGGTCAACTATGTGGTGTCGCACGACGGCTTCACGCTGCGCGACCTGGTGAGTTACCAGCATCGCCACAACCATGCCAATGGTGAAGACAACCGCGATGGGCATGGCCACAACCACAGCAACAACTGCGGTGCAGAGGGGCCGAGCGACGAGCCCCAGGTCAACGCCCTGCGCGCGCGCCTGCAACGGGCTTTGCTGGCGTGCACCGTGCTGGCGCAAGGTACTCCGATGTTGTGTGCTGGCGACGAACTCGGGCACAGCCAGGGCGGCAACAACAACCCCTATAACCAGGACAACGCCACGACCTGGATCAACTGGGCACACGCCGATCAGGATCTGATCACGTTCACGGCGCGTCTGCTGGCCTTGCGGCGTCACGCCATGCCGTTTTCCAACCACTGGTACAGCGGTCTGACCGACCCGCTCGGACTGCACGACCTGGCCTGGCTCGAGCCCGACGGGTCGCCATTGCAGGGCGAGGCCTGGCGCGACGGCAAGGCGCGCGCGCTGGCCTGCGTCATCGGCAAGCCAGGCCGCGCCCGTGCTCCCTTGCTGCTGCTGGTCAACGCCTTTGCGCTGCCGTGCCAGTTCATGCTGCCCAGCGGTGTCTGGCAGGGCTTGCTGGATACCGCCGACGCACAAGGCAGCGCGCGCTGGCATGGCCAGGGCGAGGTGCTGATCGAGCTCGCCGGCAACAGTGTGCAGCTGCTGGCGGCAGCCGGGGCCGGCGTCACGTGAGCAAGAGCAAACGCGCCAGCGGCATCCTGCTGCATCCCACCAGCCTGCCCGGGCCGCATGGTTCGGGCGACCTGGGTCCGGCGGCCTTTCATTTTGTGGACTGGTTGGCAAGCGCCGGGCAGTCCCTGTGGCAGATCCTTCCGCTGGGCGGTATCGGTCCGGGCAACTCACCGTACATGAGCAGCTCGGCCTTCGCCGGCAATGTGCTGCTGATTGATCTGCTGGCCTTGCAACGCTGGTTGTCAGCCGACGACGTGGCGCCGCCGCCGGAGTTCGAGCCGCAACGCATCCACTTCGACCAGGTCGTGCCCTGGCGCATGGAGCGGCTGCACCGGGCGGCGCAGAAATTTGCACGGCAGGCCAGCACCCCGGAGCGTGCCGAATTCGACGCCTTTTGCCGCGCCCAGGCGCATTGGCTGGACGACTACACCTTGTTCATGGCACTGGCCGATGCACACGGCCAGGCCCTGTGGTGCAACTGGCCAGCGCCTCTGGCACAACGCAATGCGCAAGCTCTGCGACAAGCCCGCACGCAACACAGCGCCGAAATACAGTTCTGGCAGTTTTGCCAATGGTGCTTTTTCAACCAATGGAGCGGTCTGCGGCACTATGCCAACCAACGCGGCATACGCATCGTCGGCGACCTGCCGATCTTCGTCGCCTACCAGAGCGCCGACGTTTGGGCGAATCAGCAGCTGTTCGAGCTCGACGCCGACGGCCGATCCCGGGTGGTGGCCGGTGTGCCGCCGGACTATTTCAGCGCCACCGGCCAGCGCTGGGGCAACCCGCTGTACCGCTGGAAAGACCACCAACAGCAAGACCATGCCTGGTGGATCGCGCGGGTGCGACACACCTTCAGCTTGGTCGACGTGGTGCGCATCGACCACTTTCGCGGCTTCGTCGCCCACTGGGAGATCCCGGCCAGCGAACCCACGGCCATCGTCGGGCGCTGGGTAAGCGGCCCGGGTGCGTCACTGTTCGATGCAATCACTGCGGCACTGGGTGAGTTGCCCATCGTTGCCGAAGACCTGGGCGTCATCACACCCGAAGTCGAGGCCCTGCGCCAACAGTTCCGGCTGCCGGGCATGCGGGTGCTGCAGTTCGCCTTTGGCGGTGACAACAGCAACAACTACCTGCCGCACAACCATGAGGCGAATACGGTGGTGTATGGCGGCACCCACGACAACAACACGGCCATCGGCTGGTGGCAGGAGGCAAGCGTTGCGGAGCGCAGCCATGTGCAGGCCTATCTGGATACCGACGGCCAGGAGATCCATTGGGATTTGATCCGTGCCGCCTGCGCCAGTGTGGCCGACACCGCCATCCATCCGCTGCAGGATGTGCTGGGCCTGGGCGCCGAACACCGCATGAACCTTCCGGGCCAGGGTGAGGGCTTCTGGGAATGGCGTTTCGAGTGGCAGCAGGTGCTGCCGGAGCACGCGCAGCGATTGGCGCAACTATGCCGCTTGTATGGGCGAGGCTAGGAGCATGTCGGGCTCCTAGTGGAAAGTCCGTAGCCCGGATAGGTGCCCAGGTACCCTACACTGACTCTGCGCTGTTTGGTTTTTCCGTCTGGGAGGACGTTATGCAAGCCAGGATTCGATTAATGTGGATCATGTTGGTGCCGGTGTTCGGCCTGCTGCTGGCGCCGTTGGCCGCAGCACAGGGCGACTGGCCAGCACGCCAGGTGCGCATCGTGGTGCCGTTCGCGGCCGGCGGCACCACCGACATCGCGGCCCGTGTGGTGGGTGAGCAGCTGGCCCAGGTCTTCAAGCAGCCGTTCGTGATCGACAACAAGGCCGGGGCCGGCGGCAATGTCGGCGCCACCGAGGTCGCGAAAGCGGCGCCCGACGGCTACACCTTCCTGATGGGCACACCCGGCACGCAGGCGATCAACCAGTTCCTCTACCCCAAGATGCCCTATGACACGGCAAAGGACTTCACGCCGGTGTCGTTCGTCGTGCGGGTTCCCAACGTACTGATCGTGCATCCGGGAGTCGGGGCGAAGACAATCGATGAATTCATCCGCATCGCAAAATCCCGCCCCGGCTCGCTGTCTTACGGATCACCGGGCAACGGCTCCACCGGCCACCTGTCGAGCGAGCTGTTCAAGGGCCGCGCACAGATGTTCGCCGTGCACATACCGTACCGAGGCAGCGCCCCGATGCTGCTCGACCTGATGGCCGGCCAGATCCAGATGGCGATCGACAACCTGCCATCTGCGATGCCGCACATCCGCGCCGGCAAGCTGGTCGCGCTGGGCGTCACCGGGGAGACGCGCAACGCGCAGCTGCCCGACGTTCCCACCATCGCCTCGGTGTTGCCGGGTTACGCTGCCGAATCCTGGTTTGTGCTGATGGCGCCCGCCGGTACGCCGGCGGCGATCGTGCGCCGGGTGTCAGCCGAAGTGGACCTGATCCTGAAAAAACCCGAGATCATCGAGCGCTTTCGCAGTCTCGGCGCCGAGCCGGTGGGTGGCACGCCCGAACAACTGGGGCAGTTCATCCAGGCCGAAACCGGCAAGTGGCAACAGGTCGTCAAGGCCTCCGGGGCCAAGATCGACTGAACGCAGGGGGCAAGCGGTGGCAGAGCGCTCCAGCATCTTCCATCGCACGCCGTCGCACTCCTATCCGCTGGCGCTGCGTGGTGAGGGCGTATACCTGTTCGACGCCACGGGCCGGCGTTACATCGACGCCTCGGGCGGCGCCGCCGTGTGTTCACTCGGACATGGCCACCAGCGCGTGCTCGAGGCGATACGGCGCCAGGCCGAACAGCTGTGTTACGTGCACACCAGTTTTTTCAGCACCGAGCCGGCCGAGGAACTCGCGCACAGGCTGGTGCGCCAGGCGCCGGCTGGCATCAACCATGCCATGTTCGTGTCGAGCGGCGGTGAAGCTGTCGAATCGGCATTGAAGATGGCCCGCCAGTATTTCCTGGAGATCGGGCAACCACAACGCACCCACTTCATCGCGCGTCGACAAAGTTACCACGGCAACACGCTGGGCGCGCTGGCCATCGGTGGCAACCACTGGCGCCGCGCACCCTATGCCCCGCTGCTGATGGACGCCACCCACGTCAGCCCCTGTTATGCCTACCGCGAGCAGTTGCCGGGTGAGAGCGCGCAGCAGTATGGCGAACGCCTGGCGCAGGAGCTCGAAGCCGCGATCGAACGGGCCGGGCCCCACACCGTGCTGGCCTTCGTGGCGGAGACGGTGGTGGGGGCGACGCTGGGCGCCGTGCCAGCAGTGCCCGGCTACTTCCGCCGCGTGCGCGAGGTGTGTGACCGCCACGGCGTGTTGCTGATACTCGACGAGGTGATGTGTGGCATGGGGCGGTGTGGCAGCATGTATGCCTGCGAACAGGAGGCCGTTCAGCCGGACATGATCACCGTGGCCAAGGGCCTGGGCGGCGGTTACCAGCCGATCGGGGCGTTGCTGCTGCACCAGCGCATCAACGATGCCATTCGGGCCGGTTCTGGCACGCTGCAACACGGCTTCACGTACATGGGGCATGCGCTGGCCTGTGCCGCCGCCCTGGAGGTGCAAAGGGTGATCGAGGACGACGGTCTGCTGGCCGCCGTGGCGCGCCAGGGTGTCGTGCTCGACGCCGGGCTGCGCCATGCTTTTGCCGACCACCCCCATGTCGGCGATATCCGTGGCCGCGGCCTGCTGCAGGCGATCGAGCTGGTGGCGGAGCGCGCCAGCGCCCGGCCGTTCGACCCGGCGCTGCAACTGAATGCCCGGGTCAAGCAGCAGGCCATGGATCTCGGGCTGGTGTGTTACCCGGGAGGTGGTTGTGTCGACGGTCGCCACGGTGACCATGTGCTGCTGGCGCCGCCGTTCATCGTGAACGATGCACAGATCGGCGACATCGTCGGGTTGTTGCGCCGCGCCGTGGATCAGGCCATCGCCAGCGCCGGAGCGTGAACCCCGCATGAACATGTCCGAAAACGGCTAGTAGCGAACCCGGGCGGGCGTACCATGCAGCCATGGTCAGCACCCACACCAACTCCGCCGAACAGGACGCCTGTTACCTCGCCCTGAAAGCCCGCGATGCACGGTTTGACGGGCGCTTCTTTACCGGCGTGACATCGACCGGCATCTATTGCCGGCCGATCTGCAGCGTCAAGACACCACGGCGCGAAAACTGCCGCTTCTACAGCCACCCGGCGCTGGCCGAGCGGGCAGGTTTTCGACCCTGCCGGCGATGCCGCCCCGAGCTGGCGCCGGATTCACTGGTCTGGTCGATTCAGGACGCCTCGACCATCCTGGCGCATCAAGCGGCGCAATTGCTCGACGCGCCGCAGGACTGGGGCGATGGTGAGCCGTCCGTTCAGGCCCTGGCCGAACGCCTGGGTGTCAGCGACCGCCACCTGCGCCGCATCTTCGAAGCGCATCTGGGTGTCTCGCCCATGCAATACCTGCAGACACGCCGGCTGCTCACAGCCAAGCAATTGCTCTCCGACACCGATCTGCCCGTCACCCAGGTGGCCTTGTCCAGCGGTTATGCCAGCGTGCGCCGCTTCAACGCCGCCTTTGTGGCGCACTACCGGCTTAACCCGACACAGCTGCGGCGCAGCAGTGCGGCAACACCCGGTCGTGGCACCGTGGTCAAGCTGGGTTACCGGCCACCCTATGACCTGGCGGCGCTGGGTGCCTTCTTGCAGCAGCGGCAAATCCACTCCATGGAGACGGTCAGCACATCCGATGGTGCGCCGCTGACACTGGCGCGCACGCTGCGCATACCTGCCCAGGCGCGGGATGTCACCGGCTGGTTGTCGGCCCGCTTCGACCCGGCGCGTTGCCAGCTGGAACTGCGGGTAAGCGATACGCTGCGCGAGGTGTTGCCGAGCGTGATCCGGCGTGTACGCCAGGCCTTTGATCTGGACGCCGACCCGCAGGCGATCAATGCCGTGTTGCACGATGCGTTTCCGCTCGGCGACGGGCTGCGGGTGCCAGGCGCCTTTGACGGCTTCGAGCTGGCGGTGCGGGCCGTGCTGGGCCAGCAGATCACGGTGGCGGCGGCACGCACCCTGGCGCAACGCCTGGTACTGCGGTTTGGCGAGGTGATCGAGACGCCCCTGCCTGGTCTGACCCATGTGTTTCCCAATGCCCACAGCCTGGCCCAGGCGAGTGGCGACGCGCTGGGTGCTCTGGGCATCGTGCGCCAGCGCCAAGGCGCCATCCTGGCGCTGGCGCAAGCCGTTTCGCAGGGAAAATTGCAACTCAACAGCAGCGCCGACGTGCAAGCCACCATCACTGCGCTGAAGGAACTACCCGGCATCGGTGACTGGACGGCGCAGTACATCGCCATGCGCGCCCTGCGCTGGCCCGATGCCTTTCCTGCCGGCGACATCGCCCTGCACACCGCGCTGGACGTGCGCTCGCACAAGTATCCGGCCAAGGAGGCCGAGGCGCGTTCGCAGACCTGGCGCCCGTGGCGCAGTTATGCCGTGATCCGCGCCTGGAACACGCTGTCGTCGGCGCCAGCAGCGCGCCCGGCATCCCCTTCAATCGAGGAGTAAAACCATGCAATTCGCATCCGACATCCGCCAGTCGCGCTTCGACAGCCCCTTGGGCGCCATGGTACTGGCCGCGACCGGCCGGGGCCTGGCAGGCGCCTGGTTCATCGACCAGCGCCACGCCGCGGACTGGTCGGCCTGGCCGATGGCGGCATCCGACCCGTTGTTGCGCCTGGCCACCAAACAACTGACTGAGTATTTCGCCAAATTGCGGACCCAGTTCGAGCTGCCGCTGGACCTGTCGGCGGGCACTGCATTCCAGCAATCGGTGTGGCGGCAGTTGCTGTCGATCGGCCATGGCCGTACCACCAGCTACGGCCGCATCAGTGCTGCGGCCGGCCGGCCCGCAGCCGTGCGCGCCGCCGGGGCGGCGGTGGGCCGCAACCCATTGACTATCATCGTGCCCTGCCACCGGGTTCTGGGTGCCAACGGCGCATTGACCGGTTACGCTGGCGGGCTGCAGCGCAAGGTCGCCCTGCTGCAGCTCGAATCGCATCCACCTTATCCCAACGCATGAAAAAATACGTCGTCGCCGAGTTCATCGCCTTGGGCGCCATCTGGGGGTCGTCTTTCCTGTTCATGCACATCGGCGGCAACGAGTTCGGCGTCATGGCCACGGCCGGCGTGCGCGTCATGATCGGCGCCCTGGTGTTGCTGCCGGTGTTGTGGGCCAGCGGGCAATGGCCCGACTTGCGCCGGCACGCGGTGCCCATCCTGCTGATCGGCGTGCTCAACTCGGCCCTGCCCTTTGTCCTGTTTGCCTATGCCGTGTCGTCCATCAGCACCGGGCTGTCGGCGATCCTGAACGCCAC
>JANOTG010000140.1:0-9078 GCA_031416215.1 Betaproteobacteria bacterium
CCGCAGCGGTCGGGTGAACGCGGCCGCGGTCGTGGCGGCGAGCGCGGCGATCGCGGTGATCGCGGCGAAGGTATGGAGCGCCCACCGCGGGCGGAACGCAGCGAGCAGGAACGTTCTGACGCGCCGACTGATGGCCGCAACGAGCAACGTGAGGGCCGCGAACCACGGGAGGCGCGTGAACCGCGTGCTGACCGTCGACCGGACCGCCGCCCACGGCAGGACACGCTTGCCGGGCCAGGTGATGTGCAGGGCCCACCGTCGGACAGCTCAGCAGCGTCAGTAACCAGCGCGGCGGACATCCCATCGACCGGGATGGATGAAAACCAGCCGGTGCGCGAGCGCCGACCGCGTGAGCGTGGCGGGCGCGATCGCGGGCCTCGGGGCGAGCGGCAAGCACGCCAGCCCGACCAGGATCCGTCGCAGCCCCAACAGGCGCTGGAGGGATTCTCAGCGCCAGTGGCCTCCGTTCCCGCGCCCGAAACGGCCCAGCCGACGGAGCAGTCCGTTGCGCCAGCCGCTGCGCCGGTGGCCACTAGCCCGTTGCGCATGCCAAGCGTTACTGCCTATGCGTTGCCGGTAGACGCACTGGCAGAGGTTGCCAACTCCAGCGGGCTGAATTGGGTCAACTCCGATGCTGGCAAGATCGAGGCCGCTCAAGCTGCCCTCGCCGCATTGCCCCGCCCGGTGCATATTCCGCGCGAGCGGCCGGCACCTGTGGTTCTGGACGACAGTCCGCTGGTGCTGGTGGAAACCCGGCGTGACCTGCGCACCATGACGCTGCCGTTCGAGCAAACCACGGCGTAATGCAGGCTGGAGCGAGGGCGGGCAAACGCGCCCTCGCTTGCCCCGACGATTGTTCAGGGCTGCGCCGCCTGGCGCCAGGCGTGTGTTGCCGCTTCCACGTCACCCTCCTGCTGCGCCTGTTCCGCCAACAGGCGCCAGGCATCGCGGCGTAGTTCCGGATCCTGCAGGCGCGTGAGGCATTGCGTCAACAACTGGCGCGACTTCCCCCAAAGCTGCAGGCGCATGCAGACCACACCTGCCAGATACTGCAGCACCACGTCACCAGGGCGCTGCATCTGGGCCGCCTCGATGCGCGCCAACCAGTCGGCGTCTGGCGCGGCCGGCCCCTGCGAAAAGCCGCGTTCTAGCTCGCGCACCAGCGCAACACCATGCGGCTCGCTCAAACCACCCGGCCGCAGCAGCAACTGCTCCCACACCGGCAGCAACCATTGTCGCGCCATCACCACCGAACCTCCCAGTGACCGCAGCCGTGCCGCTGCCCGCAAGGCCACATCGGGCATCGCCTGCTCCGCGGGCTCCAGCAGGGCCCAGGCCTTTTGCAACTGTGCCGGATCGTGGCCATCATCCAGCACCTCGAGTGCCAGGCCACGCAACACGCCATGGGCTGCAGTCGGAGTCAGCGCGTGGTGCTTGGCCAGCAGGCGCGCCGTCTCGATGGCGTTGACATGGGCCCGGGCCAGGCGCGCCGCCTCCAATCGCAGGCGCAGAGCCAGAGTACGCCGGGCAGCGCCGTTGCCCATTTCGTCGAGCCGCTGCAATGCGGCTGCGGCGTCACGGTCGTCCAATGCCCATCGGGCTGATCGCAGCTGCACCGCTTCGCGCATTTCAACCACGCCAACCTGGCCACCATGCTCCAGCGCGGCACGGTAATGTCCGTCACGTGCCGGGCGGTCCTGCAGCGCATGGGTCGCTTCGGCGGCCAGCAAATGCGCCATGGAGCGCAGGCGTGCGGCGAAACCCGGGCTGTCGTTGTCGGCCTGGATCGCGTCCACCTGAGCCAGCACCGACTCCGCCGCTTTGCGTGAGCGCACAAATCGCCCCGCCGCCAGGTTTGCAAACGCGTCAAGCAGCGCCGTCTGCACAGCACGCTCGCGGTGGCGCTGACGCCACTGGCGCGCCGCACGCGGCATTGCAAACAAGGCCGACAGCGCACGCAATGCCGCATACAGCGTGAAAAAAGCCAGCACCACGAGCACCAGAACCAGGTTGAGCGACAGATCGACCCGATACGGTGGCCAGAACAGCGTCACCGACCCCGGATTGCTGCCGGCAAACAAGGCCGTCGCCACCGCCACCGCAAACAACGCCAACAACCACAGGGCGACACGCATGCTGTTCGCCGATGCGGCTCGTGGTTAGCGGCCCGCCGCCGCGGTTGTCAGGGCGGCCAGCGTATCGTCCACACGCGGCAGGTCCATGGTGCGGGCCTGTCCCTGAATTTGCTGCAGCAGCCCGGCCGCTGCCTGGGTCTTGCGCGAGGCCGGGTCGAAGTATTTGTTGAGTGCCATCGACGCCGACGCCAGATCGGCGCGTGCCGCCTCCAGCTGGCGCGCCAGCAATCCCAAACGCGCGTTGAGCAGCTTGAGTTTGAGGTTTTCGCGCACGAAGAACGACTGCTCTGGAGACAGCAGCGCAGCCTCCGGTTGCTCGATGCGGCTCACCCGAAGCAGGTTGCGCGCTTCTTCACCCACCAGTTGCAGGCCACGGCGCCACCAGCTGGGCATGACACCGTCATCCTGTTGTTTCAACGATCCGCCGGCGCTCACCGCAGCGACCGCATTCGCCAGTGGCAGGTCATCCGCCAGACGGGACAGTTCGTCAATACGCAGCAACAGCGCCGGCATGTCCGATACTGCGGCGGAGGTAATGCGGTTGATGTCACGTCCGATGGCGCGCAGCAATTGCGCCAGCCTCGGTTGTGCCGCCCGCGTCACGCGTTGTTCCGCGCTCTTGAGCGCCGCCACCAGGGGTTCGACGCTGCCGGTCAACTGCGCCTGTTGCTGCGCCAGCCGCACGGCCGACTCGATATCCACCACCAGGTTCTCGTCGCGCGAGCGAGACAGGCTCTGGATCAGGTCTTCGAGCTGGCTGCGTTGCAGGGCCACTTCACTGAGCCGGACGTCGGCCAGGGCCACGCGCGCGGCGGTTTCCCGCACCAGTTCCTGCGCCTGACGCGCGATGGCAAGGGCCTCAACCGCCTTCGATGTCGAGTCGGCGCTTTGCCGCGCCAGCTGCTCACGCATGCCCGACACGCGTTGCCAGGTCAGGATGGCCGCCAGCAGAGCCAGCACGGCCACCAGCATAACCAGCACCAGCAACACCCACAGCGGGCGCGCATTGGCGCCGGGAACGGGTGTTGCAGCTTCGGAACTCATGTCGAGGATTCTATCGAGGCAAGCAGTGAATCGAGCCCTGGCCGTGACTCCAGCACCACACCAAAACCCGCCGCCCGTGCCAGCGCCGCCACCCGTGGATGGGTTGCCAGCGCACGCTGCCCGCGCCATTCCTGCGCCGGCAGAAGTGTGCACAAATGGCCAATGGCCAGGCCACTGGTGAAAACCCACACCACATGCCCGCGTGCGAGCTGACAGGCCTGTTCGCGCTGGGTGTCGTCCCAGCTTGGCATGCAGCGGCGATAAACCGGCAGTGACTCGACCAGCACGCCTGCATCGCTCAACCGCCTGGACAACCAGTCGCGCCCGCTGCCCCGAAACTGACCATCCGCGTCTGGCGACGCCGCGCCATCTTCTCCGCGCACCAGCAGCACCCGGCTACCTGGTTGTAGCGTTGCGGCCACCACCGACCATAAGGCTTCGGAATCGAACTGCGGGCTATCCGACCCGGGGCAGTCGATTTGTTGTGCCGGCACGCCGTGGCGCAACAGGGCCTGGCGTGTGCCCGGCCCTGTGGCCCACAAGCGAAGCCCGCCATCGATCGCCGCCTGAAACAGCAAGGCCGGGAGGCCGTCAAAATAATACTGAACCGCCGCCTGGCTCACAAACATGACCGCGCGGTATCCCGACAGGCGGGCCCAGCTGCGTTCCAGCACGGCACGCCCGACCAGTGCCTCGATGCGAATCAGCGGCAAAGCCAGGGCCGCCACACCACGCCGTCCAAGATCGGCCACCCAGCGGTCGGCCTGTGGTTGTGGCCTGGTCACCACCAGCACCGGGGCCGTCACGCCGGTGCTCTCGTCGCTCCCGCCGCACACAGCTGCAGCGCTACCTGGCGACCCAGCTGGGCGGCCTCGGTCAGCGTCTGCACGGGCAGTTCGGCGCTGCCGCGCAGCAGGGTCGTAGCAGCCTTCGCACCGTCGGTATCAAGGGCACCCCAGGCTGCAGCCAGGTGCAGGTTGAACCCACGCCACGTCGCGTATGCGGCCAGCGGCATGGAACAGCTGCCACCCATTTCCCGGCTCACCGCGCGTTCTGCAGTCACCGCCAGCCAGGTCGGAAGATGTGCCAGAGGCTGCAGCAAGGCGACCAGCTCGGGGCGGTCGGACCGCACCTCGATGCCCAGTGCCCCCTGACCTGCAGCCGGCAGCATGGCTTGCGGCTCGAAAGTGCGGCGGATACGCGCTCCCAATTCCAGGCGGCGCAGACCGGCCGCCGCCAGCACGATCGCCGCGTACTGCCCATCGTCGAGCTTGCGCAGCCGGGTATCGACATTGCCGCGCAAGGGCTCGATACGAACATCGAAACGTCCCAACAGCGCCAGCGCCTCACGCAGCAGCACCATCCGACGCAGGCTCGAGGTTCCGACGATCGCCGCCGTCGGCAGTTGTTCCAGGCTGGCACAGCCGGCACTCACCCACGCGTCGCGCGCATCCTCGCGCTCCAGCACACAGGCCAGCACAAACCCGTCGGGCAGGTCCATCGGCACATCCTTGAGCGAATGCACCGCCAGGTCGGCGCGCCCGTCCTCCAATGCGCCTTCGAGTTCCTTGACAAACAGGCCCTTGCCACCCACCTTGCTCAGCGAGCGGTCCAGAATCTGGTCACCCCGCGTCGTCATCCCAAGCACACTGGCGCGCAGCCCTTGATGCTCCAGCAGCTCGCGCACGTGGTTGGCCTGCCACAGTGCAAGCCGGCTCTCGCGCGAGGCAATCACCAGGGGTCGGGTATCGGTCGGGTTCAAAACATGGTACCTGCAGGTAATCGGGACGCGGGTCAACGATGCTAGCATGCACGGCACATTGTTCACCACCCGCCACGGGGCCCGCCATGAGCCGACCATCCACTGCCGCCCTGTCCCGCGCCGCGCGGCAGAACGAACAACCACTGGTCGAAGACATCCGTCTGCTGGGGCGCATTCTGGGCGACGTCATCCGCGACCAGGACGGCGATGAAGCCTATGCGCTGGTGGAGCGCGTCCGCTCCTTGTCCGTGGCGTTTCGCCGTGACGCCGATCACGAGGCCGACCGGTCCCTGAAGAAGCTGCTCGGCGCGCTGAGCGGCGAGCAGACGGTCAGCGTGATTCGGGCCTTCACCTACTTCAGCCACCTGGCAAATCTGGCGGAAGACCGCCACCATATCCGCCGCCGCGCCATCCACGAGCGCGCCGGTGACACCCATGCAGGCAGCATCGAGCGTGCCCTGGCACGGCTGCGCCAGGCCGGCATCAGCCACCGCAGCATTGTCGACACACTGGCCAACAGCTTCGTGTCGCCGGTGCTGACCGCGCATCCCACCGAGGTACAACGCAAGAGTATTCTGGATGCAGAACGCGCCATTGCACAACTGCTGGTGGCGCGCGACGCCTGCCGTGCCCGCACCGACGTTCTGGCGGCGCGCGAGAGCGCCGACAACGAGGAGCAGATCCGCGCCCGCATCATGCAGCTTTGGCAAACCCGGCTGTTGCGCTTCACCAAGCTCACCGTGGCCGACGAGATCGAAAACGCCCTGAGTTATTACGACGCGACCTTCCTGCGCGAGATACCCAAGCTCTATGCCAATCTGGAGCGGGAACTCGGCGAACGCGACATCCACAGCTTTCTGCGCATGGGCCACTGGATCGGAGGAGACCGTGACGGCAACCCCAACGTCAGCGCGCAGTCCCTGTCCTACGCGCTGCAACGCCAGGCCGAGGTGGCGCTGCGCCACTACCTGACCGAGGTGCACTTCCTGGGCGGCGAGTTGTCGGTCTCCGGCATGCTGGTCGATTGCTCGCCCGCCATGAAAGCTCTGGCAGCGAGCTCGCCAGACCGAAACGAGCACCGGATGGACGAGCCCTACCGACGTGCCCTGACCGGCATCTATGCGCGGCTGGCGGCGACTCGGAAAGAGCTCACCGGCGGCGACGCCGCGCGCCATGCTGTGGCACCACAAAACCCCTATGGCTGCGCCGCCATGTTTGCCGCCGACTTGCGCACCATCGACGCATCGCTGCGCCAGCACCACGGGCAGGCCCTGGCGACACAACGTCTGCATCCGCTGATACGGGCGCTTGACGTGTTCGGCTTTCACCTCGCCTCGGTGGACCTGCGCCAGAGTTCGGACAAACACGAAGAAGTGCTGAGCGAGCTCCTGGCGGTGGCCCGGCTATGTGACAACTACGCCGGTTGTGATGAGACCGAAAAGCGGGCACTGCTGCTGCGGCTGCTGAGCGAGGCGCGACCGCTGCGGGTGCGTGACCACCAGTATTCCGATCTGGCGCGCTCCGAACTGGCGATCTGCGAATGTGCGGCCACCATGCGGCAGCGTTACGGCCGCCAGGCAATACAGCACTACATCATCAGCCACACGGAAACGGTCAGTGACCTGCTCGAAGTGCTGCTGCTGCAAAAGGAAACCGGCCTGCTGCACGGCACACTCGACGCACTGGCGCAGGCCGACCTGATCGTCGTGCCGCTGTTTGAAACCATCGAGGATTTGCGCCACGCCGCCGGCATCATGCGGGAGTTCTATGCCCTGCCCGGCATCCTGGGCCTGGTGCGCCGCGGCGGAGCGGAACAAGACATCATGCTCGGTTATTCCGACAGCAACAAGGACGGCGGCATCTTCACCAGCAACTGGGAGCTGTATCTGGCCGAGATCGCCCTGGTGCAGCTGTTTGACGAATTGGCCGCCGCGGCTGGCGCTGCCGGCCAGGCGCCGATCCGGCTGCGCATGTTCCATGGCCGCGGTGGCACGGTGGGACGCGGCGGGGGGCCGAGCTACGAGGCCATCCTGGCGCAGCCACCGGGCACCGTGCGTGGCCAGATCCGGCTGACCGAGCAGGGCGAGGTGATAGGGTCCAAATATGCCAACCCTGAGATTGGACGGCGCAACCTGGAAACCCTGGTGGCGGCGACGCTGGAGGCCACCATGCTGCAGGCCACGAAGCCGGCCAGTGTCAGCTTCATGCGCGCAGCAGCCAGTCTGTCACTGTCCAGCATGGCGGCCTACCGTGATCTGGTCTACCAGACTCCCGGCTTTGCCGACTATTTTTTTGGTGCCACACCCGTACGGGAAATCGCCGAACTCAACATCGGCTCGAGGCCGGCTTCGCGCAAACCGTCGAACCGCATCGAAGACCTGCGTGCCATCCCCTGGGGCTTCAGCTGGGGCCAATGCCGTCTGACCCTGCCCGGCTGGTATGGTTTTGGAGCGGCCGTGGAGGCGTTCCTGGATCAGCCCGACGCGGCCAGACGCCGGGCCCAACTGAACATCCTGCAGCGGATGTACCGTCAGTGGCCGTTTTTCCGCACCCTGCTCTCCAACATGGATATGGTGATGGCCAAGAGTGATCTGGCGCTGGCAGCACGGTATGGTGAACTGGTCGGCAACGCCAGGTTGCGGCGCAAGATCCTGACCAGGATCGAGGCCGAATGGCACCGTACCGCCAACGCGCTGGCTCTCATCACCGGCCACAAACAGCGGCTGGCCAACAACGCCGCCCTGCAACGCTCGATCCGCCACCGCTTCCCCTACATCGACCCGTTGCACCACCTGCAGGTAGAACTGGTGCGGCGTTATCGCGCCGGTTTGGGTGACGACAAGGTGCGCCGCGGCATCCACATCTCCATCAACGGCATCGCCGCCGGGCTTCGCAACACCGGCTGAAGGCGGGCCCTTGTCAAGCCATCGCCCGCCCGCCCTGCCAGCGCGCGTCGAGCTGGCGCAACCAGCCTCTGCCATAAGCCGCATAGTCGAAGTCCAGCGTTGCGTTGTGGTGCGACACTGCCGCCCACAACACCTCACGCAACAGGGACGCGCAGCGAAAAGCCTCGAACGCGCGCCAACGGGCGGACTCTGGCTCCGCGCCAAAATACATTGCCAACAAGCGGGCATCGTCCTCGGGTGAAAAGCCGTTGTTGGCAGACAGGTTGGCCAGATCGAACAGCGGGCTGTTGAAGCCGGCGTAGTCCCAGTCGATCAACCACAGGCGTTGCCCGTCGTCGATCAGGTTGGCGCTGAGCAGGTCGTTGTGGGCAAACACGATGTCGACCGGCCCGACACAGCCCTCGAGCTGCTGCGCCATCTGCATCAGCCGCGGCAAATCCCGCTCCAGTATGTGCCCGGGTATGGCCTGCAGGGTGACAGCGTAATTGCGGATCACCTGAAAAACCCAGAACATCAGTGCCGGTCCGTGCAGCCATTGCGCCATGCCGGAGTGGCAACGCTGCAACAACGCCACCACCCGGGCAAAACAACGCGGCTCGCGCACATCGGCCGGTTGCAGCGTGCGCCCGGCAATGAAGCGGCTCACCATCAGGCCGTCGCAGGCATACACCACCTCCGGCGACAAGCCGGCAGCATGGGCCGCACGCGCGGCGGCAAGTTCGTTGAACCGCATCACGCCGTGTTGTGGCAAGTCCTGCCCAAGACGCACCACGTAGTCCGAGCCGCCGCAAGACACACGGTAGTTGCGGTTCGTCATGCCGCCCGCCAGGATGCTGATCTCCACCGGCCCGCTCCAGCATGGCAGGGCGGCGATCCAGCCCTGATCCAGCGCTCCGGCGCCGGGGCTGACGCTGCTCATCGATGCGCCTTCACGCAACGGAATGCCATGCTCACGATGCCGACCCCAGCAGCTCGCGCACCGCCGGCAACTGGCGCCGCGACACCGGCAGCAGCTCGTCGATCCCCTGCAGCCGCACGGCCCAGCCATCGCCTTCCTGCGCATCGAACACCTTTTCCAAGGCACGAACCCGGCGACGCGCCACCAGGGTGCTGCGGTGCACCCGCAGAAAATGGTGCTTGTAGCGCTCTTCGAATTCGCTCAGGGCGCCGTCCAGAATCAGGCTGAGGGTCGCCGTGCGCAGCGTGAGGTACTTCAACTCGGCGCGCTGAT
>JANOTG010000141.1:0-8816 GCA_031416215.1 Betaproteobacteria bacterium
CTGGTTCACCTGAACAAGGGCCAGACCATGCACGAATTCGTACTCGGCACCAAAAAGGAACTCGACGAACATGCCGCCCTGATGAAGAAGTTTCCGAACATGGAACACGACGAGCCCTACATGGCCCACGTGGGCCCCAACAAGGCGGGACAGATCATCTGGACCTTCAACAAGCCTGGCGAGTTTGATTTTGCCTGCCTGTTGCCCGGGCACTACGAAGCCGGCATGGTGGGCAAGGTCAAGGTCGCCGCCAAGTAGTTTGCAACACTGAACGTCAACCTTTCCAAGGAGCCTCTCATGAGAACAACATTGCAACTGGCCACCTGCCTGGTCGCAGCCACCTTGTCGATGATCAGTTTGCCGGCCGGCGCGCAATCGACCACGATGGACCACATCAAGATGGCCATGGCCCCGGCGATGACCGACGGCGAAATACGCAAGATCGACAAGGACGCCGGAAAAATGACGATCAAACACGGCGAGATCAAACACATGGACATGCCGCCGATGACGATGGTATTTGCGGCAGGTGACAAGGTTATGCTCGATCAGGTCAAGGTGGGCGACAAGGTCCGCTTTGTAGCGGTGCAGGATAGGGGTCGGATGGTCGTGACCGAGATCCAGGCCGCCAAGTAGCCGCACGCGTCCCAGCGACCAGTTCAAGGCGTCCGCGAGCGGTTGGACCCATTGCACCATGTCAATACGCGCGCTTCCATGGATCGTCTCGGCGACGGTGCTCGCAGCGGGGGTGCTTTGGCGCGACTCGGTGCTGGTTGCATGCAGTGCAATATTTTTGTTGCATGCCTTCGAATTGCATATGGATGCCGGTGCCCCTTGGCAGGCCTGGCGTATTGCCCTGCGGTGCTGGCTGATGGGTGCTGTGTCGCTGCTGTGCGGTCTGGCTTTGTGGGTGGTCGTCGGTGCGGTGCGCCTGGAGTGGTGGACACCTGCCAACGACAGGCCGGACGACGTGTTGTGGCTCTTGTCGATGGCCGCCGCCGTCTGCCTGCTGGTTCGCGGCGAATCACGCCACATGGGATTCAGGCCGTTCGCCGACCTGCTGGTGCCTCTGGCTGTGATGGCGACACTGGCCGCAAGTTCAAGCGGCTGGACCGAAGCGCCTGCGCTGTTCGCCGTCTTCGTAGCGCTGGCGGTCACCCACAACGGCTGGCGCCGCCTGCAGGGCGCCGGCAGCTTGTGGCACCTGGGCAATGGGTAGTAGCGCCGGCGATGGGGGCACTCGCTGTGGATCGCCTGATCGGAATCGCAGGCACCCGGGATCCGGGATGCCCTTGACGCACAGAGCCAATAATCCCGGAAATCCAAACCTGACCCGCTGGTTGGTGCCGTTGGTCGTGTTGGTGAATCTCTTGGTCTTCGGTGTGATGGCCGCCTACAGCTTTCTCAATCTGCTTCCTGACCTGCCGGATGCGCACAAGATGCACCCGAAGACCTATCTTCAGTTGGCGGTGGCGCTGGTAATCATCGGTCCGACAGCGGCGTCGACCCTGTTCCTGTGGCCGCTGTTGCGTTGGCTGCGCCTTGGCCATGGCGACCGAATCAGCCCACCCGCTGCAATACCGTCTACGGTTGCACACCGTGCGGTGAATGCCCCCTTGGCGCTGGCGGCATGTTCCCTGGCCGGGTGGTTGCTGCTCACGATGTTGGTGGTGGTCGACATGGCGTGGGGTAAATCCGAAATCCCCACCGGCCACCTGACACACTTCATTTCGCGACCGGCGCTTGCAGGCCTGATTGCGGCGACGGCCATCTTCTTTGCCGCCGAGCATCTGTGCCGAACACAGGTGTGGTCGGCGATTCTCAGCACTACGAAAATCGACGGCGATCAGCAGTTGTGGCGTGTCCGGGTGTGGCATCGCCTGCTGGGTCTGTGGCTGATCGTCGGTGCGTTGCCGCTAGGTGGCATTGCGCTCACCACATTGGCTCGGTTGAACAGCGCCGATCCGACGGTCGACCCTGTGTTCGACCGCATGGCAAATGTCGTACTGCTGATCGCCTTTTCGGCCGCCGTCGGTGGCGCGTTGATCGCCTGGATTGTGGCGCGGTCCATCACCGAGCCGCTGCAGGTGCTGGAAGCCGCCACGGCCGAGCTGAGCGCCGGCGGCTTCGACACCCGTGTGCCGGTGAATTCGACCGATGAATTCGGTTCGCTCTCAGAGGGTTTCAATCTGGCTGCGCAGCGCCTGTCGCACATGGTGGCCGAGCTCGAATCGCGCAACCGCGAACTCGCACTGGCTCTGGACCGGGTGGTTTTCCTGGAGCATGTAAAGCACGGCCTCGACCGCTTTGTGCCCGATACGGTACGTCGTGCGATCGAAAAGAACCCGCAGGCGCCCGGACTGTCGAAAAAGACACAAGACCTGACGGTCCTGTTCCTGGATATCGAGGGTTATGCGCGCCTGACCGAAGAGTTGCCCCGATCCACCCTGAATGCACTGGTGGAGCGCTACTTCTCGTTGTTCCTGACCGCAATTCGGGCACAAGGTGGTGACATCAACGAGACCGCCGGCGACGGACTGATGATCATCTTTCAGGCTGGCGATGCCCGCGAACATGCGCGCGCGGCGGTAGTCGCCGCCCTTGCGATCCGCGAACAGACACGGGCCGCCAACTGTGACACGGCCAAAGGGCAACCCGCCATCGCCGTCAATATCGGCATCAGTTCCGGAGAATGCGACGTCGGCGCCACCCGTTTTTCCGGACCGGCAGGCGAGCGCTGGACCTTCACGGCCAGCGGATTGCCGACCAATCTGGCCGCGCGACTGGGCGACCAAGCCCAGGGCGGTCAGATCCTGCTTGCCGCAGAAACCGCCGACCGGGTGCGCCCGCATGCCGGGCTGCAACATGTCGGGCTGCTCAGTCTGAAGAACATGTCGGTCCCGGTGGACACGTGGGAGCTCGCATGAAGCAGTGGCCAGCCTGTCATAGCAGCGGTCGCCCCGAGCAGCTCTTGCCGCGATGAATCCTGCACCCTTTCGATGGTGGCCGGCGACTGACCGGCCTCCTTCATCCCGTCGCCTGGCTCCGGCAACCTCGGTTCGACTGACACTTCTGAGAGCTTTTCGCGCCTGGCGAGGCGAAGGGCCTCTGGCTCGGAGCAAAACGGGCAGCCTGTACCTCTCAATGCCGATGCCAGTGGTGAGCATCTGGCACATGCGGATGGGCATGCGGGGTCGACGCATGGCGATAAGCCACGCAGTCAAGGAGGCAGCTAAGGCCGGGCCCTGGAGGCCGACCCGTCACGCGCGGAAACGCCGATTTGTAGAGAAGCGGTCCGAGTTGCAGAGCTGAGAAAATCAGCGAACCCGCGCAAAGCCGCATGGAACCTGGAGGCGCGACCCGGAGTCGAACCGGGCTGCTCGGATTTGCAATCCGGTGCATAACCGCTTTGCTATCGCGCCAATGTACTTCGCTTTGCCGACTTGCCAATCGACAAAAAAGGGAAGCCTGGGCTTCCCTTTGTGCAATGTGGAGCGGGAAAAGAGTCTCGAACTCTCGACCTCAACCTTGGCAAGGTTGCGCTCTACCAACTGAGCTATTCCCGCGTTTTTCAGCCCAAATTATAGCCGATGTTTGCGGTCATTTGGAGCTCAGGCAATGGTAGGACGCACAGCGCCCACCACAGCCTGATGTCAATGCTTGACCGACTCGGCTGCGGCAACAATCGGCACCACTGGGGCCACGGCTACCGCAACAGTCTCTTCCTCCGGCAATGGCACCGGCATGCGCACCAGGGCGATTTCGAGCACCTTGTCAATCCACCGCACCGGCACGATCTCGAGCCCGTTCTTGACGTTCTCCGGTATGTCCTGCAGGTCTTTGGCGTTTTCTTCCGGGATCAACACCGTCTTGATGCCACCGCGCAGCGCCGCCAGCAGTTTCTCCTTCAAGCCGCCAATCGCCGTGACTTCGCCACGCAGCGTGATCTCACCGGTCATCGCAACGTCGCCACGCACCGGTATGCCGGTGAATGCCGAGTCAAAGGCAGTCGTCATCGCCGCACCGGCACTCGGGCCGTCCTTGGGCGTCGCGCCATCGGGCACGTGAATGTGGATGTCCTTCTTCTCGAACATTTCGTCCTTGATGCCGAGCCGGGCAGAACGGCTGCGGACCACGGTGCGCGCTGCCTCGACCGACTCTTTCATCACATCGCCAAGTGACCCGGTGCGGGTGATGACGCCCTTGCCAGGCATCAGCGCGGCCTCGATGGTGAGCAGGTCGCCGCCGACCTCGGTCCAGGCCAGACCGACGACCTGCCCGACCTGGTTGTGGTCTTCCGCACGGCCGTAGGTGTACTTGCGCACGCCCAAAAAGTCGTTCAGGTTGTCGGGCGTAACGACGACCTGGGGCGTCATCTTCTTCAACTGCAAGCCCTTCACGACCTTGCGGCAGATCTTCGACAAATCGCGCTCGAGCGAACGCACACCGGCTTCACGGGTGTAGTACCGCACGATGTCGCGTACCGCTGGCTCGGTCACATCCAGTTCTTCTGGCTTGACCCCGTTATTCTTGAGTTGCTTGGGGAGCAGGTACTTGACCGCAATGTTGGTCTTCTCGTCCTCGGTGTAACCCGACAGGCGGATCACTTCCATCCGATCCAGCAACGCGGGCGGAATGTTCATCGAATTCGACGTGGCGACGAACATCACGTCGCTCAAATCAAAGTCCACTTCCACTTAGTGGTCACCAAACTTGTGATTCTGTTCCGGGTCCAGCACCTCCAGCAGGGCGCTGGAGGGGTCACCTCGAAAGTCGGTACCCAACTTGTCGATCTCGTCGAGCAGAAACAGCGGATTGCGGGTTCCGACCTTGGACAGGCTTTGCAGCACCTTGCCGGGCATGGCACCGATATACGTGCGTCGGTGGCCGCGTATTTCCGCCTCGTCGCGCATGCCGCCCAGAGCCACTCGCACGTACTTGCGACCGGTAGCCTTGGCGATCGACTGCCCGAGCGACGTTTTACCCACGCCGGGCGGGCCCACCAGGCACAGGATGGGAGCCTTCACCTTGTCCACCCGCTGCTGCACTGCAAGATATTCAAGGATGCGGTCCTTGACCTTGTCCAGGCCAAAGTGATCTTCGTTCAACACGGCTTCCGCATTGCCGAGGTTGTGTTTGATCTTGGTCTTGGCGGCCCACGGCAGAGCGGCCAGCACATCGATGTAGTTGCGCACCACGGCCGCTTCGGCCGACATGGGCGACATCAGCTTGAGCTTCTTGAGCTCGCCCTCGGCCTTTTTCAGGGCTTCCTTGGGCATCTTGGCGGCCTTGATCTTTTTCTCGATCTCGTCGATGTCCGCGCCGTCTTCACCCTCTCCCAGCTCCTTCTGGATCGCCTTGACCTGCTCATTGAGGTAGAAATCGCGCTGGTTTTTTTCCATCTGGCGCTTGACGCGACCGCGGATCTTCTTGTCCACATTGAGGATATCGACCTCGCGTTCGATCTGCTCGAACAGGTTCTCCAGGCGTTCCTTGACACCCGACAGACCAAGCACCGCCTGTTTGCTGTCAAGCTTGAGCGGCAGGTGCGCAGCAATCGTGTCGGCCAGCCGACCCGCGTCGTCGATGCTGGAAATGGAGGTGAGTATCTCCGGCGGGATCTTCTTGTTGAGCTTCACATACTGGTCGAACTGCTGCATCACGGCGCGGCGCAACGCCTCGATCTCGCTGCTCTTGGCGCGTGTGCCCAACAGGCCTTCAGCGGCGGCTTCGATGGGTGTGACGTTGGCAGTGAAAAAGGCCTCGCCCTCCTCGATACGATTGACCTGTGCGCGCTGGTGCCCCTCCACCAGCACCTTGACGGTACCGTCGGGCAGCTTGAGCATCTGCAGGATGGTCGAGACACAACCGACGTCGAACATGTCCGACACCAACGGGTCGTCCTTGGCTGCGGCTTTCTGCGCCACCAGCATGATGCGGCGCTCCGACTCCATCGCAGCTTCGAGCGCTTTGATGCTCTTGGGTCGTCCGACGAACAGGGGGATCACCATGTGCGGGAACACCACCACATCGCGCAGCGGCAACAGCGGCAGGTCAAGCGGCTCGGAGGGGAGCAAAACAGAACCAGACATCAGGATTCCTTTAGGTTACCAACTCAAGATGGATCGCAAAACGGGTTTTTCAACCCGGCTGCGGTCGATCATGCTTTTTTGGCCAGTTCGCGGTATACCAGCAACGGTGGTTTGTTTTCTTCGATGGTCGACTCGTCCACCACGACCTTGTCGACATTGCTGGCATTGGGCAACTCGAACATGGTGTCGATCAACGACTGCTCCAGAATCGACCGCAAGCCGCGGGCACCCGTCTTGCGCGCCAAGGCCTTGCGCGCAATCGCCTTCAGTGCGGATGGCCTGATTTCCAGGTCGACACCCTCCATCGAGAACAGTTTCGCGTATTGCTTGACCAGCGCGTTCTTGGGCTCCACCAGTATCTGCACCAGCGCGTCTTCACTGAGCTCGGCCAGTGTCGCCACCACCGGCATGCGGCCCACCAGCTCCGGTATCAGGCCGAACTTGATCAGGTCTTCCGGTTCGACGTCCTTGAACACCTCGGTCAGGCTGCGCTGCGCCTTGCTCTTGACGGCGGCGCCAAATCCGATGCCGGACGATTCGGTGCGGTTGTCGATCACCTTCTCCAGACCGGAGAACGCGCCGCCACAGATGAACAGGATGTTGGTGGTGTCGATCTGCACGAAATCCTGGTTCGGGTGTTTGCGCCCGCCTTGCGGCGGAACACTCGCCATGGTTCCCTCGATCAGCTTGAGCAGCGCCTGTTGTACACCTTCGCCCGATACGTCGCGTGTGATCGACGGGTTGTCGGACTTGCGCGAAATCTTGTCAATCTCGTCGATATAGACAATTCCGCGTTGAGCGCGATCGACTTCATAGTTGCAGCTTTGCAACAGCTTGAGCACGATGTTCTCCACATCCTCGCCCACATAACCCGCTTCGGTGAGCGTGGTGGCATCGGCCATGACAAAAGGAACATCCAGCATGCGCGCCAGCGTCTGGGCCAGCAGCGTCTTGCCCGAGCCAGTGGGGCCGATCAGCAAGATGTTGCTCTTGGCCAGTTCGACGTCGTCCTTCTTGGCCTTTTCCTTGTGGCGCAAGCGCTTGTAGTGGTTGTACACCGCAACCGCCAAGGTTCTCTTGGCCGGTTCCTGGCCAATCACGTAACTGTCGAGATTGGCCTTGATCTCGGACGGTGTGGGCAGTTCGCCCCGGGCATCCTTCGCCACGGTACTGGCGGGCAACTCATCGCGGATGATTTCATTGCACAACTCGATGCATTCGTCACACACAAACACCGACGGACCGGCAATCAGTTTCTTGACCTCATGCTGGCTCTTGCCGCAAAACGAGCAGTACAGCGTCTTCTCGCCCGACGAGCCTTTTTTTTCGGCCATGGAATCAGTGCCTGTTCAATGAGTTGCGCAATGATACCGAATTGTGGCCGGGCCAAAGCCCCGAACCACACCCCATCCGGCCCCCAGTCCGACGCTTGCGCAGAACCTCAGGGGCGCTTCGCAATGACCTGATCCACCACGCCGTAGTCGCGCGCTTCTTCGGCGGTCATGTAGTAGTCGCGCTCCGTGTCGCGCTCAATGCGCTCCAGCGGCTGGCCGGTGCGCTCGGCCAAAATCTTGTTGAGCTGCTCGCGGGTTTTGAGAATCTCGCGCGCCTGAATTTCAATATCCGTTGCCTGACCCTGGCTGCCGCCGGAAGGCTGGTGGATCATGATCTTCGAGTTGGGCAGCGAAAAGCGTTTGCCCTTGGCGCCTGCCGCCAGCAGGAATGCTCCCATGCTGGCCGCGAAGCCGGTGCACAGTGTGGACACATCGGGCTTGATGAAATTCATGGTGTCGAAAATCGCCATGCCGGCGCTGACCGAACCACCGGGCGAGTTGACATAGAACGAGATGTCCTTGTCCGGATTTTCACTTTCCAGGAACAACAGCTGGGCAACAACCAGATTGGCTGTCTGGTCATTGACCGGCCCGACCAGGAAGATCACCCGCTCCTTGAGCAGACGCGAGTAGATGTCGTACGAGCGCTCACCACGTCCCGATTGCTCAATCACCATCGGCACCATGCCGAGGCCCTCTGGTTCCATGGATGCACTGCGAATGTTCATGATGATTCCCTCAATTGGTACAACAACACCCTGGCGGCGTATTGCCGTCAGGTGGGGGCGGCCACGCAGACTGCAATAGTCACCCGCTGCACGCCCGGCAAGCCTGTCAGCCCTGCCCCATCAATTCGTCGAACTCGATCGTCCGCGTGGTCAGCGTGGCTTTGGAGAAAACGTGCTCAGTCACATTGTTTTCAATCACGATCGCCTCAACTTCCGCCATACGCTTGTTGTCACCGTAATACCAACGGACCACTTCGGCGGGTTTTTCGTAGCTGGCAGCAAGCTCGTCGATATGCGCCTTGATCTGCTCGGCACGTGCTTGCAAGGCATGGCTGCGCACCAGTTCGGCCACCACCAGACCCATACGCACGCGGCGCTCGGCCTGTGGCTTGAAGACGTCCTCCGGAATGGGCGCCTTGTCCGCATCCTTGACGCCGCGCTGTTTGAGGTCGGCGCGGGCACCCTCGATCAAACGCTGCAGTTCCGCCTGCACACTGGCGTTGGGCAAATCGAGTTCGGCACGTGATACCAGCGCTTCCAATGCCGCCTGCTTGTTGCGCGACTGCAGGCGAAATTTGACTTCACGCTCCAGGTTCTTGCGTATGTCCGCCCGCAAGGCCTCGACCGTGGACTCGGCGATGCCGAGTGACTTGGCCAAAGCG
>JANOTG010000142.1:0-6475 GCA_031416215.1 Betaproteobacteria bacterium
GCCGTGGGCGGAGAATGCGTTCAGCAGATCTTCGTCACGGAAAGAATAAGGCAGGTTGCCCACGTAAAGTTTGTTGCCCATGAAAGGACTCCTCAAAAAGACTCAAAACGCGATGGAGTCCGATAGCCGCAATCAACAAACCAATGAAGACTTAGAGCAGACGCGAAACTGACTATTCACCGCAAACAAATATTGCCGGTGACCGGCAATACGCATCCATTATGCGCCAAGTTCAGGATATTGCAAATTTTTTGCCAACTTTTCTGTTGCCAGTTGTGCTGCCATGGTCTTGCGCTGCTTCTATTACCAGTTGACTTCGCGGTCAGGCGTTGCGCCGATGCGGTGGATTGACAGGTCTGCTCCTTCGTACTCTTCTTCCTGACTCAGGCGCAGCCCCATCGTTGCTTTCAATATTCGGTAGGTCAGCCATCCACTGAGCAGCGCCCACATCACGCCCAAGGTCGTGCCAAGGCACTGCGCAACAAAGCTGACTCCGCCGAGTCCGCCTAGCGCCTTGCTGCCAAATATGCCAGCGGCCAAGCCGCCCCAGGTACCGCACAGTCCATGTAATGGCCAGACACCAAGTACGTCATCGATCTTCCACTTGTTTTGTGTCAGGGTGAACATGAAGACAAAAATGGCACCTGCCATGGCGCCAACCACCAACGCGCCCAGGGGATGCATCAGATCGGAGCCGGCACATACAGCCACCAGCCCGGCTAAGGGTCCGTTGTGGATGAAGCCAGGGTCGTTTTTGCCAAATGCGAGGGCGGCGAGTGTGCCGCCCACCATCGCCATCAACGAATTGACCGCGACCAAACCCGAAATCTTGTCGATGGTTTGTGCACTCATGACATTGAAGCCAAACCACCCTACCGTCAAAATCCATGCACCTAACGCCAGAAACGGTATGCTTGACGGAGGATGTGCGCTGATCGACCCATCCTTGCGATAGCGGTTGGCGCGTGCGCCGAGCAGTACCACGGCTGGCAAGGCCAGCCACCCGCCCACTGCATGCACTACCACCGAGCCGGCAAAGTCGTGGAACTCCGAGCCCGTGGCAGCCTTGATCCATGCCTGTACACCAAACTGCTGATTCCAGGCAATTCCTTCGAATATAGGGTAAATAAAGCCCACGATCACCGCAGTTGCAATAAGTTGGGGCCAGAATTTCGCGCGTTCGGCAATACCACCTGAGATAATTGCCGGGATGGCGGCAGCGAACGTCAGCAAAAAGAAGAATTTGACCAGTTCGTAGCCATTACGCATTGCCAGTTGTTCGGCGCCAACCAGGAAACTGGTGCCATAGGCTACGCCGTAACCCACCAAAAAGTAGGCCACGGTCGATACGGAAAAATCGACCAGGATTTTCACCAGCGCATTCACCTGATTTTTTTTGCGAACTGTACCGAGTTCCAGGAATGCGAAGCCGGCATGCATGGCTAGCACCATGATGCCGCCCAAGAGAATGAATAATGCGTCAGAGCCCTGTTTTAGTGCTTCCATTTTCCTGTTCCGCCTTTTTATGCACCGTTGCGGTGCGTTGCTTGATTGATAGTCGGGGTGGCACCAAAACAAAGCAATTACTGCGCCAATAAGGTGATGGGCTCTCCAAGAGTGTGCGTATCCTGTATCGCCGGGCCGGCAAGATAGCGAGAGATTAGCGTCGTATACTTGGCTTAGTGCCGATTTGCTTGAGCTTGCGGGCACCGGGATCGTTGAATCCCGAAAAACTGCTAAAAATGGCATTCGCCACCATCCAGGTGACCCGGCTGCGCTTTTTTGGCGTCGTCGGGTTTTTTTATGCTTGTTTCACCATCATCGATGCACTTTGACACCCCCCTGCTGCTACGCAGCGGGGCGTCGTTGCCAGCATTCGACCTTTGTTTCGAGACCTACGGCACTCTCAATGCCGCTTGCTCCAACGCGGTGTTGGTACTGCACGCGCTGAATGCTTCGCACCATCTGGCGGGCTTGTACGCCGGGCAGGACAAATCCGACGGTTGGTGGGACAACATGGTGGGGCCGGGCAAGCCGCTGGATACCAACCGTTTCTTTGTCATAGGCGTCAACAACCTGGGTTCGTGTTTTGGTTCTACCGGGCCGATGCACACCAATCCCGCGACGGGGCGAGCGTATGGTTCTGATTTTCCTGTGGTCACGGTCGAGGACTGGGTCGATGCACAGGCGCGCCTGCTGGATGCACTTGGAATAACGACGCTGGCCGCTGTGATGGGTGGCAGTTTGGGTGGCATGCAGGCATTGAGCTGGACCTTGCAGTACCCCGAGCGGGTGCGTCATGCCGTGGTGATCGCCAGCGCGCCCAACCTGACAGCAGAAAACATCGCGTTCAACGAGGTGGCCCGACGCGCCATCGTGACCGATCCGGACTTCCACGGGGGCGATTTTTATGCTGCGCCCGGGCGAGCAGCGACCACGCCCAAACGCGGGTTGCGGATCGCCCGCATGATTGGACACATCACCTATCTCAGCGATGACGTGATGAACGAAAAATTCGGCCGCGCATTGCGCACTACCCTGCTGGACGACGTAGCGGCGCCGTTTTCCACTGGTGACGCTGCTGCCTACAGGTATACGACACAGGATGTGGAGTTCCAGATCGAGAGTTACCTGCGCTACCAGGGCGACAAATTTGCCGAGTATTTCGATGCCAACACTTATTTGCTGATCACGCGCGCGCTGGATTATTTTGATCCGGCACGTGCCTTCTCCGGCAACCTCAGTCATGCCCTGGCGCGGGCGCGGGCGCACTTTCTTCTGGTCAGCTTCACCACCGACTGGCGGTTCTCACCGCGACGCAGCCGTGAGTTGGTCAAGGCGTTGCTGGACAACCGGCGCGACGTGAGTTATGCCGAAATTGACGCACCACACGGTCACGATGCATTCTTGCTGGATGACCCGCGTTACATGCAGGTGGTAGGTTCCTATTTCGACAGAATCGCCTTGGAGTTGGTGACATGAGTGATCAACACACGATGGAGGCCATCGCAAGCCTCGTACCCCGGGGGTCTCGGGTGCTGGATCTGGGCTGTGGTGATGGGGAGCTGCTGGCTTATCTGCAACTGCAACGTGCGTGCAGTGGATATGGGGTGGAGATTGCGGACGCCAATGTTCTGGCCTGTGTTCGGCGTGGCGTCAACGTCATGCAGCTGAATCTGGAAGAAGGTCTTGCCATGTTCGACGACGCAAGTTTCGATGTGGTGTTGCAGATCGACACCCTGCAACACCTGCGCAACGCGGAGACGATGCTGCAGGAAACGGCGCGTGTCGGGCGTGTCGGCATCGTGGCGTTCCCCAATTTCGGCCATTGGCCGAATCGCCTGAGCGTCATGCGCGGGCGCATGCCGGTGACCCGGCGTCTGCCCTACCAGTGGTACGACACACCAAACATCCGGGTTGGAACACATGCTGATTTTGAACTGCTGGCGTTACGCAACGGCCTGAAAATCCAGGACAGTTTCGGCTTGCACGAAGGGCGCAGCATTCGCCGTGCTGCGAACCTGCTGGCGTCGACAGCGGTGTTCAGGTTCTCGCGGTAAACATTCAGGGTCGCACCAGGCAGGGCTGCTTGGGATGGAACTTCCAGTTCGGCACCAGGTACTGCATGGCGACAGCGTCATCGCGTGCGCCCAGGCCGTGGCGCAGGTACAACTGGTGCGCCCTGTCCACTTCGACCATATCCAGCGTAACGCCCAGACCGGGCGTGTCAGGCACCGCGATCTTGCCACCGGTTATCTGCAATGGCTGGCACGTGATACGTTGGCCGTCCTGCCAGATCCAGTGGGTATCGATCGCCGTCACCCTGCCGGGAGCGGCGGCTGCCACATGGGTGAACATGGCCAGCGAAACGTCGAAATGGTTGTTCGAGTGTGAGCCCCAGGTCAGGCCCCAGGTCTGGCACAGCTGCGCCACGCGTACCGATCCCTGCATGGTCCAGAAATGCGGGTCGGCCAATGGAATATCGACCGACTGCAGCGCGATGGAGTGCGCCATTTCGCGCCAGTCGGTGGCGACCATGTTGGTTGCCGTCATGAGGCCGGTCGCGCGGCGAAACTCGGCCATTACTTCCCGACCCGAGAACACACCCTCGGCGCCACAGGGATCCTCGGCGTACGCCAGTTCACGATGGCGGTCCTGGCACAGGCGGATGGCGTCGGGCAACAACCAGCCGCCGTTCGGGTCCAGCGTCACACGGGCTTGCGGGAACGCCTCGTGCAAGGCCACGATCGCCTCCATCTCTTCGTCGCCGCGCAAAACTCCACCTTTGAGTTTGAAATCCTGAAATCCGTATTTGTCCTGGGCAGCCTGTGCCAGGCGCACGATCGCCTGTGCATCCAGCGCAGGTTCGTGCCGCAGACGAGACCAGTTGTCGGCGGCGTCGGGTTCCTCGCGGTAGGGCAGGTCGGTTTGTTTGCGGTCGCCGACGTAAAAAAGGTAGCCCAATACATCCACACTGCTGCGTTGTTGCCCCTCGCCCAACAGGGCCGCCACCGGGACCTGCAGGAACTGGCCGAGCAAATCCAGCAAGGCACTTTCAACCGCCGTCACCGCATGGATGGCGACCCGCAGGTCGAAGGTCTGGCTACCGCGCCCGGCGCTGTCTCGGTCGGCGAAGCGCTGGCGCAGCAGATTGAGCGTTCGTGTCCACTGCCCAAGCGGGCGGTTTTCGACCAGCGCCCGCGCGTCTTCCAGGGTCTGGCGGATCTTTTCACCACCCGGCACTTCTCCAACGCCAGTACGACCGTCACTGTCGGTCAGCAGCACCAGATTACGCGTGAAAAATGGCGCGTGGGCGCCACTGAGGTTGAGCAGCATGCTGTCCATGCCGGCAATCGGGATGACCTGCATGTGTATCACCTGTGGCGTATGCGTGGAACCCACAGTGTTGTCCGTTGCCTTGCCAATCAATGAAACCATAGTGTCGACTAAAAGAACATCAGTCAGTCATCGTACAACACAACGACAGGCTAATCGGAACGGTCACGCCCGTTGCAGCGCTTCATTTGCGGGCACCGGCTGAGAGCGACGCAAGCGTTCGCGGCTATTGCCCAGGTGCGTACGCATGGCCGCGCGTGCAGCGTCCGCATCCTGGTTGCGTATGGCGACAAAAATGCTTTCGTGCTCGCTGTTGACGCGTTGCAAGTAGGCCAGCCGACCTTCCGGTGCGTGTTGCGGTGTGTTGACCCGGGTACGCGGGATGATCATGGCGCCGAGATACGTCATCAGGTCGGCAAAGTGCTGGTTGCCGGTGGCGCGGGCTATTTCCATGTGGAACTGGAAATCCGGCGGCACGGCATCGGAGTCCTTTTCGATCGACACCTGGAATGCGGACAATGCCGCCTGCATCGCCTCCAAATGCGCCGGTGTGCGGCGTTGCGCAGCCAGGCCCGCAGCCTCCGCCTCCAGGCTGATGCGCAGCTCGAGTACGGCAATCACGTCGGCAACCGTGGCAAAGTCCTGCGCGGAAATCTTGAAGTTGCCACTCAGGTCTGGCTGGCTGACAAAGGTGCCAATGCCATGCCGGGTGTCGACCAGCCCGGATGCCTGCAGTCTGGACAGTGCCTCGCGAACCACCGTGCGGCTGACATCGAAGCGGCGCATGATCTCGGCTTCGGTCGCCAGCCGCCCCCCGGCTGGGACGCGACCGGCACGGATATCGTCAGCCAGACTCGCCACCACTTCGTTGACCAACCCGCGCGGTCGTCGCGGCTGGGTTGGCGCTGCGAGACTGTCGACAACGAGGCTAGGGGTATTCCTTGATTGCATCAAAATCCGCTTGACAAACAAATTCGCGCCGCAACAATTGAGGTTGTCAGACAACGTATAACTGATAACCTATATGGGCAGACTGTATCAAAGCTGCTGGTTTTGTCCAGTGCCAATTTCTCGCTGGTAGTTTGGAATTTGAATGACGATCCGCGTGCATGAACGACTGTTGTTGACCGGCGCCGCTGGTGCTTTGGGGCAGGCGCTGCGTGAGCGCCTGAAGGCCAACTGCCGGGTCTTGCGCCTGTCAGACCGTCAGGACTTTGGACCGGCACAGACCCAAGAAGAGGTCATGCTGGCCGATCTGGCCAATGCCGATGCCATGTTGACGCTGTTGCAGGGTGTGGACGCGGTCGTCCACCTGGGTGGCATGTCGTCCGAAGGTCCGTTCGGCCCGATATTGCAGGCCAACATCGTTGGCATGGTCAACCTGTATGAGGCGGCGCGCAAGCAAGGCGTCACGCGCGTGGTGTTCGCCAGCTCCAACCACGTTACCGGCTTCTACAAACAATCCGAAACCATCACCGCAGATGACCCGCCGCGGCCAGACGGCATGTATGGTTTGAGCAAGGCGTTCGGCGAAGATCTCGCGCGCCTGTACTTTGATCGGTATGGCATCGAAACCGCCTGTGTGCGCATCGGCTCCTCGTTTCCCGAACCCAAAGACCGTCGCATGCTCGCCACCTGG
>JANOTG010000143.1:0-11975 GCA_031416215.1 Betaproteobacteria bacterium
GAGACGTCGCGCAGCAACACCATCAGTGACGTGTTGTTGCGCAGCCTGATGCGCGAGATCGACCTCCAGGAGGCCCGCCATTCGGCATGACCGCCGCGCAGGACCGCCCCCAAGCGAGGTCGCACCGCAGCGCTTCGCGCGGAGGTACTCCAGTGAGCCCCGCCGGGCCGCTCCCAAGGGGCTCGCACCGCAGTGCGTTGCACGAAGGTACTCCAGTGAGCCGCGCCGGGCCGCCCCCAAGCAAGGTCGCACCGCAGTGCGTAGCACGAAGGTGCTCCAGTGAGCCCCGTCGGGGCAACTCAGGTTTGCTGGCTGGCAGCGGCCGGCAGGTCCAGCCCGCGGTCCGGCGACTCGAAGATCTGCGGATTGCCGTCGGCAGCCTGCACCAGCTCTTCGACGATGAAGGTTCCATAACGTTGTGCAGCAGTGGCGTGCATGTTGTGCACTACATGATCTACCAAGGCGGCGGTCCGCCCGTCAGGCGCATGCACAACCAGGAAGTGGCAGCCGTTCTCCGCTAGTGCCCGGTGCGCCTTGATCAGGTTGAGATCCTGACCCACGGAAGCCAGCGGGCTGGCGTTTTGCACCTGGGCATCGACCTGGGCCACCATCTCGGCGGGTGTGTAACGCGCCAGGTCGGCAGCACTGAACCCCTGGGCCAGCAGCGCCACTTCCGCGGCCTTTTGCAGGGGCGCCGATTCAAAGGCGATGACCGTGTGGCCTACCGGTTTGAATACTCCAAACGATGTTGGCAATGCGGCTTTTTCCATAGGTTCTCCTGGGTTTGTGCCGCCATCATGGCGCCTGTCTGGCGGGCTGGCTGTGCGCCAGCACACCGAGTGCTGGCAAGCGCTCAGTGGCGCTCACGCGTCCAACCAGACAAAGCCTCGTCAAAAAAGGCGTAGCCCGACTGGTGTCGCTTGGCGTTGTACATGGCGGTGTCGGCGGTGCGCAGCAAGGCCGTGGCGTCGCTGCCGTGGTCCGGGAACAGCGATATGCCTATGCTGGGACGCACCCGCAGTTGCAGCGTGCCAATCTTGCACGGCGCGGCGATCGCGTCGATGACCTTGCACGCCATGTGACTGAGCTGCTCCCGGTCGGCCAGGCCGTGCAGCAAACAGGCGAATTCATCACCCCCAAGGCGACTGACCATGTCGGCGCTGCGCAGGGTCCGGCTCAAGCGGCAGGCAATGATCTTGAGCATCTCGTCGCCGGTGGCGTGACCATGGGCGTCGTTGACCGGTTTGAAGTCGTCCAGGTCGAGGAACAACACCGCCAATGGCTCACGGCGCGGTGACGCATCACCCAGCGCCTCGGTCAGTCGTTGCGTAAAGTAGCGACGGTTCGGCAAGGCCGTCAGGCTGTCGTGCAGGGCCAGGTCCCGTGCGTCGCGCTCCTCGGCACGGGTTCGGGTCAATTCCTCCCTGGTCTGGTGCAGTTCGGCTTGTATCTGGCTGATCTGTGCTTCGAGCTGCCGGCGCTGTTCGAAGCCGTAGTCGGCCGCGGCTTTGAATCCATCCAGGACGTCGGCACAGGCCAGCATGGACAAGTGCATCGCGGCGATTTCAGGGTTGTCGGCCAGATTACCGGCACGCTGCGGCACGGCGCCGACCGCCTGCCGAAGCTGCCTGCCAAGGGCTTGCAGCATGTCGTCCTGCGGCGCCGATGGTGCGGCCCTGACAAACCCGGTCGATGGCGCACGGGGAACCAGCCTGAGGTTGCTGCGTTCTTGTGCAAGTGCAAATAGCGGGTGAATCATGGAACGATCCTCTGTTGGTCCTGCCACGCCTCGTTTATCGGTGCTGGTGCGACTGTCGTCTGTACGTTGACGTACAGATTGGCGTCGCGCGAGAAGATACAAACCAAGGTGCTGGTGTTGCGATTCGGCACTGCCAGCGTCAGCTCCCGGTCAGTGCCCGTACCCCAACCAAGGCCTTATCCCCATGCCCAAACTCCCACCCGCATCCTTCACGACCAGCCGACCGCAGGAGCGGCATGCACATGCTGCGCCCGTGTTACCGCCGCCATCGGCAACCCGACCCGTGTTGCACCTGCCGGCACACCTGTCAGGTGTGCAGCGGAGTGCCCCGGTATTGCGCAAGGTTTGACCCAGCCTGCACCAGGTCGGGGATTGCAAGGTCGCAGCATGTCGCATGTCACCAGCCGATTGCAGCGGCGTACCCTGCTTTGCGCGCTGCTTGTCGTCTCGCTGGCATTCGGCTGGATACTGTTACCGTTCTACGGCACCATCCTGTGGGCGACCATCATCGCCTTGCTGTTCGCGCCGCTCAACCGCTGGCTCGTGCTGCGACTGCGGTCGCGTCGCACGGCGGCAGCGCTTCTGACCCTGCTGACGGTGCTGGTGTTGGTCGTGATACCCCTGTTATTGGTGGCTGCAGCGCTGGCGCGCGAAGTGGCGGCGGTGGCAACACGGCTGCAATCGGGCGATCTCAACCTGGTCCGGTATTTCCGGGGCCTGTTTGATGCCCTGCCGGCCTGGGCCGGTGTTTTGCTGGATCGTGCCGGGCTGATCGACTTTGACACGCTGCAGCGTCGCCTGGTGGCGGCCTTGTCCCAGGGGGGCCAGTTTTTTGCCTCGCAGGCGCTGGGTTTCGGGCAAAACACCTTCGAATTTGCGGCCAGTGTGGCGATTGCACTCTACCTGGCGTTTTTCCTGATCCGTGACGGCGAGAAAATCCTGCGCGACTGTCGTGATGCCTTGCCGTTGGCGCCGCAACATCGGCGCGATTTGCTGGCCAAGTTCTCCACCGTGTTGCGCGCCACGGTGCGCGGCAATCTGATCGTGGCTGTCGTGCAGGGAGCGCTGGGCGGCCTGGCATTCTGGTTTCTGGGTGTGGCGGGTGCGTTGTTGTGGGGCGTGCTGATGGCCTTTCTGGCCTTGTTGCCAGCCGTTGGCGCCGCACTGGTGTGGGCACCGGTGGCGATCTACTTCTTTGCCACCGGCGCACTGTGGCAGGCAGTGGCGCTGACCGCCTACGGTGTGCTGGTGATAGGGCTGGTCGACAACCTGCTGCGGCCGTCGCTGGTGGGCCGCGACACCGGTTTGCCGGACTATCTGGTGATGATCAGCACACTGGGCGGCATGGCGGTATTTGGCATCAACGGTTTTGTGCTCGGACCCGCCATCGCCGCCATGTTCATCGCCGTCTGGCATATCCACGGTGTCGTGGCGGAAGAGCGGCCTGTGTGACGGCTGTGTTGCTGCCCGCACCCGGGTGGCAGTGGTTGTCGATCTCTACCAGGGTCTATCCGTCGCCAATGCTGCACAAGCGACTGGCGACCGGCCGAGTTGGTTGTCAGGGCACGCGCGACTCAAACACGGCATCGGGATACTGCCTGGCCGGGCCCTGCAGCAGTTCCGCCGGACGGCCGCCCAGGTGCCGGTCGAAAAACGCCAGGCTGTCCATACGGCGGCAAGGGCGAGGAGAGTCGAACCAGCGGCTACCCAGTGCAGTGGCCGCTTCATGCGGGCTTAGAACTTGTCCGCAAATAAGCTGGAGTCACGCAAGTGGAAATTCGGGATGAGACGCAAGGCGCAAAACCCAAGGCAAGGCTGTACGCCTTGCCTGATTTTGCAACGCCGCAGATCGCCCGAATATTCACTTGCCCTGTGGGTTGGGACGAAATCAGGCGATTCGCCCACCAAATCCCTTGCATGGGCGGGCAGCCCATGCGGCGTGATGTTGGCGGTCAACTCATCCTGATTGCGTCCCAACGTGATCTCCAGATTATTTACGGACAAGTTCTCAATGCGCGCGTCGCTTCCAGGCCCACCGCACAGCGACGCTGCCCGCTGCGAACACCAACGCACCGATCACGGCCCAGGTCGCCGAGGGACCTTGCAGGGGCACGCAGTCCGCAAAGCAAAGAATCGGCCGCAGGTGCACGACGCCGAGCCCCTGGAGCAGCCAGAGCCCGCCTATCAGCGAGCCCACAAGACCGAGGTGAAACGCGATTTTCTTCATTGCGCCCCAGCCCCCAGGCGCTCCAGCTTGTCCAGCCATTTGGCAACGTCCTTCGGCTTCATGTCTCCGGTCAAGCCAATCAGGGTTTCATGCACCGGTGCAATGCCGACAAATCCGAGCACATTGCGCTCCAGTGACTTGATGCTGTGCGCGCGGAAGTACCAGCGGTACACCAATGCGGGCATGCCCATGGTGACGACCACACGCGCGGAGCGCCCGGTCAGACCCTTGTTGCCCCACGGGTTGCCGCCTTTCTCGCGGATGATCGCGAAGCCGGGCCGCGCCACCTGTTCCAGAAAGGCCTTGAGCAAAGCCGGCATGTCGCCCAGCCAGAGCGGAAAGAAAAAGACGATGTGCTCGGCCCAGGCGATGTCGTCTTGCGCAGGCTTCAGGCAGGCTGGAATGCTGCATTCCTCCCACTCGTGTTGACTGCGCAACAACGGGAAATCGAGCGTGGCCAACGCCACATGCCGCACGCTGTGCCCGGCGTCGCTGGCGCCTGCTGCATAACTGGCTTCAAGCGCGTGGCCTAAATGCGGATGATTCGCGTCCGGGTGGGCTTGAATGAGAAGAATGCGTTTGGACATGGCGTTTGCCGGGGTGACGGTTCGAGCCTACACGCGCACGCCGCATCGCTACGTGCGCTGGCGCACATCCGTCGATCTGGCGTCACTTCGGCCGGCGTGAGGTTGACCGACGGTTCATGTCGTGTTGCCGCTGCAGGCTTTGCATGTGATGATCAGTGCGATCAGCAGGAGGAACCCCTACCAGGATCACACGCGCGGGCTGTCCAGGCGCAATGCCGGGTCACCCTCCAGCCCGGCTGCAACGGTTTCAGCACTTTCGGTGTGCGCTGGCATGTCGCGCTGTGTTGTGGGCCGGGCGGCTTGAGCCGGACCCCGTGCAGAGTCACCCCAACAGATCCGAGTACGTCTTGCGGTCCACCGCGTAACAGCTGCAGGCGATGGCTTTGAGACCGGCGCGGTCCACGATGGTCACGACGCCCCGGTGGTAACGGATCAATCCGCTGGCCTGCAACTCGCCTGCCGCCTTGGTCACGCCAACCCGGCGCACGCCCAGCATGTAAGCCAGAAACTCCTGCGTGACGGCAAATACGTCGCTGTGCGCGCGGTCCTGGCTCATCAACAACCAGCGCGCCAGACGCGGACCGATCAGGTGGTAACGCAGACACCCGGCGGCCTCTGCCATCTGCGTCATCAGCACGTACAGATAGCGGTTCAGCCCGCGCCGCAGCGCCGGGCTGGAATCGAGCTGGCGGCGAAACGGCGCCACCGCCACGCGCCAGGCCGTCCCCGCGCCTTGCACCAGGGCGTGCAGGGGCGCGTCGGCCACCCCCAGTATCAAGTGGCTGCCCACCATGCCTTCGCGCCCGACCATGCCGATCTCCAGGCCCGGATTGCCGTCGATCGACATCACCAGCGAGACAAAGCCGGTGTGGGGGAAATAGACGTGGCGGATCGGTCGGCGCGGCTCGTACAACACCTCGGCCAAGACCAGCTCAACTGGCTCGCAAATGGATATGAGACGCTCGCGGTCAGCACGCGGCAGCAATTCGATGAGGTGGTTTTCTGTGCTGGCCATGGCAGGCTCCCGGATCCGTTGCTGGCCCGTCAACGCCGCGTCATGCTGCCATCGGCATGGACAACAACGCTGGCACGCTGCGCCAATGGGTGGGTGCCGCGTTGGCGCCGCATTCGCCGCTGCGCTGCTGCAGTTTTTGCCGGTCCAGCACGTCGATGCGCCCACGGCTGTAGCGGATCACGCCGTCCTGCTGCAGCTTGAGTGCGGCGGCGGTGACACCTTCTCGGCGCACACCGAGCAGATTGGCCAACAATTCCTGCGTCATCAGCAGCGCATCCGTTTGCAGGCGCTGCACGCCCAACAACAGGCGACGGCACAACAACTGGTCGATCGAGTGGTAGCGGTTGCAGGCTGCAGTCTGTGCCACCTGCTCTATCACCGTGAGGGTGTAACGAAGCATCATGTGCAACACCAGTCCGGCACGATCCACCTCGTCTTTCATGGCCTGGGCCCGCAGTCGAAAGCCCTGGCCGGCGTGTTGCACCACCGACTGGTTCGGCGTGGCATCACCACCCATGAACACCGCGATGCCCACCACCCCTTCATGGCCCACCACGGCGATCTCCGACGAGGCCCCATCACGCGTCATGTACAGCAGCGAGACGATGGCGCTGGTCGGGAAGTAGACATACGAGGCGGCGCGGCCGGATTCGCTCAGGACTTGTCCGACCGTGAGCTCGACGGGTTCCAGGTAGGGTTCCCAGCGCTCCCACTCGGCTTGCGGCAGCGCCGCCAGCAATTGGTTGTCGCGTGGATTGGGTTCGGGGCGAAGGGCGTGTGGCATGGGGACCTCGTTGGCATGTACGAGTCCCCATGATCTGGCCAGCGCGGTCTTACCGCTATCGGCGGTGGTCTGATTCGGCTGTGGTCCGGCTCCTACATGCAGCCGTTTTGCCCGCGCAAGGGCTTCAGCGCGCGGTCAGGGCCGGCAGCAGCCGGTCGTATTCCTTCTTCACCACCGCGTAACACTCGCAGGTGCGACGCTCCAGCCCCTTGCGATCAAGTATCGAAATATGGCCGCGCGCATAACGTATCAGCCCGGACTGCTGCAGCTTCAGGGCCGCCTCGGTGACGCCTTCGCGGCGCACGCCCAGCATGTTGGCGATCAGCTCCTGCGTCATCACCAGCTCGTTGCCCGTCATGCGGTCCAGGCTGAGCAACAACCAGCGGCACAGCTGCTGGTCCAGCGAATGGTGGCGGTTGCAGACAGCGGTCTGGGACATCTGGGTGATGAGCGCCTGTGTGTAGCGCAGCAGCAGATGCATGACCGGCCCGGAGCGTTCGAATTCCGCCTGGATGGCCTCGGCCGGGAGCCGGTAGCCCTGGCCGGCGCTTTGCACCACGGCTCGGCTGGGTGTGGAGCCCCCGCCCATGAACAGGGAGATGCCGACCAGGCCTTCGTTGCCAACCACCGCGATTTCTGCCGAGGCGCCGTTTTCCATCACGTACAACAAGGAGACGATGACGTCCACCGGGAAATACACATGGTCCAGCGTCGCGCCGGCTTCGTACAGCACCTGACCCAGAGGCATGGCAACGAGTTCGAGTTGGGGCAACCAGCGTAAGAACTCCTGCCCTGGCAACGCCGCCAGCAAATGGTTCAGTTTCGGGTCGACGGGCGTGGTGGTGATGGGAGTTCTCCCCAGAGTGGTGTCACGATTGTAGGTACGGTGCGCCCTCGTCAGCGTACGCTAGCGCACACAAGCGCACACAAGGCCATGGCGGTACCCATATGACGCCGGCTTCGGTGCCGTCGGCCTGCTGTCCGACAGACAACGGCGCGTCGCGCCATTACGCTCTCCTGACCCAAGCCTGATTTTTTCCCCCATTTGCGCTGTGTGCCAAGGCACCGGCGGCAGGAACACCCCATGAACCGCAGCCATTCCATCACCGAACGACCCTGGAGCACGGCCTCTTTTGGCGACAGTGCCGACACCTCGCCCATGGAGCTGTCCTCCCTGGGTGACCATCTGAGTACCTGCCACGCCTCCCGCGGGCGCCTGTTTGGCCTGCATTGTGTTGCTGAGCGCCTGCATGGAGTTGTCGCCCCGCGTTTTGTCACCACCCTGGTGCTGGCAACGTTGTTGATCGGTTTGAGTTGCCTTTGGTAGAGGCTATGGTCGCGCTTGCGCCGACCTGACCTGGCACGCCTATGCCCAAGGTCGCGTTATTGACTCTGCTGGCAGGCTCCAAACCGGCGCTGCGCGCGATGCTGGACGGCTCGCGCGATGTGGTGCTGGCGCCGATTCGCTCCGAGATCTTTGGCCTGCAGCGTTTTGCACAACACGGCCGCAGCCTGGGCGAGACCCACCGCAGCGCCGCTGCCGGCGCTCGGGCGGCACCGTTCTACCCACGGCTTGCCAGCAACGTGCGGGTCCTGCGGGCAGCACATGCCTACATCGGCCTGCAGGCCAGTACGGGGTATGACATCAGCCCGGCGGCCGAGTGGCTGCTGGACAACTTTCATCTGATCGAGGCACAGCTCAAGGCGATCCACGAAGGGCTGCCGCGCAGCTACTTCCGCCGCTTGCCCGTGTTGCAGGACGAACCGCTGGCCGGATTGCCGCGTATCTATGGTGTGGCGTGGGCGTTCGTCGCGCACACCGATGGCGCATTCGACGAAGAACTGCTGCGCCACTACCTGTGCGCCTATCTGGAGTCGTGCGAGCTCAACCTGGGTGAATTGTGGGCGCTGCCGACGACCTTGCGGGTGGTGTTGGTCGAGAACCTGCGTCGGCTGGCGGAGCGGATTGCCACCAACAAGGCCGCGCGTGAGATTGCCAACCTGGTCTGTGACCGTATCGGTGAATGCCGTGTCGAACAACTCGCCCAATTGCTGGCCGAGCTCAATCAGCGTGGTGTCGGGCGCGTGTTCCTGACCCAGATGGCACAGCGCCTGCCTGAGCGCCGCGGTGCCAGCCGGCCCGATGGCACTCCCGGCGTCCACGAATGGCTGCAGGCGGCCTTGCCGGACCGGGTCGTGGCCATGACGGAGCAGCCGGCGCACCAGGCGGCCGACAACCTGAGCGTCAGCAACGCCGTGAATTCTTTGCGCGCCATCGGCGACGCCGACTGGCCGGACATCATTGCGCGCACCAGCCCGTTGATGCGCCTGATGCTGACGTCGGCCCTGTTCGAGGCCGAAGACGTGTCGACCCGGGATCAGACCCTGCACGGCATCGCCACGCTGGCGCGCCGCGCCGGACACAGCGAGGTGGTGGTGGGGCAGGCACTGCTGGACCTGATGCGTGCTGCCCAGGGTGATGCGGCGATTGCCAGCCATTGGTTGCGTGGCCCCGGGCGGCCGGTGCTGGAGCGGGCCATGGGCCTGCGCCGCCAAGGCCTGGTGTCCTGGTGGTACGGTCTGCGCCGGCCTGTGGTGTTTGCGGCTTACCTGGCCACGATCCTGGTGTTTACCTGGGGCCTGGTCTGGTGGGCGTTGTGGCGCCCCCAGCCGGGCGCGGCCCTGGCTGTGGCAGGGTCCGATTGGCTGGGCATCCTGGCCACGCTGTTGGCCGTGTTTCCGGCATCCCAGGCGGTGGTGGCGGTGGTCAATCGCCTGATCAGCGAGTCGGTGCGGCCGCGCCATCTGCCGCGGCTGTCGTTGGGGCAGGCCATTCCGCTGGAACACCGGGTGATGGTGGTGGTGCCGGCCATGCTGAGTGGCCCGTTGTCCGCCACCCGGCTGGCCCACCGCCTGCAACTGCACTACCTGGCGAACCCGGAGCCGCAGGCACAGTTCGCGTTGCTGACCGACTGGGTGGACGCCGACACGGCGCAGACCGCCGCCGATGACCGCTTGCTGGACGACGCCCGCACACAGGTGGCCTTGCTCAACAGCCGTTATCCGCGCACCGGTGCCGACCCGACGGCCGGACCACGCTTCATCTTGCTGCACCGGGCACGCAGCTACAGCAACACCGAGCGCTGCTGGATCGGCTGGGAGCGCAAACGAGGCAAGCTGGAACTGCTGCTTGCTGCCCTCGCCGTCGGGTCCCACGGCGCTTTCCTCGACCTTGGGGCGTTGTCCGTGATGGCAACGGGCACACGTTATCTGGTGACGCTCGACAGCGACACGCAGTTGCCGCCAGGACGCCTGCGCGAGCTGGTGGGCATCGCTGCGCATCCGCACAACACGCCGCGCCTGGACCCCACCGGCAGGCGGGTGGTCAGTGGTTATGCCATTTTGCAGCCACGGGTGGCCACACCGCTGCCCACGCCCGGCGAACATACGCTGTACCACTGGCTGTTTGCCGGCCAGTGCGGCACCGACCCCTACAGTGCTGCGAGCTCGGAGGTCTACCAGGACCTGTTTGGCGAGGGCACCTTCACCGGCAAGGGGTTGTTGCACGTGCAGGCGGTGCATAACTTGTTGTCCGGCCGGCTGCCGAGCGAGCAGGTGCTCAGCCATGACCTGTTGGAGGGCTCCATGGCACGCTGCGCGGCGGTCACCGACATCACGGTCATCGAGGACGCGCCGTTTCATGCCGATGTGGCGGCGTCGCGGGTGCACCGCTGGACGCGGGGTGACTGGCAGCTGCTGCCGTTTCTGCTCAATCCGCGGCGTTATCCGATGCCGGCGGTCAACCGTTGGAAGATGTTCGACAACCTGCGCCGCTCGCTGGTGGCGCCGGCCTCGCTGATACTGCTGGTGCTGGCTCTGGCCGGAGTGGCAGGCACGCCGGTGGCGGCGTTGCTGCTGGTGCTGGCCGCTGTGGGCGCCGGGCCGTTGATGGGTGCGGTGGCCGGCTTCTCACCCAGCCGTGATGATGTGGCCAAGTTGCGCTTCTACCGCCAGGCCGTCACCGAGCTGGTGCGCTCGGGCTGGGGCGCCGTCTGGCATCTGGCGCAGCTGCTGCAGGAGGCGCTGATGGCGCTGGACGCCGTGTCCCGTGCGCTGCTGCGCATGGGGGTCACGCGGCGGCACCTGTTGCAGTGGACGACGGCCGAGGCAGCGCAGGTCGCGGCCAGCACCGACCTGTGGCGGCTGTTGCGGCGCCACTGGGTGGCGCCGCTCGTGGCTGGCGGACTGATGGCGGTGATGCTGCTGCTGTCACCGGTGTGGCCCCTTGCTGCGATGTGGTGCCTGGTGTGGGCCGCCTCACCCTGCTGGACCTGGTGCGTCAGCCGCCCGCCCGGGTTCCGTACCCAGGACACCCTGACGTTGACCGATCAGGTCTATCTGGAGGGAGTCGCCCGCGACGCCTGGCGGCTGTTCGAGCGCTGTGTCGGCGCCCAGGACAACCACCTGCCGCCTGACAACCTGCAGACCGTGCCGCACGACATGGTGGCGCATCGAACCTCACCCACCAATATGGGCCTGTATCTGCTCAGCGTTGCCTGCGCCAGGCAATTCGGCTGGATCGGCACGCCCGAGCTGATCACCAGGCTGCGTGCCACCCTGACAACAATGGGCCGAATGCAGCGCCATGCGGGCCATTTCATGAACTGGTACGACACCGAGAGTTGCGCACCCCTGCTGCCGATGTATGTGTCGACCGTGGACAGCGGCAACCTGAGTGGCCACTTGCTGGCCGTGGCCCAGGCCTGCCGCGAGCTGGCCGGCAGTGTGCCCGGCAGCTCCACCGGGTCCGACCGGGGCACTCTGGAAACTTTGGCTGCCGACTGTGAACGCCTGGCGTGGGAGCCGGATTTCACTTTTCTGTACCACCGCAAGCGCAACCTGTTCCATATCGGTTATCGCGTCGCGGAACAGCAGCTGGACGCCAGCTTTTACGACCTGCTGGCATCCGAGTCGCGCCTGACCAGCCTGTTGGCGATAGCCAAGGGCGACGTGCCGGTGCGCCATTGGGCGGCGCTGGGTCGGCCGCTTTTTGCCGTCGGCTCGCACGCCGCGTTGCGCTCCTGGTCGGGCTCCATGTTCGAGTACCTGATGCCCAGCCTGGTGCTGGACGAGCCGCGCGGCAGTGTGCTGCATGACGCCAGCGCCTGTGCGTTGCGCGAGCAGGTCGCGTTTGCAAGTCGACACGGCGTGCCGTGGGGCATTTCCGAGTCGGCCTACGCCGGTCAAGACCATACGCTGGCCTACCAGTATGCGCCGCAGGGCGTGCCACGCCTCGCCTTGCGACGTACTCCCGCTGACGAGCTGGTGGTGGCTCCGTACGCCACGGCGCTGGCGGCGCAGATCGCCCCGCACAGCGCCTCACTCAATTTCGCGGCATTGCAGCAGCTCGGGGCGCGCAAAGACTACGGCTTCATCGAGGCACTCGACTTTACGCCGTCGCGACAGACCGCAGTCGGCCGAAGCACCCCGGTGTGTACCTTCATGGCCCATCACCAGGGCATGAGCATCGTCGCACTGGCCAACGTGTTGCTGGGCGGTGTGGCGCAACGCTGGGGCATGGCCAACCCGCATGTCGAGGCCGT
>JANOTG010000144.1:0-1621 GCA_031416215.1 Betaproteobacteria bacterium
CTGCTGCTGGCAGAAGAAATTCCGCCGGAAGCGCTGCACAGCAAGGACGAAAAGGTCACCGTGCCGCCACTTGTTGGCGCCTTGCTCAAGAACGAACAGGACGTGACCCTGTTCGAAAAGCTGGTGTTCATGCAAAGGCACAATCGATGACTGACGGATTCGTGCTACCCGTCACCCTGTCCGATCGCGGCATCACGCTGCTTCCGCTGGGCATGGAGCACGAGGCTGGCCTGCGCGCCGCGGCGGCCGATGGCGAATTGTGGCGTCTGCGCATTACTTCGGTGCCGGAGCCTGAGCAGACTGGGCAGTACATCCGCGACGCGTTGGCCATGCGCGAGGCCGGACACCGATTTGCGTTCGCCGTGGTAGATCAGACCAGCGGCGCGGTGCTGGGATCGAGCAGTTACCACGACATCCTGCCAACGGTGAAGCGCGTCGAGATCGGCTACACCTGGTACGCCAAACGTTGCCAGCGCACCCACGTCAACACCACCTGCAAACTGCTGTTGATGGGCCATGCCTTCGACACGCTGGGCTGCCACGTCGTGGGCTGGCGCACCGACAATTTCAACTTCGACTCGCAAAATGCCATCGAGCGCCTGGGTGCGCGCAAGGACGGCGTGATCCGCGGCCACGCGCTGCGCCGCGACGGAACCATACGCGACACCGTGATGTACAGCATGCGCTCGGGCGAGTGGCCGGAGGCGAAGGCACAGCTGCTGTACCTGCGCGACAAACCGCGAAATCGCACCTGAATCTGGGCAATAGCCCGTTTTCTGGAGACACCATGAATACCATCCTCAATGATCTGGCTCACCTTGGTCCACACGAGAAGCTGCAGCTGGTTGAAGACTTGTGGGACAGCATTGGCCAGGAAGTCGTCCCGATCATGACGGACGAATTGCACCACGAGCTTCTTCGCCGCGTCGCCTGGTGCAATGCCCATCCAGATCAACTTGTCACCGTCGAGCAGTTGGCCGGAAAATTGGGCGTGAGCCTGTGATTTTTCGGGTGCGTCTTGCGGTTCCGGCCGCGCAAGACATCGAACTTGCCTTCGACTGGTACGAATCCCGCCGTACTGGCTTGGGCGCAGACTTCCTTCGGGCAGGGACGGCAAGTGATGCCCTCGTTCGCAACCCGTTGCAGTTTCCCGTCACGCGCGACCCGTTTCGTTGGTACAAACTGCGCAGATTCCCGTATGGATTGCATTTCAAAGTGAGCGATGATGTGGTCGTGATCGTCGCCTGTCTTCATTTCCGGCAAAGTCCGGTACGCTGGCCCGGAGGCTGAATATGCTGATCGACTTTTTCTACACCCTGCGTTCTGCCAAGCTGCCGGTATCGGTGAAGGAATACCTGGTCTTGCTCGAAGCCCTGAAGGAAGGCGTGGTGGGCCCCAACACCGAGCAGGACGCCAGCGGCGAGCTGATCAGCGGCTACCACATCGACGACTTCTATTACCTCAGCCGCACGGCTTTGGTGAAGGACGAAAAACATTACGACAAGTTTGATCGCGCCTTCGCCGCCTATTTCAAGGGCGTCGAGATGATCGCCGACTTCACCCGGGACATCCCCTTGGAGTGGCTGCGCAAGAATCTGGAGCTCAACCTCAGCCCGGAGGA
>JANOTG010000145.1:0-15452 GCA_031416215.1 Betaproteobacteria bacterium
CAACGCGAGTTCCGCGAAATCAAGGGCACGACCGTCATCATCTACGACCAGACTTGCGCTACCGAGAAACGGCGTCGGCGCAAGCGCGGCACCCTGGTCGACCCGGCCCGCCGCGTTGTGATCAATGAGCTGGTGTGTGAGGGCTGCGGCGATTGCGGCGTGCAGTCAAACTGCCTGAGTGTGGAGCCGCTGGAAACCGAGTTTGGCCGCAAGCGTCAGATCAACCAGTCCAGCTGCAACAAGGACATGTCGTGCCTGAAAGGTTTCTGCCCGAGTTTTGTGACGGTCGAGGGTGGCCAGCTGAAGAAAAAGGCGGGGGCGAAAATCTTACCGGGTTTGCCGGTGGCCGAATTGCCGCAGCCTGTGTTCCGGGGTGCGCTGGACACCGAGGGTGCGGTCTGGGGCATTGTTGTGGCAGGGGTGGGCGGCACCGGTGTGATCACGATCGGCCAGTTGCTGGGCATGGCCGCCCATATCGAGGGCAAAGGCGTCGTGACACAGGACGCCGGCGGATTGGCGCAAAAAGGCGGCGCCACCTGGAGCCATGTGCTGCTGGCCGCCAGGCAGCAGGATATTCGCACCACGCGGGTCAGCATGGCCGCGGCCGACCTGATCATTGGCTGTGATCCGATCGTTGCCGCCGGACGGGAAACCATGTTGCGCATGCGCCATGGGCGTACCCATGTGGCGCTCAATTCACACAGCACGCCTACCGCCGCCTTTGTGAAAAATGCCAATTGGGTCAATCCGTCCCAGGCCTGTATGGCCGAGATCGCGCGCGCGGTGGGGGTAGACGGAGTTGGCGCGTTTGATGCAGATGCCGCCGCCACCAAGCTGATGGGTGACGCGATCTACACCAACCCGATGATGCTGGGCTATGCCTGGCAAAAAGGCTGGGTTCCGCTTGGCCTGGAGTCGCTGCAACGTGCCATCGAGCTCAATGCGGTGGCGGTGGCAAACAACAAGGCGGCGTTCGAATGGGGTCGGCGCGCAGCGCATGACTGGACGTCGGTCGAGCGGCTGCTGACGCCGGGGCAGGTGATGGAGTTTCGCCGTCGCCCGTCGCTGCAGGACAGCGTCAACCGGCGCGTCGAGTTTCTGGGCGAATACCAGAACGTGCGTTATGCCGCTGACTACCGGGACTTTGTGGAGGCGGTTCGTTTGCGCGAAGCGCCGCTTGGCACGACCACGCTGACCGAGTCGGTGGTGCGTTACCTGTTCAAGCTGATGGCCTACAAGGACGAGTATGAAGTGGCGCGCCTGCATACCGAAGGCAGTTTCCTCAAGCGTGTCGGGGAGACATTCGAAGGCGACTTCAAGCTGCATTACCACCTGGCGCCGCCACTGCTGTCAAGACGCAACGAGAAGGGTGAGCTGCTAAAGCGCCAGTTCGGCCCCTGGATGCTGGTGGCTTTTCGCCTGCTGGCACAGCTCAAAGGTCTGCGTGGTACCGCGTTCGACGTTTTCGGCCGTACCGAAGAACGGCGCACCGAGCGCGACCTGATAGTGCAGTACCGAGCCGACATGAATGAAGTGTTGCATGGCCTGGGCAGCGACAACCATGCACTGGCCGTGGAGATCGCCTGCCTGCCGGAGACCATACGCGGTTATGGGCATGTCAAGGAACGCAGTGTCGTGGCGACCCGGCTGCGTCGGCAGGACCTGTTGCAGCGCTGGCGCGCTCCGGCGTCGGCACCAGTGGCACAGCAGGTCGCTGCAGGCGCTGGCGGGTAGACCCGTCCACTGGCCGGGTTGGCCGCGTGCCCCTTACAATGGCGGGTTAACCGCTGCGCACTGCCGAGCCGGTGCGGCGGGCATTCCAGTCCAACCGACCGTTGTGGAGACACCTGTGCTTATTTCGTCCGCCTTTGCCCAAACCGCTCCCGCTGCCGCCGGTGGCGACATGCAATCCTCATTGATGAGCATGTTGCCACTGGTGCTGATGTTCGTGGTGCTTTATTTTGTCATGATCCGCCCGCAGATGAAGAAGCAAAAGGAACATCGCGCCATGATCGAGGCGCTGGCCAAGGGTGATGAAGTGGTAACCGCGGGAGGTGTGTTGGGCAAGGTTGCCAAGCTGGGCGACAGTTATATCGGACTGGAAATATCCGGCGGGGTTGAAGTGCAGATCCAGCGCAGCGCAGTGGTACAGGTTCTTCCCAAAGGCACGTTCAAATAACCGGCGGTGTGGGCCGCGCACGGTTGCTGGCTGCGCCCCACCTTCCCAACCACATCATGAATCGATACCCGGTCTGGAAGTACGCCATCATCATCGTGGCGCTGGTGGTCAGTGTTCTCTACACGCTGCCGAATTTCTTTGGTGAAGCGCCGGCGGTGCAGGTGTCGTCGGCGAAGGCCACGGTCAAGGTGGACAGCAATACCCAGACCCGTGTAATTGAGGCGCTGAAGGCGGCCGGCCTGTCGCCAGCAGCGGTAACGTTTGATGGCAACTCCATCAAGGCGCGATTCGATGACACGGACGCCCAGCTCAAAGCCAAGGACGCGATCCAGAAGGCGCTGGTACCCGATCCGGCGGACCCACCCTACATCGTCGCACTCAATCTGTTGTCACGTTCGCCGGCGTGGTTGTCCAAGCTCGGCGCCGCGCCGATGTATCTCGGACTGGACTTGCGCGGTGGCGTGCACTTTTTGTTGCAGGTCGACATGCAGGCAGCACTGACCAAGAAGGCAGAATCCCTGTCCGGCGATCTGCGCACGGTGCTGCGCGAGAAAAACATACGGCACGGTGGCATCAGCCGGGTTGGCCAGACAGTGGAGATTCTTTTTCGTGATGCGGCAGCACTTGACGGCGCCAAGCGCGTGATCTCGGAGCAGTTTGCCGAATTGCAGACCGTCGAGGTGGTAGACGCAGGCGAGACAAAACTCACCGCCTCGATCAAGGCGCCGTCCGCGCGCAGTATCCAGGAGCAGGCGCTCAAGCAGAACATGGTGACCTTGCACAACCGTATCAACGAGCTCGGCGTGGCCGAACCGGTGATACAGCAGCAGGGGCTTGATCGCATCGTGGTGCAGCTGCCAGGTGTGCAGGACACCGCCAAGGCGAAGGACATTCTTGGCCGCACAGCCACGCTGGAGGTACGCCTGGTCGATGAAAGCGCCGAGGCCCGTGCGGCCGAGTCGGGCGGCGCACCGGTGCCCTTTGGCTCCGAGCGTTACCTCGAGCGCAACAGCCAACCGGTGGTGGTCAAGAAGCAGGTCATCCTGACCGGTGAGAATCTGACCGATGCGCAGCCTGGTTTTGACACCCAGACACAGGAGGCGGCGGTGCATTTGTCGCTGGACGCCAAGGGATCGCGCATTTTCCGGGATGTCACGCGGGAGAACGTCGGCAAACGCATGGCCATCCTGCTGTTCGAGAAGGGCAAGGGGGAGGTCGTCACGGCGCCGGTGATTCGCAGCGAAATTGGCGGTGGTCGGGTGCAGATATCTGGTCGCATGACCACCGTGGAGGCGCAGGACACGGCCCTGCTGCTGCGTGCCGGCTCGCTGGCAGCGCCGATGGAAATCATCGAAGAGCGCACTATCGGCCCGAGCCTGGGGGCGGAAAACATAGCGAAGGGTTTCAACAGCGTCACCTGGGGTTTCCTGGTGATTGTTGCGTTCATGTGTGTCTACTACGCCTTGTTCGGTGCCTTTTCCAGTATCGCCCTGGGCTTCAACCTGTTGCTGCTGGTGGCGGTGTTGTCGATGTTGCAGGCGACGTTGACCTTGCCCGGCATGGCTGCCGTGGCGTTGGCCCTGGGCATGGCCATCGACTCCAACGTCTTGATCAATGAGCGGGTGCGCGAGGAGTTGCGCAACGGCGCGTCGCCGCAGGCGGCCATCAATGCCGGTTATGACCGGGCCTGGGGCACCATTCTCGACTCCAACGTCACGACATTGATCGCGGGCCTGGCGTTGCTGATTTTTGGCTCCGGGCCAGTGCGGGGTTTTGCCGTTGTGCATTGCATCGGCATTCTGACCAGCATGTTTTCGGCTGTTTTCTTCTCGCGCGGCCTGGTCAACCTCTGGTATGGCCGGGCCAAAAAACTCAAATCGGTGTCGATTGGTACGGTGTGGCGGCCTGATACTGGCGCCGACTTGGTCACGCCGGCACAAGGGAAATAAGCATGGAGTTTTTCAAGATCCGCCGGGACATCCCATTCATGCGCCATGCCGTGGTGCTCAACGTGGTGTCGCTGGTGACGTTTGCCTTGGCAGTTTTCTTCCTGTTCAGCCGCGGCCTGCACCTGTCGGTCGAATTCACCGGCGGCACGCTGATGGAGGTCGGTTACAGCCAGCCGGCTGATGTGGCCAAGGTGCGCTCGGTCGTCGCCAGCTTGGGCTACACCGACATCCAGGTGCAAAACTTCGGTACTGCGCGCGATGTGCTGATCCGATTGCCGGCGCAAAAGGGTGTGAGTTCGGCGCAACAAAGTGAAACAGCGTTTGCCGCCTTGAAGAAGGCCGATCCGCAGGCCGTTTTGCGGCGTCAGGAATTTGTCGGGCCGCAGGTGGGAGAAGAACTGGCGGTCGACGGTGTCAAGGCACTGGCCATGGTGGTGGTGGGCATCATGCTGTATCTGGCAGTGCGCTTCGAATGGAAGTTTGCCGTGGCAGCAATTGTTGCCAACCTGCACGATGTGGTCATCATCCTCGGATTCTTCGCATTTTTCCAGTGGGAGTTTTCGCTCGCGGTATTGGCGGCGGTGCTCGCGGTGTTGGGTTATTCGGTCAACGAATCGGTGGTGATCTTTGACCGGGTGCGTGAGAACTTCCGCCGCTACCGCAAGATGAGCACGGTACAAATTATCGACAACGCCATCACCTCCACCATCAGTCGTACTATCATTACCCACGGCTCCACCCAAATCATGGTTTTGTCAATGCTGCTTTTTGGCGGTCCCACGTTGTACTATTTTGCTTTGGCGCTGACCATCGGCATCTGTTTTGGTATCTATTCGTCGGTGTTTGTGGGTGCTGCCATTGCCATGTGGCTGGGTGTGAAGCGCGAGGACTTGTTGAAGGGCGCGCCGCAAAAGCCGGGGGATCCGAATGACCCGAACGCTGGTGCTACGGTCTGACAACACGCTGCAACAATGGCGTCCCGACCCTCCGCCTCGCAGCGTAGTCGCCTGACCCAGGAGACTCGGGAGCGGTTTGTCGCTGACGCCGGGCGGGCGCTGACCGACATAGTGGCGGCGGTGCAGGAAAAGCTCTCGGTGCTTGTCAGCGAGGCTGCTGCGTCGCGGGAAATGCAGGTGCGCCGCGACGCCTGGACATTCTTTCAGCGCACCCGGGCCAACTGGCGCGACGGAACACAGCGCAGCTGGCAACAAGCCCTGAATCCGACAGCCAGCTTTGCGAAGACCGACCTGCAGGACATTGACGGTTTGCAGCTGGTCGGAACCGAGGTGGTCGAGAACAAGATCCTCGCCTCGCGGCTGGTGCTGCGGGTGATGGACAAGGTCAACGCCGAGCTCGACGATCTGCGCCTGCGCATCCGTTACATGGAGGACACGGCCGATCTTGACCGTGGTGACATCCTGCGCCCGGAGGTGCTGGTGCTGGGGCTGGTCGAACAGTGGGCCGCCGCCGGCATGCCAAATGGCAGTTGGCCACTGATCAACGACGTGGTGCAGAGCATGCTGTCGGAGCGGCTCAAGCAGGCTTACCACAAGGCCAACCAGTTCCTGATCGAGCAGGGTGTGATGCCCACGATCGAACTCAAGGACCGGGTCAAGCGTTCGACCAGCCAGGGTGGCGGTTTCCGGCCGCCGCCGCGTCCACCGACAGACCCCGGTCCACACAGCGAATATCCCGATAACGCACAGGGTCAGGGATTCGCTGGCGGTGGCGGTGGCGGTGGCCAGGCGCGAGGCCATTCCCCATCCGCAGCGCCGGGTGGTCAGGGCCCAGCCGGGCACGCTGGCAGCGGTGGCGCCCCGTCTTCCTCGAGCTACGGCGGCCCTGTCGGTAGCCATTCAGCCGATGGGCCATACCAACACGGGTCAGCGCAACCGCCTTCGGGAGCACAGGGCGGGCAAGGCGTTTCGCGTGCTGGATGGACGTCGGACCCCACAGTGGATACCCGCCAGGGATCAGTCAGCGCGCGTGGCCATGTAGACGAACAACCGCGTGCGTCGGCCACCATGGGTGGCGCGGCTGCGGTGGGGTCGGTAGACGGTGGGCGTCACGCCATGGCTCAGGACGAAACCCGCATGATGACCGCGGCGACACCTTTGGCCCGCGCGCGCAGCCGGGCTCAGGGAGTGCTCGGGCAGCTCAAGCGGCTGCTGGTGGGCCGGGTCGGGCCGGAGTTTGACGCGACCGCCTATGAGCCGGCGTCACCGGCTCTTGCCGCAGCCATGAATGTGCGTGCCGCGAGTGCTGCCACTTATGGCAGCACCGGCACAGAGTACGAAGACTACAGCCCGGCCGGAGTGGCGGCAGTCGCCGGGCGGCTGCGCCAGGAAACCACCGAGCTCAAGAACAAGGCCGAGACCAAGGGCGAAAAGGCGACCATCGAGATTGTCGCGCTGATGTTCCAGGCCATCCTGCAAGAGGAGCGTATTCCGCCTGGCATACGGGTCTGGTTCGCGCGCCTGCAAATGCCGGTGCTGCGCGTAGCCTTGGCCGAGCCGGACTTTTTCGGTACCGCCAGCCATCCGGCGCGGCAGTTGATCGACCGCATGGGTTCCTGCGTCATGGGTTTTGATGCCAGTGGCATTCAGGGCAGCGCGCTGGAAAAAGAGATCAAACGTGTGGTTCAGGTCATCGAGCAGTACCCGGAAACCGGCAAACGTGTCTATGAGCTGGTGTATTCCGAATTCCAGAAGTTCCTGCAGAAGTTCCTGGCCGGCAGCGGCGCGACACAGAAGGTGGCCGGTGTCGCGCAGCAGGTAGAGCAGAAGGAAACACTGACCATCCAGTACACGATTGAGATGCGCAATACCCTCAAGGATGTGCCGGTGCGCGACGAGGTCCGCACATTCCTCTTCAAGGTATGGGCCGAAGTGCTGGCGGTGGCTGCAGTGCGCAAGGGGCCGCAACATGCCGAGACGCTGGAGCTGAAGAAAACCGCGACCGATCTGGTCTGGGCTGCCAGCGCCAAACCCAACCGGGCCGACCGCGCACGCGTGATCCAGGATCTGCCCAAGTTGTTACAGCGCCTGCGCGCCGGCATGACCCTGTTGGGAATGGCCCCGAGTCAGCAGGATATTCACATCAAGACCGTCAGCGATACGCTGGCTGATGCCTTCCTGTCCAAGACACAGGCGATCCCGACCGCCCAGATCGACGCACTCGCCAAGCGGCTGGCCAATCTGGAGGACTTTGTCAGCGAGGACGGAATGGGTGACCTGCCGCTGGACGCGGAGAGCATCGAACTCATGCTTGGCATCGACCCTGCCACCATCGACGTGGTGGCCAATGGCGGCTCCAAGCCGACCAACGCCATGCTGGCCTGGGCCAGTGAGCTCGAACTGGGCTCCTGGTTCACGCTGGACCACAATGGCCGGGTCACCAAGGTGCAGTTCGTCTGGCGCAGCGAGCGCAAGCAGCTGAACCTGTTCGCGTCGACCGATGGCCACAGTTACCTGATCCAGGCCGGACGCCTGGCGGCTTATCTGCAGGCGGGTTTGCTGCTGCCGCAGGAAGAAGAGGCGCTCACGGTGCGCGCCACGCGCGACGCGCTGGCAAAACTGGAAGCCAATCCGGAGCGCTTGCTGGGATAAGCGGGCGTGACTGAAGGACTCTCAGACTCTTAGTGGCCGACGCGGCCTTCTGCCTCGTCACACAATTCGTCGAGGACCAGGGCGTCAGGCTCCTCGCCGTAGCTCCAGTACACCATCAGGACGATGATCTTGAGGTCGTCAAGCGCCAGCGGATCGGTGTTCGAGGCCATCGCGCGATCCACCACCACTTCGCGCAGGTGTGCTGGCAACACCCCGGCGCATTCCAGGAAGCTGATGAAGCCCAGGCATTGCGGCCCCAGGACATTTTGTTCCTGCACGGAGTAGATCCGCATGCTGCCCGGCGACTGTTGCAAAACCTGCTGCGCGTCGCGCGCCGCCGCTGCCGTGGTGATGCCTTCCGCTGCAGCAAGCCGGGTTTCTCGGGTTGCCTGGCCCAGCGCTCCCAGCCACACCAGCGCCTGCTCGATCTCTTCGTTGTCAAAACCGACCGCGTTCAGTTTGCGCTGCAGGTGCTGCTGCTGCGGGCAGGCATCACCTCGCCAATAGTTCTCGTACACGAATACCAGCACTTCAAACATGCTGCCAATATAACGCACATCACACGGGGCTCGTCCATCCCGGCCCCGATGGCCGGGTTTTCAGGCCCGGCTGCTGCGCTGAAACAGCGCACCGGGCAAGCGCGTCACCTGACCGTCGAGTTCCAGCACCATCAATTGCGCCTGCAGCGCCGCAGGGGAAAGGCCGGTCCGGGCCAGCAAGGCATCGAGTCCCACCGGGTCATGGCCGATCGCGTGCAGCAGTGTGCCGTCCTCGGCAGCTTGCATGGCAGAACCGGCACTACCCGGCGCTTGCACCACGGCCGTCGGGCGACGCAGTTCTTCCAGAATATCCTGCGCCGACTCGACCAGTTTCGCGCCCTGTTTGATGAGAGCATGGCAACCGCGCGACTGCGGGGAGTGGATCGAGCCGGGGAGGGCAAACACGTCCCGTCCCTGCTCGGCAGCCAGGCGTGCCGTGATCAGCGAGCCCGATTGCAGCGCTGCCTCCACCACCACCGTACCGCAGCACAGGCCGGCGATGATGCGGTTGCGTTTCGGAAAATTGGCCGCCAGCGGCGGTGTGCCGATCGGATACTCGGAGAGCACCATTCCGCGTTGTGTGATGGCGCGTAACAACACCTTGTGGCGACTCGGATACACGATGTCCACACCGGTGCCGATGACCGCGATCGTCGCCAGACCGGACAGTTCGGACGGCGTGTTGTCCAGCGCCCCGGCGTGGGCTGCGCCATCCACACCCAGCGCCAGCCCGGACACCACGGTCAGTCCGGCCTGTTGCAGTTGCCGCGCCAAAACACGCGCGTTGTCGGCGCCTTGTGGCGTTGGATTGCGGCTGCCCACCATGGCAATACAGTCGTGTGCCGGCGGCAACCCCTGCTGCGGCAGCTGACCCAGCATGTACAACAAGACCGGCGGGTCCTCGATGTCCAGCAGGGCGCGCGGATATCGGGCGTCCCCCAAAACGCAGACATGTCGGAGGGCGCCGGTGTCGTCGCCACCTGCATGCAACCAGTCCCAGGTGGATTCAAGCAGCGCGTCGAGCTCGGCGGGACGGCGTCGCAACGTGTCGGCCTGGGTCGGACTGACGACCTGTGCCAGCACCGCCGCGGGCTGGGTGAAAATCGCCTCGGGCGCGCCGAAGCAGGTCAACAAGCGGCGCACGCTGGTGTTGCCCACGCCGCTGCTGAGCGTCAGTCTGAGCCAAACCTCGAGTTCGTCGCGTTCCATGCCAGAGGATGCTTGCCGGTAGCGTGCGGCACCGGCGTGTCGTCAAAGCCCATGCCGGATCCGGGACAGGGGCGCTGCCCGCTCAACGCGGGCTGATCAGGCGGTCGCCGACCTTCACACCGTCGGTGATATCGAGCACCAGCGCATACGACAGCCGCTCAAAGGTCTTGAAGACCATCAAAAGGCCGTTGCGCTCATCGGGCAACTTCATTTGCGCGCGCGCCGTGTCGGTCTTGTCGATCAGGCGTTCACCATCCTTGAGTATCGCCAGCACATGACCGCGTTCGATGCCGTCACGCGTACCCCGGTTGATCGCCACCACCTGGTTTTGCGCCGCATTCACCACCGCGCTGCCATACACCGAGACAATTCGCGCATCGACTTTGCCTGTAGGCGCGCGTGGTGCGTAACTTACCAACTCACGCTCCGGCTCGGGCAACATGCGGTCGCCGACACGCATTTCTTCCTTGGCCGAGACGATGTCTATCGTCGCCGGCACCACCACGGTGTTCTCACGGCCGTCCTTGTCGGTGCTGGTTTGTGTCGACTCGCTACGCACCAGCACCGCCTTGCCGACATACTGGGCCTCATAACCCAGCACTTCACCACTGGCGGGGTCCTTCAGCGGCGTGGCGTTGCGAAAAATCCGGAACTCCTGTTGCCGCCCGGGTGCATCGAGCATCGGTTTTTCATTCTGCCCGCGCGCATAGGCGCGGTCACCGCGGGTCAGCAGCACCCGGCCATCCAGCGCGGCAACGATACGCGGAGCGTTCAACAGACCGTCGGCTTCAACGATGATAGGCTCGGCCAGGAACGGCTCGATCAGTTGCAACTTGATCGTGGGAACAGCAGAAGTATCCAGCGCCTCGTACCGCGTGCGGGGTGATACGCGGATCGTCTCGGTTGGCGGCGCATCGGCTGCCGATCCAGCCATGCGCAGGGTGGCGCGGCCATCCTTGCGTTCCAGCACCAGGCGCTGACCCGGATAGATGCGGTGCGGGTTGCGAATGTCATTGAGGTTCATGCCCCACAACTCGGGCCAGCGCCAGGCGCTTTTCAGAAACAGCCCGGAAATGGCCCACAGCGTATCGCCGGACTTCACCGTGTAGCTGTCCGGCGCATTGGCCGCCAATTCAGTCAGGGGCACGCCTGCCTGCGCCACCTGGGTCGCGAGCGCTTTCTGCGCTGGTGTGACCGTCAGGTTTTGCGCCACCACGTCGGCTGGCAGTAGCGCCCATGTCGCGCTGGCCAGGCATGCCATGGCCCAAAAAGTCGGTGATGACCTGCGGATCGTCAATTCATGCAGCATGGTGTTCGCCCTTGGAGACTGCCCCGGCGTGAGCATATGGGTAACAAGCTGACACCCGGGATATCTTGATAATTTACGCACGATTTTGCGCTCAAGTCCTTGATTGGGCAACGATTTCTGTTGCTCGAAGCCGCTTCAGGCCGGAAAAGTGGCGAAAATAACGACACCTTCGAAGAGAACCCATGGCTTTGTTACCCATTATTTGTTATCCCGATCCGCGTTTGCACAAGATCGCCGCGCCCGTGGCGGCCGTGGATGAGCGTATTCGTGTGCTGGCGCAGGACATGCTGGAGACCATGTACGAGGCCAAAGGCATCGGTCTGGCCGCAACCCAGGTGGACGTGCATCTGCGGGTCATCGTGATCGACGTATCGGAGCAGCGCGACCAGCCCATCGTGTTGATCAATCCGGAGTTGGTATGGACCAGCGCCGAAAAACACCTGAATGAGGAAGGTTGCCTGTCGGTGCCTGGTGTCTACGATAGTGTTGAGCGTTTTGATGCCGTGCATGTGCGTGCATGGGACCAGCAAGGTGTGTCCCGGACACTGGAGGCCGACAGCGTGCTGGCCATCTGTGTACAGCACGAGATGGACCATTTGCTGGGCCGGGTATTTGTCGAATATCTGTCCCCGCTCAAACGCAACCGTATCCGGACCAAGATGCGCAAGCTCCAGCGCGAGGAGCGCGATTGAGGGCCGTATTTGCCGGCACACCGGAATTTGCCGCAGTCGCCGTGCGCCAGTTGCTGGCCGCCGGACATGAGATCACTTTGGTGCTGACGCAGCCGGATCGACCGGCAGGTCGGGGCATGGCGCTGCAGCAGTCTGCGGTAAAGCAGCTGGCGCTGCGTCACCAGTTGCCCCTGCAGCAACCGCGCAGTCTGCGCCTGGATGGGCGATTTGCCACCGACGCCGTCGCGGCACAGGACGCCATCCGCCAGGCCGGCGCGGATGTGATGGTGGTCGCGGCCTATGGTCTGTTGTTGCCGCAGTGGGTGCTTGATGCGTTCTCGGCCAAGGCAGCGTCGACAGTTCGCGCCGCCGGCTGCCTCAATATCCATGGCAGCCTGCTGCCGCGCTGGCGTGGAGCCGCCCCGGTGCAACGTGCGATCGAGGCCGGAGATGCGGTGAGCGGCGTATGCATCATGCAAATGGACGCTGGTCTGGACACCGGCGCTGTGTTGTTGTCGGCCCAGATACCGATCCGGCACGAGGGTGTTGACGCGGATACCGGTGGCAGCCTGCACGACCGCCTGGCAATCCTTGGTGCCGGTCTGATCGTGCAGGCGCTGGCGAGCGTCGGGACGCTGGCGCCCCGGCCACAGCCGTCAGACGGCGTCTGTTACGCCCGCAAAGTGGACAAATCGCAAGCCTGTATTGACTGGGCGTTACCTCCCGCCCTGCTGGAGCGCCGCATCCGCGCCTTTGATCCTGCGCCTGGCGCCTGGACCACGCTGCACGGGCAGACCATCAAAGTTTGGCGCGCCGCAGTATTGGAGCAAGAGCCGCCGCCGGCCGCCACGCCGGGCACGCTACTTCGGGCCACGGACCAGGGCATTGATGTGGCCTGTGGGTCGGGTGCCGTGCGTCTGCTGGAGCTTCAGCGCGCTGGCGGTCGGCGCATGCCGATAGCCGAGTTTGTGCGCGGCCAGACGTTACCAGTCGGCCAGCAGTTTGACAGCCCGGCGGCCTGATGTTCTTTTTGCGCGCCAACTACCGCCACCCGGAGTTCCGTACCGGCATGCGCGAGTTCCGGCCGGTGGCGCCCGGGATCGCGGCCTGGGGTCTGATGACCGGTGTGGCCATGGTCAAGTCAGGAATGGGCACCGCCGAGGCCCTGTTGATGGCGCTGCTGGTGTTTGCCGGCAGCTCCCAATTGGCTGCAGTGCCCTTGCTGCTGGCCGGTGCGCCGGCCTGGGTGGTGCTGGCCACCGGTTTTTGTGTCAACCTGCGTTTTGTCGTGTTCAGCTTGCATTTGCGCCCGTTTTTGGCCCACCTGGGCTTCTGGCAGCGTATTGGCCATGGCTATTTCACGGCCGACCTGAGTTACGTGATGTTTACCCGGCGTTATGCACACCCCGGCGCCAACCCCGAAGAGCGGCAGGCGCAGGAGGCGTTTCTGGCCGGTAACGACATGATCAATTGGGTCTCCTGGGTTGGCTCCAGTGTGCTTGGGGTGTTGTTGGCGCAGCTCGTGCCGCAAAGCTGGGGTTTGGGATTTGCCGGCATCCTGTGCCTGGTTGGCATACTGTGCTCTCTGGCGACGACGCGCTTGCGCGTGGTGTCGCTGATCACCGCTGGTGCCGCCGGGGTATGGGCCTATGCCCTGCCGCTGAAACTCAACATACTGGTGGCGATTGCCGCCGCCGTGATGGCCTGTTTGTTTCTTGAGCGGCTGCTGGTGAAGACCTCAGCGCCGATCACACGATGAACGCACCGGATTGGCACACCGTTGCCGTCATCGTCGGCCTGACACTGGTGACGGTGTTGGCGCGCAGCTTTTTCCTGCTGTCTGTGCGCAGTTGGGTGTTGCCGCAATGGGCGCAGCGGGCGTTGCACTATGCACCGATCGCGGCACTGGCCGCCGTCGTGGTGCCCGAGATCGTCACGGTGCAGGGCCAACTTGTCACGACCTGGCAGGATGCCCGTCTGGCTGCCGCGCTTGGCGGCATCCTGGCGTTCTGGTGGCGGCGCGATGTGTTGGTCACCATCGTCGTCGGCATGGCTTTGTATCTGCCACTGCATGTGGTCTGGGGCTGGTAGGTTCATGCCTCAGGCACGCCCCTGGTCCTTTTTCGGCCTGACCCTGGTGCTCAGCCTGTGGCTGGCGGTGGTCGCCAATCTCCCCCTGTGGCGCGCCTTGTCGGGTCTGCCAGAGCTCGGGGGGGCTCGGGGCGCGCTTTTTGTTGTCTCCCTGGTGGTGTGGATCACCGCCGCGCTGGTCTTTGTGTTCAGTCTGCTGTCGTGGCCGCACCTGTTCAAGCCTGCCGCCACCGTGTTGTTGCTGATTGCCGCGGCCGCCGCCCATTTCATGTGGCAATACGGCGTGGTCATCGACTCGACGATGATGGCCAACGTGGCCCACACCGACGTGCGCGAGGTGCGCGACCTGTTGTCGTGGTCGCTGGTCTCGACCGTTGGCGCCGTCGCCCTGATTCCGTTGTTGTGGCTGCTGCCGCGTCGCGTCGCAGTACGTGGTTGGTGGCCCCAGGCCGGGCGCAACCTGCTGGCGGCTGCCGGGGCACTGCTGGTGCTGGTGGTGGTCACCGTGTTGTCCTACCAGGACCTGGCCTCCTTGATGCGCAACCACAAACACGTGCGCTTTCTGATCAACCCGCTCAACGTCCTGTACGGTGGTGGCAAGTTGTTGTCCGACCAGCTGCCGCGGGCCCAACGCAGCTTGCAACCGATCGGGCTCGACGCCCGGCTTGGCCCGAGTTACACCACCGGGCAACGCCGGCCGCTGGTAGTGCTGGTGGTGGGCGAGACGGCGCGCGCCGCCAACTTCTCCCTCGGTGGTTATGCGCGCCAAACCAATCCGGAACTTGAGGAGTTGCGCCACGCCGGCGGCTTGACCTATTTCAGCGCGGTGCGATCCTGTGGCACGAATACCCAGGCGTCCGTGCCGTGCATGTTCTCGCATCTCGGCAAGGCCGACTACGAGGCTGCTGATCAGCGCTACGAAAATCTGCTCGATGTCTTGCAACGCGCCGGCCTGGCGGTGTTGTGGATCGACAACCAGTCCGGCTGCAAGGGCTTGTGTGACCGTGTCACCCAGCTTGTCACACGCACGCTCGAGGTGCCCGGCTTGTGCTCGGGCGGCGAGTGTTTCGACGAAATCATGCTGCGAGACCTCGATCAGCGCATCGCCGCGCTCGACCCGGTTCGGGTGGCGCGTGGTGTGGTGGTGGTCATGCACCAGATGGGCAGCCACGGACCGGCATACTTTCGCCGCTCGCCGCCCGCCTTCAAGAAGTTTCTGCCCGAGTGCGCCAGCAACACCTTGCCGGACTGCCCGCGCGAGCAATTGGTCAACGCCTACGACAACACCCTGTTGTACACCGACCATGTATTGGCCAGCACCGTGCGCTGGCTGCAGGCCAAGAGCCAGGCCAGCCAGACCGACACCGCCCTGTTGTACGTGTCGGACCATGGCGAGTCGCTGGGTGAAAACAACCTGTATTTGCACGGCCTGCCGTACGCCCTGGCACCCCATTTCCAGACCCGCGTGCCGATGCTGAGCTGGGTCTCCAGTGCCATGCAGCAGCGCCTGGGACTACGCACCAGCTGCATGCAAAAGCAGTCTGCGACAGCACTGAGCCACGACAACCTGTTTCATTCCATGCTGGGCCTGCTCGACGTCCAGACCACTCTGCACCGGCCGGCCCTGGACGTGTTTTCGGCCTGTCGCTGAAGCCTACAATTTGGTGTTTCTTCGGCAGACAAAGTACCCACCACAACCTGTGCCCATGCAATTCATCCGCTTTTCCGACCTCTGCGCCGATGGCCGTGTCACCGGCAAACGGGTTTTTATCCGCGCCGACCTCAATGTGCCCCAGGACGCGGCGGGCAACATCACCGAGGACACCCGGGTCCGCGCCTCCGTGGCGTGTATCCGGTTGGCTTTGGATGCGGGTGCCGCGGTGATGGTCACCTCGCA
>JANOTG010000146.1:0-6403 GCA_031416215.1 Betaproteobacteria bacterium
CGGCGCGAGAAGCTGGGCAACAATCATTCGCTGCCAGTGCATCGTCACAGCCACGAAGCCCCGGATGACGGGCGAAGTGCTGTAAGCTGGCTTCTTTGAGCCCGTGAGGTGAACCATGAATGACCTTTCGATGGTCGATAGCCTGGAAATTCTGGTCATAGTTGACAACGTCACGGATAGCCTTTCGACCAATCCTGCCGGGGTGGAACCTGAATGGCGTGGTCTGCTGGCACGCGGGCGAATCAAGATGCTCTCGGGTGCCGGCATTTGCTGTGCCCACCATGGTTTGTCGCTGCTGATTTCCGCACATACAGACAACCGCACCCAGACCATGCTCTTTGACGCAGGGGCTGAAGGACCGACCTTTATGCGCAACGCCGGGATTCTGGGCGTTGACTTCGGCTCGATATCGGATGTGGTTCTTTCCCATGGACACTGGGACCATGCGGGTGGGCTTGAGGTTGCGATCGAGCAAATCGCCAAGGCGCGTGGTGCTGGCGAGGTCACTTGCTATATGCATCCTGGCATGTTCGCCCAGCGCGGCATGACGTTGCCTAGCGGCATCATTTTCCCGATGAGTCCAGTACCGCGCCCAGAGAAACTTACAAGCATCGGTGCCGCTGTGATCAACTCATCCGCGTCGCAGATGGTGGGTAACGGTGCCTTCTTTGTCAGCGGTGAAATACCACGTGTGACATCTTATGAAAATGGGCTTCCAGGGCAGGTCCGAAAGTCGGATGATGGCAAGAGCTGGGAGCCGGACACTTTGTTGATGGATGAGCGCTTTGTGTCGGTCCACGTCAAGGATCGCGGCCAGTTCATCTTTTCAGCATGCTCGCACGCCGGCATCATCAACGTACTGAAGCATGCAAGCACCCTGTTCCCTGATGTGCCGCTCTATGGAATCATGGGGGGACTGCATCTTGCCGGCTCAACCGAGAGCATCATCCCCGAAACGGTCGCAGACCTTCAGCAGTTTGGCCTCCAGATTCTGGCGCCCGGGCATTGCACTGGGTGGAGAGCGCTGTCCGCGCTAGAGCGGGCTTTTGGGAACTGCGTCGCTCCTTTGGCCGTGGGAAAGCGGTTCACGATCTGAACGAGATTCAGCGGATACCGATCGCCAGGGGATAAGAGGGCCAACCTGACATTGCCCCAGGCGGTCAGCGTTCGATCCCGGCGTCTGTCTCTGAAAGACTGTCAGTCGACATTCGCCTTTCCAAAATGCCCGCTCCAGACCGGCCGTTCAGGTATGGCCTTGGGAGGCCAGAGATCCATCCCTTAGTGCGCCAGCACACAGTCAGTACGCGCATAGGTGCCTATGATCCCGGCCAGGAATCAGGCTTTATCGGGGAGCGCATTATGAAATGGGTAGGAACGTATCTGGTTGGGTTCGTCATCGTGATCGGGGCTGTTCTTGCCGCACTTTGGAAACTGGGCGTTCTGCAGAACATCGAGACAATGTGGATAGTGATTGGTGTCGCGGCCCTGGTTGGCCTGGGGATCATGATCTCGGTTGCCAATAGCGGGGTCAAGGAAAACATTCAGATCGAACGGAAATAGGCGGCAAGCACCGCAGAAGGTGCGGCTCATCAGGCGCTTCAGGCGCGACTCGTTGTGGCGACCGGTTCGACCGGGTTGCGACTGGGATCTATCCTTTTGGAGGAGGCAGCAGACGGTCGCATTCTTGTTTGACCACGCCATAACACTCGCAAGCCCGAACCTGCATTTTTGCGGGGTCGAGTATGGTGATGCTGCCACGCGCGGCGGCGATCAGCCCCTCCTTCTGCAATTTGCCGGCCGTATGGGATACAGTCTCACGGCGAATGCCCAGCAGGTGCGAAATCTGCTCCTGCGTGACCTTCATCCGGTTGCTGTGCAATCGGTCCATGCTCATCAATAGCCATCGGCAAAATCGCTGCTCCACGGCATGGTGCTGGTTGCACACCGCCGTCTGGGACGTCTGGCAGATAAGCGCCTGGGTGTACAGCAGAGCCAGGTGCTGCAACTGGCCTCCCAGATCGAACTCCCGCTTCATGACCTTGCGACTGAGCCGATAAGCGTTGCCTGGGCTTTGCACTTCCGTACTGCTCGGCATGCTTTCGCCACCCATGAAAATTGAAATGCCGACCAGTCCCTCGTTCCCGACCAGCGCGATTTCACTGGAAGACCCGTCTTCGAGCGCATAGATCAGCGATACGATGCCCGAGATCGGGAAGTGCAGGAAATTGACGTGGTCACCCGACTCCGAAAGGGTCCAACCAGTCGGCATGGGAACCAGTTGCAGGTCGGGCAGCAGGCGCTCGTATTCCGCTTTCGGAAGTGCTGCCAGGATCTGGTTTTGCTTCGGGTCGGGCGGTGCTGCCTTCGATAGGGTCGACATGGCGCTTGGATGCTCAGAGGTGCCTCGTGTTCGCCGGCCATTGCGTTCAGCCTGACCATTGGCGACTATTACGGCGCCGGACTTACCACACTGTTGGCATCTAGCGTGACCGCGGTTTGAGACAGGAATCTGCCGTTTAACGTTGCACCGGTATTCACGGTGATCGCTTTCGTCGCGAGGATCGTTCCTTCAAAGTGCGCCGTTGTTCCAATCGCAACCCCGGTAGGGCCTGCCGTCTGCCAGAAGATATTCTTTGCAAGTGCGCCACCCAGAAGCGTTACATTCTTTGCGCTTGCCATGGTGATGTCTCCCGATACCTGGAAGATCCAGACGTCGTTTGGCCCCCCCACCAGGAATACGTCCGTGAGAATCGTGACACCCGTGCCCCACTTGTAGACCCCAGGTGGCAGGGTCATTCCGCCGATTGCACCAGCGCCCAGCTCCGAGTAGTCGGGTGCCCGTGAGGCGGCATCAGCGAGAGCCGTACCCAAATCGAGTACTGCGTTGTCCACCAGGGTCTTATTGACGCCGCCACCCAGGTAGCAACCCGTAGCCCCGCTTCCTGTATACGCCGCGTCGACACCGAATACCGTCCCGACTACCTCTGTGCAAAACACGTTATCCATTGCCGCGCCGGTGATTGGACTGCTGCCGATGTTGCCGGTGATGCGCGTCAGGTGGCTGCCGGTGTTCGTGACCCCCGTCTTGGTAAGAATGGCAAAATTGTTCGTCGATATCGACAACAAATTGACTGGCGCCGGTCCCAAGCCCATACCACTCGATCCGGTGCCGCCGCCACCTGATACGGTGAGGGTGCGCCCAGCGGCGGCGGCAGAAGCGGCAATGTTGGCAGTGGCAGCCGCTTGGGCATCGGCCCCGCTACCACCACCACCGCAACCGGCCAAAACGCCGGCAAGCAACAAGGTCGTCAACCAAGGTAGTGACTGGAGTCTGCTCGCGTTTGAGTTCATATTCATACTTGCCCTTTGATTGAAGTTGGACCTGCGACCGCAGGACATCTGTCGACTTGCCTTTATCGCTCTTTCGCACGGCCTCGTCTGTGTGCTGGCGCACGGTGACTTCAACGGTCTCCGCGGCACATGACCTTCGGGATGTTCGGGGCAAATGCCTCCAAGAGACGGGCCCGGGCATTCGACCATTGGGACTGCTTGCTCAATACCGGCCGCACGTTTGGGCGGCGACGAATTCACCGTGATACTCCATGCCGTTCCCGACGCCGCACACATCCGCACCGTCGCAGAGAAAATAGTCCAAGCACTGGCAACCCCGTTTCAGATTCACAAGAATTTGGTCCAGGTCTCAGCCAGCATCGGCGACAGCAGTTCGCCGAGGGACGCGCAAAGCACCCAATCGTTGATGCGCAACGCTGATTTGGCGATGTATGCAGCGAAAAGCGCCGGCCGCGATCAGGTTGTGTTTTTCTCCCCCGAGCTGCTGGCATTGCCGAGTAGCGATTCGACGTTCGGAAGACTTTAAGGCGCTCGCCACCTCTGGGTCACGCAGGGGTCGCTGTGGCCAACCACCTGCTGCACCTCATACAGGGTACGCCCGCTGTTGATCAGGAACGACGCAAACTGGTGGCGCAGGTCATGAATCCTCAGGTGTGGCCGGCCCACCTTGCGACGGATGCGGCCCCAGCTTCTCTTCATATCCGTCATTCTCCTGAGTGAGGGACTTCTTTGAATTAGCAGTAGTAGGGCATTTGTCCAAACGGGGCTGGGGAATATCAGCGCTGATGGAAGAGCACCAGTTTGGTCTCTCGCTTTTGATCACCCTTGGTCGCGGTGATGGTGGACTCGTAACGAGTCCCGGGAACGGGAATCTGCGCGTTAAAGGTAAAAGAAAAATTTCCTGCAGCATCCGACGTAACAGACTGGTTGCCTACTGGCTGGTTAATGCCGAATATGCCAGCCAGCGAAGCCACGACCTGGGTTTGAACATCAACTTTTGCATCAGGGGCAGTGCGGCCACGAACGGTGATGGCACCGCTGCTGACCTGTGCATTGTTGGCATGGCTGGTTACTTCCAGCGGCAGCACAGTGACAGGGACTGGCGCTTGTGCGTTGGCGATGTTGAATACCCAGTTCTGACGAACGGCATTTCCGGCGATGTCCGATGCGGTCACTTCCACTTGATGTGTGCCGGGACGCAGGTCACCGCGCCATGTCAGAAATTGTGGCGTGATGCTGGCTGTGCGGGTTACGTCCTGGCCACTGATCAGAATTTTCACGGTCTTGGGGTCAACACCGACACCGCCACGATCGTCAAAAGTTGCAGACACGGAGACAGGACCGGGAGGAACCATTTCGTTGTTTTGCGGTGCGAGATTGCGGATGGTTGGGGGACGTGCATCCACAAGCAGCGCCTGGTTCAATCTGGCGTTGACGGTCTGACCATTGGCTACCAAAGAGCTCAGGATGTTCAGCGATGGTGGGAAATTGTCGTTGCGGCGGATGGTGTAGGCACCTTCGTATCGACCTGGACGAACTTCGGTCATGGGCACATCGCGCACCACACCGTCAATCGAAAAGCTTGCGCGTCCACCCGGCGTGCCGAGCGTTGCAAAGCGGAGTTCGGCACCCGGCTCAATCTTGGCTACAGGCGTCACCGCAAATCGTTCAATGGCAAGGGGTACGGCCGCCGGTGTTGCCACAGGAGCGGGAGTCGCGGCCGCGACGGGCGGCGTGACACCACCGAGAAGGGACTCGGTAGCAATCGCGGACGCATTTCTAACCCGGAGTGTCGCGCGCGCCGTGGGACGAGTGCCGAGCTTGTCGCGCCGGCTCAAGGTGTAGGAGCCTTCATACACGCCGGGTTCGGTTTCCCGCAGCACGATGTTTTTGTTGATACCGCTTAGACGCACACTCGCCTTGCCGCGTGGCGTGCCTTCCAGCGTGAAGTCGAGATCGCTGCCGGGTGTCAACTGGTCGGATGCATCGATTTGGAAGCTGCTTATCTCGGGCGCGGACCGCCCCTTGTTTGGCTGTGCATTGGCCAGTTGGGGTGCGGCTGCAATAAAGCAGGTCGCAAGGAATGGGACAAGGCAGGAAAGTAAGCGTCTGACTATGCTCATGAAGCCCTTTTGGAAGTTGTAGTCAATGTACCCCCAGTCAAGCCTGGTGGGGGTAACTGAACGTAGGAGAGCATCTGAAAGCAACGTCGGAGATTCCCCCGCAAGGGGAAGATCAAGGGTGGGGTCCTTGCCCCTGGCATCGCGCATACTCCTTGGTGTTGCTGTGCACCAGGTAGTGCTCTGGCGGCTACCTGCCGTGCCTGGCTGCGGATGGCCGGTGGCAAACAGCGGCCACCGACCCTTGATCGCCAATCGAACAATCTCCGATCGATTGCCATAAAGCCGGCGTTGGTGAACGACTCCTCTCGCTGCATTGCCGAGATTGGTCGCGCTGCATTGCTGACTTTCGGTCCGAACGCCTGCTTCCGAGAAAATTGTCGGGCTGGACCAGACTGGGTCCTGACATTCGACTATTGGAACTGCTTGCTCCAGACCGGCCGTTCAGGTATGCCCTCAACTGTCGGCAATGTGCATTCAATTTCAGCAATTCGAGCACCCGCGATCGGCAAAGAACTGCCGCTGGTCGTTACATGTCAGTTCGCCGATTGATCGACACGTTTCACTTGCCAGGTCGCAGAAACATTCGCCGGACTGGCCTTGGAACAAGGGCATACTAGGCGTCTTTCAAGGGGACTGAATGGACGATCGCCGTAAGCTGGTCATTGTGCTTGGCGCGGGCGCGCTTGCAGCGCCGTTCGGTGTTTTCGCGCAACAGTCGGGGAAAGTCTGGCGCATCGGCGTTCTTTCATCCTCATCCGGTCCGACCAAATTTGAAGAAGCCTTCCGCAATGAACTCCGCATCCTGGGTTACATCGAAGGGCGCAACCTCTCGATCGAGTACCGCGGGTCGGCGGGAGACGACGCCCGTCTGCCGGAATTGGCCGCTGAGCTGGTGCAACTCAAGGTGGATGTCATCTTGACAAATTCAG
>JANOTG010000147.1:0-14922 GCA_031416215.1 Betaproteobacteria bacterium
CCAGAACCCCAACTGCTGGACTGGCTGGCTGGGGGCGTCGGCTGTCCATCAGGGCCGGGCCGTCAGCACTTGCGGGTTGACGATGTACGGTGGTGTACGCCCGGCGGCGACGTCACGCACGGCGCGAAATGCGCTTTCGGCCAGGCCACGCATGCATTCGTCGGTAAAGCAGATGCCGTGCGGTGCCAGCACCACGTTGTCCATCTGCAGCAAGGGGTTGGAGGCGGGTGTTGGCTCCTCTTCAAAGACGTCGAGACCGGCGCCCGCAATGCTGCCATTTTGCAAAGCCGCCACCAGGGCCTGTTCATCCACGATCGGGCCGCGTGCGGTATTGACCAGGTAGGCGCTGCGCTTCATCAAACCCAACAGGCGCGCGTTGACCAAGCCGCGGGTGTGTTCATTCAACGGGCAATTGATCGTCAGGAAATCCGACTCGCGAAACAAGGTGTCCATGTCGACCAGCGTCACACCGAGTGCGGCGGCCAGCGCCGGGTCGGCGACCGGATCGTGCGCAAGACAACGCATTTCAAGGGGTTTCGCCAGGCGAAACAATTCGGCGCCGATATTGCCCATGCCGACCGAGCCCAGCGTGCGGCCAGTCAAGCCGGTGCCGATATGGTCCATCTTCTCGCTCCAGCGGCCGTCACGCGTAAGGCGGTCCTTGATCAGCATTTTCTGCGCCAGTACCAGGACAAAGGTCAGTGCCGAGGTGGCAACCGGGCGTCGCACACCGTCCGGGGCAATCGTCAGAACGACATCAGCGGTGGTGCAGGTCGGCACGTCGATACTGTCGTAACCGACACCAAAACGGGCCAACAGCTTCAGCCGCTGGTCCGGCCTGCCCAGGCTGCCGGCCTGGACCCGGGTGAACAGGGCGCAGATGGCGTCGTAACGCGCCGCCTGTGCTGCGCTGATGTCCACGGTGGGTTGCTGCATGTACTCCCATTCGATGGCCGGGTCGTCCAGCAGGCACAACACCTCGGCGCCGAAGATCGGCACGCCGTCGGACTTCAGCACATCGGCGGTGATGCCAACGCGAAATTTGTTCATCCAGCGTACCTCTCAGAGTCTTATTCAGTGCATCCTGAAGTTCAGGTCGCACCCTGCATCATGCGCGGCAGCCACAACACCAACTCTGGCACATAGGCGACCAGCAGAATCACCGCCAGCCAGGCACCGGTGAAGGGCAGCAACATGCCCAGCGACTCGCTGTAGCGGATGCCGGCGATCTTGCACGCCACCATCGCCAGCACGCCCACCGGCGGCGTGACGGAGCCCAATACCAGCAGCATGATGGTGACGATGCCGAAATGGACAGGGTTGTAGCCCAGGTGCGCGATCAGCGGTCCCATGATCGGCACCACAATGATCAATGCCGGCACCGGCTCCAGAAAGGTTCCGAGCAGAAAGAAGAAGGCGATCAGCACCAGCATCGCGAGTTTGGGGTCGCTGGTAATGGACAACATGAGCTGTAGCGCGGCCTGGCCGACCCCGGCGCGGCTGAGCACCCAGCTGAACAGGCCGGCACCCGCCAGAGTGACCAGCGCACCTGCCGTCATGGCTGCTGCAACGGCAAAATTGCGGTACAGGGAGCCAGCGCTGTGGCGCCGCGCGAGCAAACCGAACAGCAGTGCATACAGTGCGGCAACGGCGCCCGCTTCGGTGGGGGTGAAAACACCGGAGAGAATGCCGCCTATGATGATGACCGGCATCAACATCGCCGGTACTGCCCGCCCCGTGGCGTTGGCGCGCTGACTCCAGGTCGACCGGGCAGTGGGTTTGGCACCCGCGCCGGGAGCCATGTACCAGGCCAGCGCCAGCATGGCCAGCCCGGCCAGAATACCGGGGAAGACACCCCCCAGGAACAGCGCACCGATCGATACACCGGTGACCGAACCGTAGATCACTGCAATGATGCTGGGCGGAATGATGGGCGCCATCATCGCCGCGCAGGCCGTGACGGCCACCGCAAAGGCTGGTTTGTAGCCTTCGCGCTTCATGGCCGGGATCATGATGGAGCCGATTGCCGTCAGGTCGGCCAGGGCCGAGCCGGAGATGGCACCCATGAACATGTTGGTCATGATGTTGGCCTGCGCCAGGCCGCCCCGGACATGCCCGATCAAGGCGCGCGACATGTTGACGAGTCGTTCGGTGATGCCGGCCACACTCATCAGCTCGCCAGCCAGCACAAACAGCGGTACGGCCAACAGTGAAAAGTTGTCCAGCGCCTCGTAATACTGCTGGGCCAATATCAGCACCGGCAACTGGCCGTCGATCAGGATGGCGAGGATCGCCGCCAGCCCCATGCAATAACCGATAGGCATGCCCAGCACCATGAAGACGCAGAACAGCCCGAGCATCCAGCTGATGGTCATAAGGTCGGGTCTACCGGGTGTTCGGTGGGGAGGCGGCGCTTCCAGGTCAGCAGTGTCAACAGCGCCTCAATGCCGGCGCCAGCCGCCAGCGCCATATAGACCGTCCACTTGGGGATTTCGAGGGTTGGCGACTGCTGCAGCCAGGTACGGCTCATCAACTCGATGGCGGCCCACAGCAGCAGGAGGCAAAAGCCGATGGTGAGCGCGTCGGCGATCCACACCACGACACGTCTGCCGGCTGCCGGCAGCAACAGCTCCAGCACCTCGATCCGGATGTGGCCACGAGAGCCCGCCACCAGCGCCGAGCTGATCAACACCCCCCAGACCATGAGGCCACGCACCAGCTCCTCGGCCCAAAAGAGCGACTCGTTGAGAACATAGCGAAAAAATACCTGCAGCAGCACCAGCACAAAATAACTTGCCAGCAATGCGGCCGAGAGGGCTTTGAGCGTGCCGCCCAAGGCACGCGCAAACGCGTCAACACGACCGGCCATCACACCGGTAGGCGGGTCAAGTTGCTGACCCGCTGGTGCAGTCGGCATCCGTGTCAGCCGCGGGCGGCGGCCTGGGCGGCGTCGATCAGCGCCTTGCCCTTGGGGCCGGTCTTCGCTACAAAGTCGGTCAATACGGGCCCCATCTTGGAGCGGAAACTCTCGATGTCAGGGTTGGCATCGGCCTTGACCCGGGTCGCCAATTCGTTCCAGGCCGAGGTTTGCTCAATGATGTTGGCGTCCCACATTTCTCTCTGCACAGAGCGCACCGCCTCGTCGCGAATCACCTTTTGCACGTTGGCGGGCAGGGTGGCCAATTTCTTGGCGCTGGCCATCATCGACACCTCGGTGAAGATATGGTGCGTGCGGGTGGCGAAACCGGCAACCTCATAGGCTTTGGAGGAAATGATGAAGTCGGCCGGCACCTCGATGGCGTCGACAACGCCGGTCTGCAAGGCGGTGTAAATTTCGCCTGCGGGAATAGGCGTCGGATTGGCGCCCATGGCCCTTGCCATCGCCACCCAGGTCGGAATCTCGGGCACACGCAGCTTGATGCCGCGCACGTCGTCGGCTTTGTGAATCGCCTTCTTGGACAGGAATACCCGGAATCCCGATGCACCCAGCGACAGGATTTCGACGCCCAGGGCGTCTTTCGCGACCTCGGACACCTGCCGACCAGCCGGACCGTAGAGCACGCGCTTGACATGCTCGAAGTCGTTGAACAGGAACGGCATGGAGACAAAACCCAGGTGCGGCTGCCAGTTGGCGAGTGTTCCCAGGTCGCTCCAGCACAGGTCGAGCGTGCCGAGTTGCAAGGCCTCGGCCGAGGTGCGCAGGTTGAACAGCTGCGAGGCGGGCCGGATATCGATGGTGACCTGGCCGTTGGTCGCATCGCGAACCCTGGTGGCGTAGGTCTCCGTCGTGCGGTGCAGCAGGTGTGTGGTGGGAACGTGGTGTGAAAAAACCAGGCGGATCGGTGCGGCCTGCGCACGCGTGATCGCCGGGGCGGCCAATGCGCTGGCAGCGCCAGCACCGTAACCAAGAAGCTTGCGTCTGGAAATCGTCATGTTGGTCTCCGTTGTCGTTGTCGGCGGCCGGTGGCCGCAACCTGTTGTTTCGCTATTACATGTCGGCCGCTATTGCCACGCCGACAGTTTTATACTAATGTAATAGTTACGGCGCGTCAACGACGCGGGCGAACAAACCCCGACAGTTCAGCAGGTTTACCAGGAGACAACATGATCAGTGACCAGGATGTGGCGCGTTACCAGCGCGACGGGTACATCGTTGTACCCAACGTGGTGTCGGCCGATGAAGTGGCCAATCTGCAGCGGGTGACGGACGAGTTCCTGCAGGCATCGCGCAAGGCCAGCGAGCACACCGATGTGTTCGATCTGGAGCCTGGCCACACGGCTTCGCAACCCCGGCTGCGGCGCATCAAGATGCCGCACCTGCAGCACCCACTGTATGCGGGTATGGTGCGCCACCCGAAGATCATCGCCGTGTTGCAGCGGTTATGGGGCCCGAATGTGCGCTTCGATCTGTCCAAGCTCAACCTCAAGGCGGCCGGTTTCGGGTCACCGGTGGAGTGGCACCAAGACTGGGCGTTTTACCCGCACACCAATGACGACCTGGCGGCGGTCGGCATCATGATCGATGACTTCACCGAAGACAACGGTTCGATGCTGGTGATACCCGGCAGCCATACCGGCCCGATTTATGACCACCATGCCAAGGGCCATTTCGTGGGTGGCATCGACCCTGCCACCAGTGGCATTGACTTCTCCAAGGCGGTCATGTGCACCGGCAAAGCCGGGTCGATCACCGTGCACCACGTGCGCCTGCTGCATGGCTCCTCGGCCAACGTGTCGGGCAAGCCGCGGCGCTTTCTGTTGCACCAGTATCGCGCGGCGGACGCTTGGCCGTTGATACATCCGCCGAATGCCTGGGAGCCTTGGACCGCGCAACTGGTCAGCGGCACGGACACGCTGGAGCCACGCATGACCGCCGTGCCAGTGCGCCTGCCGTATCCGTCGGCACCCAACCAGGGCTCGATCTACGAGAACCAGCGCGACCTGGGATCGCGCTTTTTCAAGGAAGCCGAAGAAGCCGCGTCGGTGTCCTCCTGATGCAGCAACTGAAGGTCTACCAGTCGATGTGGGCGATGGAGCGGCGCCGGCCCGACGGTGCCGAATGGTCGCTGGACACCAAGCTCGACATGATCCATGCGGCCGGCTTCGATGGTGCCGGTGTGCGTTTTTTTGACCGCGACTATGTGCGCGAGGTCACCGGGCGGCTGAGCGAATGGGGCTTGACCTGGCAGGCACAGTGTTACCCGAAGACGGTGGCCGACCTCGCGCCAATCCTGCAGCACGTGGCTGAGTTCGGCGCCGACCATCTGAACCTGCAAGCCGATGTGCGGCCGCACACCGTGGCCGAATGTGTGCCCTTGATCGAGGGCTGGCTCGAGCTGGGCCACAAGGCCGGCGTTTCGGTGCACATGGAGACACACCGCGACCGCATGACCACCGACCTGTTTTTCACGCTGCGCCTGCTGGACCGTTTTCCGGATCTGCGGCTCACCGGTGACCTGTCGCATTACGTGGTAGGGCGGGAGTTTGCCTGGCCGATCTCGCAGGAGAACCACCGCCTGATGCACCGCATCATCGACAACTGCTGGGGTTTTCATGGCCGTGTTGCGAGCCGCGAGCAGGTCCAGGTGCAGATCAGTTTTGCGCACCAGAAGGATTGGCTCGACCTGTTCATGGGCTGGTGGGAGTACGGTTTGCGAAGCTGGCGCCAGCGTGCACCCAAAAATGCGGTGTTTACATTCCTGTGTGAGCTCGGGCCGCGCGAATATGCAATGACTGGCCCGGATGGCTACGAGTTGTCTGATCGCTGGGAAGAGTCGCAACTGATGATGCGGCTGGTGCGGGAGTTGTGGGCACGGCTGGAAGCAGAGGATCGGCAGGCGGCCCTGCAGCCCGGCACAGCGACCGGGGCGGGGGCGGTGCCCGCATGAAACCCAACGCCATCAAGCGCGATGTGATGGCCGGCAAGACGGTCGCCGGGGCCATGGTGTTCGAGTTTTTCTCGCCCGGCATGAGTGCCATTCTGGCCAACGCCGGTTGCCGCTTTGTGTTGTACGACATGGAGCACACCGGGCTCGGCTACGAGACCCTGAAATGGCTTTTTTCCACCTGCCGTGGTTTACCGATCGAGCCGATGGTGCGTGTGCCGCGGGGTGAATACACCTGGCTGGCGCGTGCGCTCGATCTGGGTGCCCGGGGCGTGATGATCCCGATGGTGGAGTCGCGCGAGCAGGCGTTGTCCATCGTGCAGGCCTGCCGTTATCCGCCGGTTGGACGTCGCGGCGCGGCCTTCGGATTCGCCCAGTGTGACTACCTCGGTGGTGATGTGGGGCAGAAAATCCGCGCATCGCATGAACGCACCATGGTGATTGCGCAGATCGAAACTGAACACGGCCTGGCCAATGTCGAGGAAATCGCCGCTGTCGACGGCGTGGACGTGTTGTGGGTCGGGCATTTCGACCTGTCGAATTTCATGGGAATTCCGGGGCAGTTTTCCGACCCGCGTTTCGAAGCGGCAATGCGCAAGGTGGTGGAAGTCTGCCGCCGTCATGGCAAGGCCGCGGGATTCATGGCCACCGACCAGGCCTGGGTGGCACGGGCGCGCGCCATGGGGTACACCATGATTGCCGGTGGCACCGACACTGGCCTGCTGCAACAGGCTTTCACCGACCTTGTGGGGCAGATCGACGGCCCTGCGCCATGAAGCGGCAACGGCCATGTTCGACCTGAGCCACAAGGTGGCCCTGATCACCGGTGCCTCGCGCGGCTTGGGATGGGCGATGGCGGAGTCATTGGCGCGGTGCGGCGCCCATGTGGTACTCAACGCACGGGACGCCACCGCGTTGGATCGCCGCGTGGCGAGTTTGCGGGAGCAGGGCTTGTCTGGCGAGGCGGCGGCTTTTGATGTCACCGACAGCGCCGCTGCCGAGCGTTGCGTGGACGCCATCGTCGCACGCCACGGGCGGATCGACATCCTCGTCGCCAATGCCGGCATCAATCACCGCGCGCCCATCACCGAGTTCGCTCTGTCGGACTTCCGGCGCGTGATGGATACCAACCTGACCTCGGTCTGGGTGTTGTGCAAGGCTGCGGCGCGGCATATGCAGCCGCAGCGGCGCGGGCGCATCATCCTGACCGGATCGATCAGCGCGATCAACGCGCGGCCGACGGTATCAGCCTATGTCGCCAGCAAGGGCGCCGTGCACTCGCTCACCAAACAGCTGGCAGTGGAACTGGCGAGTTCCAACGTGACGGTGAACTGCATTGCGCCCGGATTTTTCGCCACCGAGATGAATACACCGCTGCTGCAAAACCGGGAGTTCAGTGACTGGGTCGGCACACGAACACCCGCCGGGCGCTGGGGCACGCTGGACGAGATTGGGCCGGCGGCGGTGTTCCTGGCGTCGGACGAGGCCTCGTACGTCAGCGGCCTGATCATGACGGTGGATGGCGGTTTCACGGCGGCGATGTAGGCAGGAGGTGGTATGCGCGGTTGCATGATCCAGGCTCAGGAAGTGCCGGACGAATTGATCGGCGAGTTGCCGCACAGCAATGGTCTGCTGCACGACCCGGCGGCGCTGCGTGCACGCCTTGCGGCCGATGGTTTTGTCTATCTCAAGGGTGTGCTGGACGCCGCCCTGGTGGCGGCGGCGCGCAGCGAGGTGTTTGAGCGGCTGATCGAGGTCGGCGAGATCCTGCCGCCGGCTGCGGCGGCGATTGCCAGCGGCAGCAGCCGGCGCGACCAGATGGTCAGCGACCGCGGTGCTTTCTGGCAGTCGGTCAGCGAAGGCCCGCATCTTCGCGCCTTGAGCCATGGCAGCGCCATGCAGCGCCTCATGTCCATGGTGATTGGCGCACCAGCGCGGGCGCAAGATTACATGTTCCTGCGCGCCGGAGCGCGCGGCCGGGCCACGGGCCTGCATTTCGACTACCCGTTCTTTACCCGTGCCCATGACCAGGTGTTTACCGTGTGGTTGCCAATCGGTGAAGTGCCGGTGAGCGACGGCCCGCTGGTGGTCGTGGAGGGCTCCAACCGCTACCGCGACCTGATCGAACCCATGATCGGCTTCGACGTGGCGCGCGACACCACACGCAAGGCGACGCTGGCGCAGGATGCGGTGACTCTTGCGCGGGAGCGCGGGGCCCGGTTGCTGACGACGAACTTTGCCGCCGGCGACATCGCCGTGTTCGGCATGTACACCCTGCATGGGTCACTAGAGAACCATTCGCCGATCAACCGCGTTCGCCTGTCGTGTGATGTGCGCTGGCAACCGGCGGCGCTGCCGCTCGATGAGCGTTACTTTGGTGCCAACCCGGGCGGTACCACGGGCGCCGGTTATGGCGAGTTGGTGGGTGCCAAGCCGCTGACGCAGGAATGGCATGTGCGTTAGGGTGCTGGCTGATGAGCCCGGTGCTTCAAGCGCGTGGTGTCACGGTCGCTCGAACACCGGCGGCGTGAACACCCGCACCGCCGGTGGTGTACCGGCATAACGCTCGACCTCGACCAGGCAGGTCTGCGCGCTGCAACCCTGCGACAGGCTGGATGCTCCCACATCGCGGGTCAGCGCATTCGGGTTGCCGTGCCGGTCCAGCGCATCAGGGCTGCCCGGCGCGTCCGGGTCCCACCAGGCGCCGGTGCTGAGCTTGACCACGCCAGCGCGCAGGTCGCCATCGAGCACGGCGCCGGCCAGGCAGGCGCCACGGTCATTGAACATGCGCACCACGTCACCGGCTCGGATGCCGCGCGCGGCCGCGTCATCCGGATGCAGATGCACCGGCTCGCGCCCGGCAACCTTGTTCGACAGGCTGTAGGAAGAATGGTCCAGCTGGCTGTGCAGCTTGGTGTAGGGCTGGTCGGAGATCATGTGCAACGGGTATTGCTTTGTCAGTGCTGCACCCAGCCACTCGGCGGGCTCGAACCAGGTAGGGTGGCCAGGGCAATCCGCGTAGCGAAACGACGCGATGCGTTCGGAGAAAAGTTCGATACGCCCGCTCGGTGTCTCCAGTGGATGGCCCACTGGGTCGGCGCGAAACTTCTCGAGCATCACCACACCGCCGGGGCTGGGTGGAAACCGTACGCCCGAGGTGGCCCAAAAGTCCTGGAACTCGGGATAGTCCACACCGGCCGTCCTGGCGCCGCGTGCCGCGTGCGCATACAAAAACTCCAGCCACTGCATGTCGTCCCGGCCTTCGGTAAACGCTTCGCGCTGTCCCATGTGCTGGGCGATGTCGGCAAAAATCGCATAGTCATCGCGTGACTCGCCGACCACCGGCATGAGTTTTTTCATGGCGATCAGCAGCGCGTCGCGTACACCGTGTCCGATGTCGTTGCGCTCCAGATTCGATGTCGCCGGCAGCACGATGTCGGCCATGCGGGCGTTGGCGTTCCACATCTGCTCGTGCACCACCACCGTATCGGGCCGGGCCCAGGCACGCGCCAGGCGGTTCAGGTCCTGGTGGTGGTGAAACGGGTTGCCGCCAGCCCAGTAGACCAGGCGGATGTCCGGATAGACGTGGCGTGCGCCGTTGTAGTCGAACGACTGGCCGGGCGACAGCAGCAGGTCGGCGATGCGCGCCACCGGAATGAAGTCCGGCACCGGGTTCACCCCTTGTGGCAGGGTCGGGCCGGGCAACAGGCGGTTCGGGCTGCCCAGGCTGTTGGCCGGCCCATAACCCACGGCGAAGCCGCCGCCCGGCAGGCCGATCTGCCCCAGAATCGCCGCCAAGCCCACCGCCGACCAGAAGGGCTGTTCGCCATGGTCGGCGCGCTGCAGCGACCAGGCCACATTGACCATGCTGCGGGTGGCGCCCAACTGCAGCGCCAGTTCGCGCAGGCGCTGCGGGTTGACGTCGGCAATCGGTGCCGCCCAATCGGCGCCTTTCACCACACCGTCAGTCTTGCCCAGCAGGTAGTCGCGCCAGCGCTCAAACCCCACGCAATACTTGCCCAGGAACTCCCGGTCATGCCGATCGGCCAGAATGATCTCGGTGGCCAGTGCCAGCATCACGGCGACATCGGTGTTGGGCCGGATCGGTATCCACTCGCTGATGCCACCAGGCACTTCAAGGTTGCTGCGAATCGGGCTGAAGTTGACGAAACTGCAGCCGTTATGCGCCATCTGCTCCAGTGCCTGTGAAGTATGGTGTTCCGACGCCGATCCAAGGCCGACCTGCCCGTTCTTCTGCGGTACACCACCGAAGCTGACGAACAAGCGGGTATGGGCGGCCAATACATCCCAGCTGGTGTGGTTGTTGATCATGTCGTCCAGTGACGCCACCACGTGGGGCATCAGTACCTTGCCAGCGCCCAGGCTGTAGCTGTCCATGTGCCGCACGTAGCCACCCAGGAGGTTCAGAAAACGGTGTACCTGGCTTTGCGCATGGTGAAAGCGCCCGGCACTGGCCCAACCATAGGAGCCACCAAAAATCGCCGAATTGCCGTGCTGATCGATGACACGCTTGAGCTCTTCGGCGACCAGGGTCGTGGCCTGTTCCCAACTGACTTCGACAAACGGCTCGTTTCCCCGGCCCGCTCCGCTTTGACCCGGGCCCTTGCCCTGCAGCCAGCCCTTGCGTATGGCGGGCCGCTGTATGCGCAGGGGAGACAGGTAGGCATCCCACATGGCCGGGCCGATGGGCGACGGCGCCGGGTCGTCAGCGCGGCCGGTGAGGCCTGTCACTTTGCCGTCCTCGCGCACCACGTCGTAAGCGCCCCAGTGCGATGTGGCGAGCTCTTTGCCGATAGGGGTGGTGCGCATGATGGTCTCCTGGTACTGGCGTGTCGCGCCATGCTAGTATTTTCTGCCTCGTACCGCGTTCACCCCGACTGATCCGCGGACGTTCTTCCCACTACGCTGAAAGATGTCCATGTCCCATGCCCTGCAACCCCTGTCAGGGGTCAAGGTGGTCGAGTTCTGCCATGTCGCGGCGGGCCCATTTTGCGCCATGTTGCTGGCCGATTTTGGCGCCGAGGTGATCAAGGTGGAGCCGCCAGACGGCGACGCCATGCGCCAATGGCCGCCGCTGAGTGATGGCTACAGCGAAAATTTTGCTGCGCTGAATCGCGGCAAGCAATCGGTGGTGCTCGACCTCAAGAACACCGAGCAGCGCGACCTGGCACGCCAGTTGGTGCTGGATGCCGATGTGCTGGTCGAGAACAGCCGCCCGGGGGTGATGGGCCGGCTCGGCCTGGGCTGGGACTGGTTCGGCATACGCAAGCCGTCGTTGATCTATTGTTCGATCTCCGCCTTCGGACAGGTTGGCCCGCGCGGCCACGAGGGTGGCTTTGACCTGACGATCCAGGCCAGTGCCGGTGTGATGAGCGTGACCGGGGAGCCCGATGGTGCGCCGGTCAAGGCCGGTGTACCGCTGGTGGATTTTTCGGCCGGGCTGTACGGGGCTTTTTCCATTGCCGCCATGTTGGCCCGTGTGCGTGGCGGCGGCTCCGGTGGCCAGCTCGACATACCGATGTTTTCGACGACGATCGCGATCTCGGCGCTGCAGACCAGCGAATATTTCGGTACTGGCCGCAACCCGGGCAAACTCGGCTCGGCCCATCCGCGTAACGCGCCCTACCAGGCCTACCAGGCCAGTGATGGCTGGTTCGCAGTGGCGGCCGGCAACAACAAGTTGTGGCAGCAGGTCTGTGAACTGACGCCGGCCACGGAGTTGCTGATCGACCCGCGGTTTGCCACGCCCACCACCCGGGCCGCCAACCAGGCCGCATTGAAGGGCCTGCTGGAGCGCCGTTTTGTGCAGCACGGCGTGCAGCATTGGTTGGGGTTGTTTGCGCCCGCTGGTGTGCCCTGTGCGCCGATCAACGGTTATGCCGAGGCGTTGGCAGATCCCCAGTCCAACTACTTGCAATTGGTGCAGCCGATGACCCTGCCCAATGGGGTTGACACACGTACCGTGGGTTGCCCGGTCCGCATCGATGGCCAGCTGGTGCCCGTCGACACGCGACCACCCGCACTCGGTGAACACACGCAGCAGGTCATCCATGCGATGGTGCACAAGAAAGTTACCATGGCGTGAAATCCGAAGAAGGAAAGCAACATGCTGCGCACCCATGATCTGAACGTCAGCCAGGACGTCCATTCGCTGTTTCACCCTTACACGCCGCTGGCGAAACAGCGCGAAACCGGCCCGTTGGTGATCAAGCGCGGCGACGGTGTGTATGTGGAAGATGACCAAGGCAAACGGTATCTGGAAGCGATGTCGGGGCTGTGGTGCACCTCGCTTGGTTTCTCTGAACAGCGCCTGATGGACGCGGCGGCGCGCCAGTTCCAGCAGCTGCCGTATTACCAGCTGTTTAATGGCCGCTCCAACGAGCCGTCGATCGAGTTGTCGCACCGCCTGATCGAGAAGACCAGCCACCTGGGCATGGAGAAAGCCATGTTCGCCAACTCGGGCTCCGAGGCCAACGACCAGGCCGTGAAGATGATCTGGTACTACTTCAACGCCATTGGCAAACCGGCGAAGAAGAAGTTGATAGCCAGGGAGCGGGGCTACCACGGGGTGACCGTCATGTCGGCCAGCCTGACCGGCCTGGCCGGCAATCACATGGACTTCGACCTGCCGATTGGCGACCGGGTGCTGCGCACGGCCTGCCCCAGCCTGTACCACTACGGCAAGCCGAATGAGAACGAGGCTGCATTCGTCGACCGCATCGTGGGCGAACTCGAAGCACTCATTGCCCGCGAAGGCGCAGACACCATCGCAGCCTTTTTTGCCGAGCCGGTGCAAGGCGCTGGTGGTGTGATCATTCCGCCGCCCGGTTACTGGGACAAGGTGCAGGCGGTGCTGCGCAAGAATGACATCCTGTTGGTGGCCGACGAGGTGATCACCGGTTTTGGCCGCACCGGGCAGTGGTTTGGCTGCGATACCTACAGCATCCGCCCCGACATGATCTCGGTGGCCAAGGCGTTGTCGAGCTCCTACCTGCCGATTTCCGCCACCCTGGTCAGCGGCAAGGTGTACGAGGGCCTGACCAAAGGCAGCACCAAGAACGGCGTGTTTTCGCACGGCGTGACCTATGCCGGTCATCCGGTGTGTGCCGCGGTCGCCATCGAGACCTTGAAGATCTACGAGGAGCGCGACCTGGTGGCGCGCGCGCGGGCCTTGGCGCCGCAGTTCCTGCGCCGGCTCACGGCCATGGAGAGCCACCCGATGGTGCACTCGACGCGGGCAGTAGGCCTGATCGGTGCGCTGGAATTGGTGCAGGACAAAACCACGCGCAAGACCTTCGATCCGGCCAGCGGTATCCAGAACCGCGTGCAGAGCGCGGGCCTGGAGGTGGGCCTGATCTGCCGCTTGCTGCGCGACACTGTGGCAGTTTGCCCGCCGCTGATCATCACCGAGCCGCAGATCGACGAGTTGTTCGACAAACTGGCGCAATCGCTGGATCTGGCGCATGCCGACGCGCGCAAGGCGGGTTTGATGCCATGAGTCCGGCCATGCTGGTTGGCGTCTTCAGGCGTTAGAGTCACGATTTGTCAGAACCCGCTTGCAAAAGGAATTCCATGCAGTTATCCCATATGTCGGCCGTTGTCACCGGCGGCGCTTCCGGCCTGGGCTTGGCCACCGCACAGAGGCTGGTACAGCGCGGTGTGTCGGTCGTGATCGCGGACCTGAACGAAGAACGTGGAGCGGCGGCAGTGGCTGAGTTGGGCGGGCTGACGCGCTACGTACATGCCGACGTCTGCGACACGGCGCAGATGGGACGGGTGTTCGATGCGGCGCAGCAGCTGGGCAGCTTGCGCGCCTTGGTGCATTGCGCCGGCGGCGGCGGTGCCGTGCGGCTGGTGGAGCGAGATGGCGAACCTGGCTCGCTGGAAAAGTTCGAGGCGGTGGTGCGGCTCAACCTGGTCGGCAGCTTCAACACCTTGCGGCTGGCCGCCGTGCGCATGGCGAAAAACGAGCCTATCGATGGTGAGCGCGGCGCCTGCGTGTTGACCGCCTCGGTGGCGGCGTTCGAAGGACAGGTCGGCCAGATTCCCTACACCGCGTCCAAGGCCGGCATCGTTGGCATGACGCTGGTGGCGGCACGCGACCTGGCGCAGCGACAGATTCGCGTCTGCACCATCGCGCCCGGACTGTTCGATACACCCTTGCTGGCCCGCCTTCCCGAGCACGTGAAGACCGCGTTAGGTGCGTCGGTGCCGCATCCGGCACGGCTCGGCAAACCCGACGAGTTCGCCATGACCGCGTTGCATATTCTGGAAAACCCGATGCTCAACGGCGAGACGATACGACTGGATGGCGCGATCCGGATGACGCCGCGCTGAGGGGTTGGTGAATGCGCTCATTTGGGGAAAACTCAGCAGCCTGAAAAACTGGTTGGATGAAGGTCTGGGCGGTCGACGAACGGTTGTGCACGATGGGTTGTATCTTATCGAGACTCGATATACAATTCGACGATGATTTTGAGCTTTGCTTGTGCCGACACGCAGGCGCTTTTTTCGGGCAAGAAGTCGAAAAGATTTGTCAACATTCGATCTGTCGCCGAGCGAAAGCTGCAGCAACTCGACAGCGCGGCTACTCTGGAGTTTTTGCGTTCCCCGCCGGGGAACTGTCTGGAGGCATTGATAAATGATCGAGCCGGCCAGCACAGCATTCGCGTCAACGATCAATGGCGTGTTTGTTTTGTGTGGACTGCCAAGGGTCCGAGAGAAGTTGAGATCGTTGACTACCACTGAAAGGTTTTTTCATGAAGAACAACATGCGGCCGGTCCACCCCGGCGAGGTATTGCGGGCAGACTTCCTGGAACCCCTGGGCATGACGCCCCACGCACTGTCAAAGGCTTTGAACGTGACACCGGCCCGGATCAACGAAATTGTCAGGGAGCAGCGCGGCGTCTCGGCTGAAACCGCGATCCGATTGGCGCGTTTCTTTGGCGGTGACGCCCAGTCCTGGCTCAACTTGCAACAAGCCTATGACCTGAAGATCGCGGAGCGAACCGTGTT
>JANOTG010000148.1:0-2992 GCA_031416215.1 Betaproteobacteria bacterium
ACGGTTCGATCTGGAAGAACGTATTCTCGTGGGTGAAATACTGGATCTTCGGCGCGAAGGCGGGCGGATCACTCACCACATCGTTTTCGAGAAAGATCGAGAGATCGACGAATTTGCGGGGCATGGGCAGCCTCCTTGCGGGATTGACGGGTGAGGGAATTTCTTGCGATGACCCCAGCATCCTACCGCCACCGCCCATGGTGCTGGTAGTCGCTGCGAGGGCCGAGGCAAAGTGCGGTGACAAATTTGCGACGGAGATTCGTTCACACCCTTGTTGAAGGCCCAGTACGTGTTCTTGCATGCGCGCATCCGTTCGGACGCATTGACGAAAGGCCCATCGGCCGCAGCCTCAGGCTGGTAGAGTCTCCAAAACCGAACCGACACCAGGACGAGGTACCTGCATGAAAACCGTCAAATCCTTTCTGCGCAAAGTCAAAGAGACGCCCAACACCTTCATCACCCTGCCCGACGGCACCAAACTCGCCGCGCGCATCTGGATGCCGGTGGACGCCGACAAAAAGCCGGTGCCGGTGATCCTGGAATATCTGCCCTACCGCAAGCGCGACGGCACCCATGTGCGCGACGCGCTCACCCATCCCTACCTGGCCGGCCACGGTTATGCCTGCGTGCGGGTCGACATGCGTGGCAACGGCGACTCGGAAGGTTTGCTGTTCGACGAATACACCGCGCAGGAGCTGCAGGATGCCTGCGACGTGATCGCCTGGCTGGTGCGGCAACCCTGGAGCACCGGCAAGGTGGGCATGGTGGGCATCTCGTGGGGTGGCTTCAACGCCCTGCAGGTGGCGGCCCTGCGCCCGGCCGGACTGGACGCCATCGTCACCCTGTGCTCCACCGACGACCGCTACACCGACGACATCCACTACAAGGGCGGCTGCCTGCTGAATGAAAACCTGGGTTGGTCGGCCACCATGTTCGCCTATTCATCGCGCCCGCCAGACCCGGCTCTGGTGGGCGAGCGCTGGCGCGACATGTGGTTGCAACGCCTGCAGGCCGAGCCGCTGCTGGCCATCCCCTGGCTGGAGCACCCACACCGCGACGCCTACTGGAAACATGGCTCGGTGAACGAAGATATCGGCGCCATACAGGCTGCCGTGCTCGCGGTGGGCGGCTGGAACGACGCGTATACCAATGCCGTGCCACGGCTGGTGGGGTCGGTCAAGGCACCGGTGCGAGGCATCATCGGCCCCTGGGCACACAAGTACCCGCACTTCGCCGTGCCCGAGCCGCGCATCGGCTTTCTGCAGGAGATGCTGCGCTGGTGGGACCAATGGCTCAAGGGCATCGACACCGGCGTCGAAGACGACCCGGCGTTTCGCACCTACATCATGGACCCGCGTCGGCCTGGAGCCTCGGTGACGCACCTGCCTGGGCGCTGGGTGAGCGACGAGACGTGGCCAGGCGACCGGAGCGAGCTGCGTCGGTTGCACTTGAACCGCGACGGGTTGTCACCGACCAAAGGCCAGGTCGGCAAACAGACGCTCTCATCGCCCCAGACCGTGGGAGCCGACAGCGGCGAGTACTGCATCATCTGGCTCGGGCCCGAGTTTTCCGGCGACCAGCGGCGCGACGATTCGGGCTCGCTGCGCTTCGACAGCGCGCCATTGACCAAGGATATCGACCTCATGGGCGCAGCGGTGCTGACGCTCAAAGTGAGCGCCGACAAACCGGTAGCGCATGTGGCGGTGCGGCTGAATCAGATCTGGCCGGACGGCGCTGTGTCGCGGCTGAGTTACGCCGTGTTCAATCTGTGCCACCGCGACGGGCACGAACACCCGCAGCCGCTGGAGCCGGGCAAGGCAACTACGGTGCAGATCAAACTCGACGACGTAGCCTGCAAGGTGCCAAAGGGGCACCAGCTGCGGGTGTCGATCTCGTCGAGTTATTGGCCACTGATCTGGCCGGCGCCGGAACCGGTGACACTCACCGTCCATACCGGGACGAGTTACATCGATCTGCCAGTGCGCCTGCCGCGCAAGGGTGAAGTGGCGCCCGGCTTCGCGCCTGCCGAGGCGGCTCCGGCCGTCAAGCTGATCGAAGTCGACAAGCCCTTCCACAAGCGCGAGGTCAGCATCGACCAGCACACCGGCATCCAGCGCCTGACAATCGTCGACGATTTCGGTCGCTCGACCATCGCCGAGCACGGCATGACCACCTGGGCCTGCGGCCGGGAGAACTACAGCATCCATCCTGACGATCCGCTATCGGCGCGGCAGGAATGCCACTGGACCGAGGAGCGCTCGCGCGGCGACTGGAAAGTGCGCACCGAGACTTATTCAGCCATGACCGCGAGCAAGACCCATTGGCACGTGACCGGCACCCTGGAGGCCTACGAGGGTGATGTGAAGATCCTGACGCGGCGCTGGGACAAGAAGGTGAAGCGCAAGCTGGTCTAGTGTGGCCCTCGTCTGGCGACCGGTCGCCGCGTGTTGACTGCCCAATGACCGGCGAGCGACGGCAGCAGATGATGGTCGCCAACCTGCTGGCGCAGATCGCCTTCGGTTTGCTGGCCATGACCATCTGCCTGCCCTCGATGCAGGAATGGGGTGCCATCTTCTCGGCTGACCAGTCGTTGGTGCAACTCACGTTCAGTGCGTATGTGCTCACATTTGGCGGCCTGCAACTGGTCTATGGACCCCTCTCGGACCGTCATGGCCGCAAGCCTTTGCTGCTGCTGGGGCTGGTGATCGCGCTGGCGGGGTCACTCCTGGCGGCACTCGCCCCCGACCTGCCGAGCCTGATCGCGGCACGCATGCTGCAAGGCGCTGGCAGTGCGGCCGGCATGGTGGTAGGCCGCTCGATGGTGCAAGACCTGTTCCAGGGGCCGCAGCGCACGCGGGTCATGGCCTACATCGGCATGACCATGGGCCTGTGCCCGCCTTTGGCCACCGTGGTCGGCGGTCAACTGCATGTGCTCTTCGGCTGGCGCATGAACTTTGTGCTGATGGCCGCCCTGGCCGTGGCGCTGCTGATT
>JANOTG010000149.1:0-12117 GCA_031416215.1 Betaproteobacteria bacterium
TCCCGGCGAGCCCGAGGAAGTGCATCGGGAAGAAGGTGATGTTGAAGGTGATCAGCGAGGCCCAGAAGTGGATCTGGCCGCGGCGCTCGCTGTACATCACGCCGGTCCACTTCGGCACCCAGTAGTAGAAGCCGGCGAACATCGCGAACAACGAACCGGCCACCAGCACGTAATGGAAGTGGGCCACCACGTAATAAGTGTCCTGCAGGATCAGGTCGATCGGCGCCAGCGCCAGGATCAGCCCGGTGAAACCACCGATCGTGAACACGAAGATGAAGCCCACCGCGAACAACATCGGGGTCTCGAAGGTCATGGAACCACGCCACATGGTGGCGATCCAGTTGAATATCTTGACTGCCGTCGGTACCGCGATCAGCATCGTCGAATACATGAAAAACAACTGGCCGGTGACCGGCATGCCGGTGGTGAACATATGGTGCGCCCACACCACAAAGCTCAGGATGGCGATGCTGGAAGTGGCATAAACCATTGAGGCATAACCGAACAGGCGCTTGCGCGAGAAGGCCGGCACGATCTGGCTGATGATGCCGAAGGCCGGCAAGATCATGATGTAGACCTCCGGGTGCCCGAAGAACCAGAAGATGTGCTGGTACATCACCGGGTCCCCACCACCCGCCGGATTGAAGAAACTGGTGCCGAAATGGCGATCCGTCAGCGTCATGGTGATGGCGCCCGCCAGCACCGGCATCACGGCGATCAGCAGATAGGCGGTAATCAGCCAGGTCCAGGCGAACATCGGCATTTTCATCAGGGTCATGCCCGGTGCGCGCATGTTCAGGATGGTCACGATGATGTTGATCGAGCCCATGATGGAACTCGCACCCAGGATGTGCAGCGCGAAGATGCCGGCGTCCATGCTCGGACCCATCTGCAGTGTCAACGGCGCATACAAAGTCCAGCCCGCAGCCGGCGCGCCGCCCGGCATGAAAAACGAACCCACGATCATCAACGCGGCCGGGATCAACAGCCAGAAACTGAAGTTGTTCATGCGCGCAAATGCCATGTCGGCAGCACCAATCTGCAGCGGGATCATCCAGTTCGCAAAACCCACAAAGCCGGGCATGATGGCTCCAAACACCATGATCAGACCATGCATGGTCGTGAGCTGGTTGAACAACTCGGGGTTGACCAGTTGCAGTCCCGGCTGGAACAACTCTGCGCGAATCAGCAAGGCCAGCACACCGCCGACCATAAACATCGTGAAGCTGAACAGCAGATACAAGGTGCCGATGTCTTTGTGGTTGGTCGCAAACACCCACCGGCGCCAACCCGTGGGGGCATGCTCATGGTGGTCGTCGTGGCCGTGGTGATCCAGAACTGCGCTCATCCTGATTTCCTTCTCTTCTCAATACTCAGATTCTTGTCGCTTGCCGACAGTACGGCAGGTTCGGGCCTACTTGCGGGCCAGCTTGACCTCGGCAGGCTGCACCACTTGCCCGGTCTTGTTCGACCAGTTGTTCTTGGTGAACGTCATGACGGCCGCCAGATCCGTGTCGCTCAGCTGTTTCCAGGCCGGCATCGCGCCATTGTTCTGCCCATTGAGCAAGATTGCGATCATCTTGTTCTTGTCGGCATCGAGCACCACGGCCGCTCCGTCAATCGCCTTGATCGGTCCGGCACCCTTTCCAGTCTGCTGGTGGCATGCCACACAGTTGGCAGCGTAGACCTTCTCGCCGCGCTTGCTGATGTCTTCCAGGGCCCACACCTTGGACGGGTCGTCCGCCTTGGCGGCCATCTTTTTCATCTCGCCATCAACCCATTTCGAATAGTCTTCGGCCGACACGACCTTGACATGGATTGGCATGTAGGCGTGCTCCTTGCCGCACAACTCGGCGCACTGGCCATAGAAGTCGCCCATTTTTTCGGCCCGGAACCAGGTATCCCGCACAAAGCCCGGAATGGCGTCCTGCTTGATGCCAAAGGACGGCACCATGAAGGCGTGGATCACGTCGTTGGCAGTCGTGATGATGCGCACCTTCTTGTTGACCGGCACCACCAGCGGGTTGTCGACCTTGAGCAGATAGTTGTCCACAGACTGACCTGCCTTGGGCCCGCCTTCATCCGACATGGCGCGGTGTCCACTGTCGATACTGGAGACAAATCCGATGCCCTGCCCCTCACCCTTGAGGTAGTCGTAGCCCCACTTCCATTGCATGCCGGTGGCCTTGATCGTCAAGTCGGCGTTGGTCGTGTCTTTCATCGCCACGATGACTTTGGTTGCCGGCAGGGCCATCAAGATCACGATGATGAAGGGAATCACGGTCCAGACGATTTCGACCGTGACCGACTCGTGGAAGGCGGCCGCCTTGTGCCCGACCGACTTGCGGTGTTTCCAGATCGAATAAAACATCACGCCAAATACCGCCAGAAAGATGACGGTACAGACGATCAACATGAACCAGTGCAGCCAGGCCTGGTCTTCGGCAATTTTTGTCACTGCGGGGTGCAGGTTGAGCTGGTTCACAGCCGGGCCTCCCGGCAAATCCTTCACCGCGTGCGCCGCGGACAGGAATGCCGTGCCACCCCAAGCGACTCCCACCAACAACGGCGCCATCAACCTTGCCAAAATGCTCTTGTTCATGTTAACTCTGTCCTAGCCTCAAATTTCCAAGACCGGCGGGGTCCGAACAGGAACACCACCCACTTCAAAACGTCTCCCGCAGCGCCAGCCTGAGTTCACGCGCCAGTTGCGGCCGCAACTCCGGTCGCACGTACCGGCCCACCTGCACCTTCTTGCCATGGGCGGACAACTCGATCAACGAACTGTCGCCAGCCCCAGGCTCGACCCGAACCCACTCTCGGCGGAATTCCGCGCGCTCGGTACGGCCACCACTTTCCAGCTCCACCACCAACTGCGAACCCGCCAGCCGGATGGTTTCACCGTCAGTAGCGTGACGCGCATAGACAGCGAAAGCAACACCAACGGCAATAACTTCAGCCCAGGCGAACGGCAGAACCAGCTTGGCGCCCTGAAACCAGAACGCCGTGCCGATGGACAGCGAAACCAGGCACAACGACAGGTAGAGCCAACCCAGCTGTTGCGGCGTGACCGAGCAGTTACGCCGCAAAAACCAGTGGATGTTTTGACCCTGAACCGTTGCGAAGCGAAAAACCAGATTCGTCACGCTTGATAGCCACCACGCCGCCGTGCCGGCAAAGCCTGGCATGGCAAGAACACCGGGAAAATGCCCTCTTCTCACTCGGTCTTCATTGTAGCCCACCGCTGTCCGCAATCCAGGGCCGGCTGAGCCAATGTCCGCTGTCATCGTCGGTTATCCGGCCCGGCAACCCCCCTCGCCAAAACCTGCCGCATTTCCTCCAGTGACAGCACCGTTTCTTCTTTGACTGTCGGGCGGCGGGCGGGTTTGATGGCATGCCCATAGATTATTTCAAATGTCATCGCGACACCTTGCTTTGAGGCAACTTCACCCGGCTCATGGGCCAGCATCAGTTGCCCCAGTTGTGTAGGCCAGCTGCGTCCGCGAAGGCCGGGGAAACGGTGGATGTGCAAGTTGCGCCCGAGTTCGCGCAGCTCCCGCAACGCACGAAGCGGGCTGTCGAACGTCAGTGTGATGCGCTCCATGTCCATCACCGGCTCGGCAAATCCGCCGTGGACCAGCATGTCGCCCCAGTCGTGCATGTCGGTGAAATCATGTGCCGGCGGCGGCAGACTGTGCGCACGGCAGGCATCACGCAACTCGCGCAGGCTGTCCGGCCCGAGGCAGGAAAACATCAAGAATCCGTCTACGGCCAGCCAGCGATGCCACAACGCGATCAAGGCTTGCGGGTCGGCAGACATGTGTAGCGCCATATTGGCCCAAACCATCTGGACTCCCGCGTCGCCCGGTGGCCGGAAGTCCGGCGCCACCTGGCTCCAGGGCCGGCGGCGCCACCAGGGTGCGTGCAGCGTTTCCCGCGCCTGCTGGGTGTTGGCTGCAAGCGCTTCGACCACGTGACAGCGTGCCTGCGGATAACGCCTGGCCACAGCCAGGTGCGTCTGCAGCCCGCCGCGCATCGGCTCCCAATCAGCCCAACTATCCGGCGCCTGCTTGATCCACTGCAAACGGTCCTGCATGCGCCGTCCCACCTCCTCGTGCAGCCAGGCGGATTCGTGCTGGCCACGTTGCGACCAGCGCAACGCAGCAACCGGATCGATGGAAGGGGGCAGGTCGGACGGCATGGGGGCTGGGGCTGGACAACGCCGGGTATATTGCGGCAATGTTGCGCGAGTTGCTGCAGAGGATATCCGACGCCGTACCGAGCCAGTGCGCAGTCTGCCACCGCTGGCCGGCGCGGCCAGTGTGTGAGGCCTGTATCGAGCGCTTCGCGCAGCCTGTCCCGCGCTGCCGAAGTTGCGCTGCGCCGGTAGTGGCCGGAGTCGCGCACTGCGGCGCCTGTCTGGTGTCCCCTCCGCCATGGGACGCCTGTGTCGCGGCGGTCTCGTACGAATACCCTTGGTCAGGTCTGATTGTGGAGTTCAAGTTTCGTGACCGGCCGGGCTGGGCGGCCAGTTTCGCCACCCTGATGCGCAGTGCGCCTTGGGTCGAACCGGCACTGGACCATGCCGACCTGTTGTTGCCCATGCCGCTGTCCCGCGCCCGACTGGCCGAACGCGGCTTCAACCAGGCGCTGGAGCTGGCCCGCCATCTGGCTCCGGGCAAAGTGGCGCCCTCGTTGTTGCTGCGCGGGCGTGATACCTCGGCACAAAGCACACTCGGTCGCGCCGAGCGCCTGCGCAACGTCCGCGGCGCATTTCTGGTCGACCCGCGGCAAGCCGCGCGTCTGGCCCATGGCAGTGTGGTGTTGCTCGATGATGTCATGACCAGTGGCGCGTCGATGCTGGAGGCGTGCCTGGCGCTGCGCGCCGTCGGCGTGGCGCATATCACGGCCATGGTGCTGGCACGAGCCGAGTTGCACGACGCCGGTCATTGAGTGACGACAATCCAGCCGATGTTCAATATCGTCCTGGTCGAGCCGGAAATCCCTCCCAACACCGGCAACATCATTCGTCTGGCATCCAACACCGGTTGCGCGCTGCATCTGGTCGGGCCGCTCGGGTTTTTGATGGAAGACCGGCAATTGCGCCGTGCCGGGCTCGATTACCACGAGACCGCCAATGTCCAGTCGTTCCGCGACTGGGATCATTTCGTGGCGCAACGGCAGCCGCCGCCTCAGCGCATGTTTGCATTGACAACGCGCGGCAGCCGGAGTGCCTATTCTGTGCAGTTCGAACCTGGTGACTGGCTGGTGTTTGGCTCAGAGACGCGTGGCTTGCCGGAAGTGATCCGGGCTGCGTTTGCCATCCCGCAATGCCTGCGTTTGCCCATGCTGCAGGGTCAACGCAGCCTGAACCTGTCCAACGCGGTCGCCGTGGTGGTGTTCGAGGCTTGGCGGCAACACGGCTTTGCCAGCGCCGACCCTCAAGGGTAGCGGCGCGCAATAGACTCGGCTACACACACCGGCTTGCTGGTGCCCTCGCGTTCCACTACCACCTGCCAGGTCATTTGCCTGCCGTTGTTGTCTATCGGCTCCGAGCGCAGCAGCGTCAGCCGCGCACGCAGCCTGCTGCCCACTGGCACCGGCCCGGTGAACCGCACCTTGTTGAGGCCATAGTTGACACCCATGCCGACCTCGCGAATCTCCAGCGCAGTCTGGAAAAACAGCGGCAGCAAGGACAGGGTCAGGAACCCGTGCGCGATCGGCGCACCAAATGGCCCGGCCGTCGCCCGCGCCACATCGACATGAATCCACTGGTGGTCGCCGGTGGCCTGGGCAAACTGGTTCACTTGCTCCTGGGTGATGGTGGTCCAGTCGCTCAACGCGACTTCCTGGCCGACCAGGTCGGACAGTTCGGCAAGGGTCTGAAATATTCTCATCGGTCGTAGAAATTACAGGTTTTTGTCACTGGTCGAGCCACTGGCATATCGGCTGCCATTGCTCCAGATCTTTCTCAACCCGGCCAGGGGCTACGTCAAACAACGTCAGTCCGCGTGCCGCCAGGTGGACATAATTTTGCGTATCGCGCAAGTAGGACAATACCGGCAGCCCGAGCGAATCGATGAATCCATGCAACTTGTCGGCTGCAATGGTGCGCGCGTCCACACGCATGCCCACCAGCGCCACCTGGGTTTTGCTGGCATGTTTGTTGGCCGCCAGTTCGTCCAGAAATGCCCGGGTGGCGAAGATGTCGAACACACTGGGCTGCAGCGGCACGATGATCTTGTCCGCCATTTTCATCACGTCGTTGAATCGCCAGCCATGCAGACCGGCCGGCGTGTCCAGCACCACATGGGTCGTACCCTTGGGCGGCTTGGCGATCAGGTCGGCGCTGATATCCCAGGTACTGATGGTCCGCGCCGCTGCCGGCCGCAGGCCCAGCCATAGCCGTGACGACTGTTGCCGGTCGGCGTCGCCGAGCATCACCGCATGCCCGCGCGACGCCAAATACCCGGCGACATTGGTACTCAGCGTGGACTTGCCCACACCGCCTTTTGGATTGGCTACAACAACCACCGGCATGTCGTGCTCCTCGGCTTCGGACTGTGTACGCTATGTTAGCGGCTTGTGCAGCGCTCCCGCCGGCCCCTGCTGCCCGTGACACCCTCCTGAAAGGCCTGAACCATGGAACACACGCCCACCTGGCTGACAAACAGCTTCATCTACCTCTGCGCCGCGGTTGTTGCCGTTCCTCTGAGCCGGGCCCTGGGGCTGGGGTCCATCATTGGTTACCTGGCTGCAGGCATCGCCATCGGACCGTGGGGGCTGGGTCTGGTGAGCAATGTCGAGGACATCCTGCATTTTGCCGAATTTGGCGTCGTTCTGATGTTGTTTCTGGTCGGGCTGGAACTCGAACCGCGACGCTTGTGGAGTCTGCGGCGCCCCATTTTCGGCTGGGGCAGCGCACAGCTGCTGGGTTGCACCGTGGCCCTGGCGCTGCTCGCTGCGTTGGCCGGCGCGGACTGGAAGCTGGCTCTGGTGGCGGCCCTCGGCCTCTCGTTATCGAGCACCGCCATCGCGCTGCAGGTGATGGGCGAGCGCAACCTCATGCCGACCAGCAGCGGCCAGGCGGCGTTCTCCATCCTGCTGTTTCAGGATGTGGCAGCCATCCCCATGCTCGCGCTGTTGCCGTTGTTGGGTGTTGCGGTGGCTGCGGGCGAAGCCAGCAGCGGCACGACGATGGCAGTGGAGCTGCTCAAGACATTCGGCGTCATCGGCGCCATCGTGCGCGGAGGTCGCCTGTTGTTGCGCCCGCTGCTGCGCTGGATCGCCGGCTCCAGGACGCCCGAGATCTTCACCGCCGCGTCGCTGTTGCTGGTGGTGGGTATCGCCGGTCTGATGCAACAGATCGGCCTGTCGATGGCCCTGGGCGCCTTTCTGGCCGGTGTGCTGCTGGCGGATAGTGAATACCGGCGTGAGCTGGAGACCGACATCGAACCCTTCAAGGGTCTGTTGCTGGGTCTTTTTTTCATTGCGGTCGGCATGGGCATCAACTTTGGTGTGTTGTGGGCCTCGCCGGCAAGGGTGGCGGCCATCGTGGCGGGCTTCCTGCTGGCAAAGGCCCTCGTCATCGGTCTGTTGGCGCGGCAGATGGGGCTGTCCGTGCGTGAGCGCCCGGTGTTCATCCTGCTGTTGGCGCAAGGTGGTGAATTCGCCTTTGTCGTGTTCCAGGCGGCCGTCGGCGCCAGGGTGCTGGCGCCCGATGTGGCGTCGCTGCTGGTCGGATCGGTCGCCGTATCGATGCTGCTGTCGCCATTGGTTCTGCTGGCAGTCGACCGGTTGCTGCTGCCGCGTTACGCGGATTGCGGCGTGCGCCGGCTCGATGAGATATCCGAACGCCAAGAGGCCGCGGTCATCATTGCCGGCTTTGGACGTTATGGCCAGATCGTGGCGCGCGTGCTGCTGGCCGAGGGCATACCCTGTACCGTGCTGGACCATGACGCGGAAATGATCGAGGCGGCGCGCAATTTCGGCTACCGGGTGTATTACGGCGACGCGTCGCGTTTGGACCTGCTGCGCACGGCCGGTGCGGCGCAGGCAAAGATCCTGGTGCTCGCGGTGGACGATGTACAGCAGTCGCTGGATATCGTCGACCTGGTGCAGGCGCATTTCCCGGCCATCGATATCGTGGCGCGGGCGCGCGACGTGACGCACTGGAACCAGCTGCGCGAGCGCGGTGTGATGCGGGTCGAGCGCGAGCTGTTTGAGTCCAGCTTGCGCAGTGCGCGCACGGTGCTCGAACTGCTCGGGCACAACGAAGAACAGGCGTTGCAGACGGCGACACGTTTTCGCAGCCACAACCTGGCCCTGTTCGAGCAACTGCACCCCCACTACAAAGATCAGGCCAAGCTGATTGCGGTGGTGAAGCAGGGGCGCCAGCAACTGGAGCAACAGATGGCACAGGAGCGCGCGCAGCGCCAGAACAAACCGCGGGGCGGCTGACCCGCAACCGCCACAACATGTCTACCACCTACCAGCGATGCCCGAAATGCGGCCGGCAACCGCTGCCCGCGGAGCAGGCTTTCCCCTGCGCCTGCCCGGGGTGTGGCGTGATCTTCGCCAAGATCGGTCAACCGGTGGCACGCAGCGTTCGGACCGGGCCATTGCCGCAAGAATCTCAGGGGCGCTGGCACCACGTGCTGCTGCACACACCCGAACGCCTCGACCCAACCGCATTTTGGGCCCGCGCCCTGCTGCTGGCCGCCATCGCCGCGTGGACGGTGGCGCTCGTGCGGATGGACTACCGCAGCGGCGAAATCGGCGCGTCTTTTCTGCACCGGCCGTTATTGGTATTTCACGAAGCCGGGCATGTGATTTTTATACCTTTCGGCGAATGGCTGACGGTGCTGGGTGGAACCCTCGGCCAGCTGTTGATGCCACTGCTGCTGGCGGGCGCCCTGTTGCTGAAAAACCGTGACCCGTACGGCGCCGCGATCGGCAGCTGGTTCCTGGGTGTTTCGCTGCTCGATATCGCTCCCTACATGTATGACGCGCTGGAGCCCCAGCTCACACTGCTCGGAGGCGGTACCGGCGAGGACAGCCCGCACGACTGGATTTACCTGTTCCGCAGCGTCGGCTGGCTCGCCAGGTCACAAAACATCGGCGGCATGACACACAGCCTGGGTGTGCTGGTCTGTGTTGCCTCCATCGGGTGGGCGGCATGGCTGCTGCGTCTGCAATACCGGCGCTTGTCGGGTGATGTGCTGCATGAAGAGTGAAACTCCTGCAGACCGTGTTCTCGATTTTCGACCGGGCTGCGCCCGCGCAGCCCGTCTTGTCAGTGCACCGCATCCCACACCAGCTTGCTGCCGGTGAGAAACATGCCGATGTAGATCAGCCTGTAGAACACCAGCTGGCTGATGCGCCGCGCCAGCCGCACGCCGAGCCACACCCCGACTGGGGCCAATGGCAGCAGCAGCAGGGAGGTCGACAGGTTGCGCAGATCCAGCAGACCCAGCGCGTAATACGGCCCCCATTTGGCCAGGTTGATGAAGAAAAAGAAAAATGCCATCGTCGCCGTGAATTGCAGCGGCGAAAGGCGCTGCGGAATCAGGTAGGCGTTGATCGGCGGGCCACCGGCGTGGGCAACGAAGCTGGTGAAGCCTGACGTGGTGGTCAACAGGGCGCCGACCCAGCGCGGCGGCGGCGCGCTGTCGGGCCGTGGTGGAAACAGCAGTCGCTGCGCCAAAAATCCCAGCGTGAATACTCCCACCAGACCCGCTACCAGATGGGCGTCAAGCGCCTTGAACAACAAGCCGCCGATGACGATCCCCAGCAATCCGAACGGCAACAGAAAACGCAGCAGCAGCAGATCGCAGTCTTTGCGAAAGGCAGCGATTCCCAGCACGTCCATCACGAACAAGACCGGCATCAGGATGGCGGCCGCCTGCGGCACGGTGACAGCCAGCGCCATCATCGGCACGGCCAATGCGCCGAATCCGGTACCAAAGCCGCTCTTGCTGACACCCAGCAGCAGCACGGCAGGCGCGGCCAGCACATAGAAATACGGATCGGTGATGGGCGTGAAGTTCACAGCAGCGCCAAGCCCATCCCGGCAACACGGTAACAAGCCGGCCGGGCACAATGTTGCGCATGTTGCTGCAACCCTCCCAAGCCGATGTCCGGCGCTTTTTTTGCACCGTCTATGCGAAATGGCGGTCGGGCCAGCCGCTGGAGGCCATCGAAGCCATTGCCGCCACCTGGGTTGGTGAACATCCCGAATACCACGCTGTACTGGCCGATCTGGACACTGCCTTGCAGACCATGCATGCCGCAAAAGAGGGCCAATCCAATCCGTTTCTTCACCTGTCCATGCACCTGTCGGTCAGCGAGCAATGCTCGATCGATCAACCGCGCGGCATACAACAGGCCATCGCCCTGATGGGCCACAAGGCGAACTCGCTGCATGAGGCGCACCATGCGGCGATGGAGTGCCTGGGAAAAATGGTCTGGGAAAGTCAGCGCTCGGGGCGGCCGCCGGACGGCGAAGCCTACGTCGCCTGTGTACAGCGGCAGGCCACCACTGCTTGAGGCTACTTGAACTTGGCCTGCGGCACGGTCTTGAGTTCACCCGGCAGGGCCTGCAGGTAGTTGGCCAGTGCCTTGAGCTCGGCATTGGTGTATTGCTTGGCGATACCCGCCATGACGCCATTGGCCCGGCCCCAGGTGGCATTGGTCTCGGTCTTGTAGGACTTGAGCGCCACAAACAAATAGTCGGAATGTTGTCCGGCGATCTTCGGGTAGGCCGGGTCGATCGGCTTGCTGAAACTGTCGCCGTGGCATGAGACACAGGCGCCCTTCTTGAGCAATTCGGCGACCTTGCCGGGGCTCTCTGCTGCCTTGCCCGGCGCCGCAGCACCTTCCACCTTGCCCAAAGCCTCGTAGTAAGCGCCAAGATCGGCCATATCCTGCTCGCTCAAGGCCGTGGCGATGCCGCGCATCGTCGGGTGCTTGCGCTCGCCCTTTTGATAACCCGCCAAAGATGTCGCAATGTACTTGGCACTTTGCCCGGCAATCATCGGCACCTTGTAGATCTCCGGGAAACTCGCCTGGTAACCCTTGATGCCATGGCAGCCGATACAGGTTGCAATCTTGCCTTGACCAGCCTTTGAGTCACCTTTGATCTCCTGCGCCATTGCGGGCAACAGCGTCACCGAAGTGACAAACAGCACAATCAGGCGGGACAGCAATTTGTTCATTTTGCGAAGACAATCAAGAGGCAGCAGGTAGTGAGAACGCATTTTCATTATATCGGCCGCCACTCCCCCATCGATCTCCGGTTTTTTGAAGTCGACCACGAACACCATGAAATTCCAAGGTACCAAGAACTACATCGCGACACAAGACCTGATGTTGTCGGTCAACGCCGCAGCAACACTGAAGCGGCCGTTACTGGTCAAGGGCGAGCCGGGTACCGGCAAAACCATGCTGGCCGAGGAGGTGGCACAGTCACTGGACATGCCCTTGCTTCAGTGGCACATCAAGTCCACCACCAAGGCGCAGCAAGGTCTGTATGAGTACGACGCCGTGAGCCGGCTGCGGGATTCGCAGCTGGGCGACGAAAAGGTTCGGGACATCCACAACTACATCATCAAGGGCATTTTGTGGCAGGCCTTCACCGCAGACCGTCAGGTGGCGTTGTTGATCGACGAGATCGACAAGGCGGATATCGAGTTTCCGAACGACTTGCTGCGTGAAATCGACCGCATGGAGTTCTACTGTTATGAGACACGCGAGCTGATCAAGGCGAAGCATCGGCCACTGGTCTTCATTACCTCCAACAACGAAAAGGAACTGCCAGACGCCTTCTTGCGCCGCTGCTTCTTCCACTACATCAAGTTCCCGGATGCGGAAACGATGAAGAGCATCGTCGATGTGCACTTCCCCGGCCTGAAGAAAGAGTTGCTCAATGCGGCGATGAAGACGTTTTACGATGTGCGCAACCTGCCGGGTCTGAAAAAGAAACCATCGACCAGCGAACTGCTCGACTGGCTCAAGCTGCTGCTGGCCGAAGACATCCCGCTCGAAGTGCTGCAAAGCAAGGACGACAAGGTCGCGGTGCCGCCGCTGGTCGGCGCACTGCTGAAGAACGAGCAGGAC
>JANOTG010000150.1:0-6564 GCA_031416215.1 Betaproteobacteria bacterium
GCCAATCGCGCATTCCGCAGGCGCCTCCTTGCCGTGCTCGGCCAGGTAATGCCGGATCACCGACAGCAGGGTATCGTGCTCGGCTGCGGCGTACGACGCCACGTCACTGGGTATGGCACCAGCCTGGGTTTGCCACGCGAATCGCGCGTTGGTGCCGCCGATGTCGCCGAGCAGGCGAGGCGTTGCGTTGCTGGTCATGGTGCGCGCTGGACGGTCAACGACGGCAGGTGTCAATCACGTTTCCTGGCTGGTCGTGCAACCCGTGGATAGGATGGCGGCCACCATGAAAAACGCCGCGATCCGACATCGGCATCGCGGCGGGAGCGGTTGCGCCGGGTAGTCTTAGTTGATGAACGAGATCGGCCCCACATTCAATCCATTGGGGAAGTTGCCGTTGCCATCGCCGCCGGCCGTGTACTGCAGGTTTGCGCCCAGCACCTGGACGTGTACCTCGTTCACGCCCGCGGCCAGGGCGGCGGCCGGCGTCGCAAAGCCGCACGCCGCCTCCAGGGTGAAGCCACTCAGCGGCAGGATGTATGTCTGGGCACCGATGGCGCTCACCGCGATGTTGCCCTTGAGTTTTGCGCTGCAATTGTTGATCGTCGGCCCTTGCAGGATCACGGTGAAATTCGGATGCGTGTTGACGAGCTGGTCATTGCCCCAGACGGCAATCTTGAGGTTTGCATAGCTCGAGACGGCGGCCGTCCCGTTCAAGGGCGCCTTGACGAACGCACCGAAGCCCCATGGTTTGTTGTTGACGTTGATGCCGTAGCCGAAATAGTAGTTCGGTGTCGCGTCGCCAGCCGCCAACCCGCTCCACCAGTCCAGTGTCGCCACGCCGCCGTCGATGTACCGGCCAGCGTCGCCACCTTCCACCGACTTCCAGGGCGTCGGCTGCTCGGTGTAGTTGCTGGCATAGATCAGTGCGGCACCGCCGCCACCGCCGCCTTGTCCGGCGCCGCCGGTGCCCCAGAAGTAGATGTTATCTACATAGATCGTGCCTCCATTGGCTGGCGTTGGGGCATCGAACTTGAACTGCGCAATGGCCGCCTTGTTGGGCGTCGGAAACGCGCTCAGATCGATGTCCACACTGTTCCACACGCCAGGGGTCAAGTTGATGGTGTAGCTGCTGGTGTCCTGCGTCGGGTTGAGCGAGATGATGAAGAACCTGACACTGGTGACATCAGCCGACCAGATATCGAGGTGTACCTTGCCCTTGGCCGACACGTTTACGGCGTTGAGGTTGATGCCTTCATAGTTCAGGTTGCTGTACTTCAACGACTTGTTGTTGGCAATCGTGACCTCGCTGTACTGCGTGCTCTGGCCCCAGTCTGGCCGTGGTTCAAAACCAGCGGCGACGGTTGCCTCGGTGTACACCTTGACTGCATCACCCGGTACCACCGTGGTTGGCGCGCATGTCGGCTCGTTGGTCCCGCAGGTGGCGGCCGGAGCCTTCCAGAAATAGATGTTGTCGTAGTAGATGGTGCCGCCGGCCGGGGTGCCGGTGAAACTGATCTGGATGATGGCTGCCTTGTTTGGCGTCGTGTACTGCGACAGATCGATGTCAAAGGTGTTCCATCCGGCCATTGTCGGCATGACCGTCACGCCCTGCTCAACCGGCCCGGCTGAAATCAGCTTGATGTTGATCGATGTCACGTCGGGTGTCCAGATATCGACATGCAGCTTGGTCATGCCACTCACATCGATCGGATTGCCGGCAAAGTCGATGCCCTGGTAGTTCAGCGTCGCCAGTTTCTTGGTGGCGTTTCCGCCGGCCGAGAAGTCGGTGACCACCGTGGACTGGCCCCAGTTGGGATTGAAGTCCACGCCAGGAGTCGATGTATAGGCGCCGCTGTAGATGGAAATCACATCAGCTGCGAGCTTGTTGGGCGTAGCTGCGGCAGTGTCTGGTGCGGTCAGGGCACCGCCGCCACCACCGCCACCGCCGACCGCCACCAGGTACTTCAGCTCATCGAAGAAGAATGCGGTGTTGGCCGCGAGCGGGGCAGCGTTGGGCCCAGGGATGCTGAAGGCCGGGAAAATCACTGCCGCGTTATAGGTTGTTTGGGCCGAGAAAACGCCGGTTGTGAGGTTGTTGAAATCAAAAGTCAGCACCTCCCACTCGTTTTGTTTTGTCGTCACGGTCTGGGCGGCGATATTCTGCCCCTGGTCGACGGCGTTTTCGAGCTTGAGCGTGATGATGGTGCCGATCGCAGCGGGCGTGAAGCTGCGCAATGTCACGATCTTGCTGGTGTTGGTGTTGGTGAGGCCCACCCTGTCGATGGACAGAGCCGAATGCACGGCCGGGTTGGGATTCACGGTGCCTGCGGTATACAGGGTGAAACCAGCATAGGGCTGCCCGCTCGGTCCCTTCACCACCTTGCCAACCTTGTTGGAGGCGCCTGCAACCGGGTCATCCACAACTTCGGCCGAGACCAGTCCCTCGAAGCCCAGCAGGGCGATTGTCGACTCGCTGAAGCTGATGCACTGGTGGGTGTTGGTGGCGCAGCTCACCTGCGGCGCGCCGGCGGCCGGAGCCAGCACGACATTGTCGAAGAAGTAACTCTCACCTGCGTTGGGCGCAATGGTGCCGATATCTGGCAACACCACCAGGCTGGTGTAGGACCTGGCGAGGTCCACGTCCAGCACCCAGCTCAGGGTCTGCCACCCCGCTACCACGGCCGTGGTGGACGAGGCGTCCGCCGTGCCCTGTTGCGGCGCAAACTCGACCTTGATCTTGATCGGGATGCCGGCCTTGGGTGAATAGACCCGGGCGCTGAGGGTCTTGCGGGTGGCTGTGAACGGTATCGGCGCCATGGTGATTGCAGCACCAGCGTAGTCGAAGCCGCCGGCGCGCAGCACCCGTGCCGCCTTGCCCGTGCCGCCGCCGGCCGGTGGGGACAGCTCGATCGAAGAGCCCTCAGCGCCACCGAAGCCTGTGATGGCCGGTGCCGGGCTTTCGTCGAATGTCAACAATACCGTGCCGGGAGGCAGGGGCGGGACTGGATTGCCGCCACCACCTCCGCCACCCGCGTTGGCGCTGGCGACTGCGGTCGTCAGGGTAGTGGCCAGGCTGGCCGTGGCGCCACTGGGTGGGCCGCCGAGTTGCGCCTTGTTGGTCTGGATGAAGGTCGTGAGCTGGCTGTCCATCTGGGCCGTCTTGGTTGCGGCCGTGACGGCGGTGGCATCAACCGCGTTCAAAATTGCCTCGCTTTGTGCCTTGAGTCCTCCAGCGATGACCTGGCCGATGCTGTCCGCGTTCACCGATTGGGCACCACTTTTTACTTCCGGGCTGAGCACCCCGGAAGATGCAACACGTTGCACTGCAGCCTTGACCAGGTTCGCAATGGCGGCTTGATCCACTGTATTGCCGCTGGCCAGCACCGGGTTGCCACGCAAGATAGCGGCCATCGCCGAAGCGACCTCGCCGTAAATTGCGCTCTTGGCGCCCTCACCACCGGAAGCGGCGATACCGGCCAACATTTCGGTGGTTTTTTGCACCAGTTGCTGAAATACCAAGGTCTTCTTCGCCAGGTCCGGGTTGACAAAGGCGCCATCGGCCTTGCGGGCCGGGTCGGTATTTTTCAGATCGGTGCCAGCGGGCAGGCCGAGCGCCGCAGTCACCTGATCGTTGGTCATGCCTTCGGTCAGCAAGGTGGTCAAGGGGGTGACCACGGTCGAGCCCGCGGGCGCCCGCATTTTGCCGACAAAGGCCAAGCCAGTGTCGATGTTGGTGCCACCTGTGACCACGATGGTCGCGGTGCAGACTGGCGTGAACTTGAAGAAACCGGTGGAGTCCGTCTTGGTGGTTGTTTCGCCGACGTCGGCAGCACCATTGCCGTTGCTGTCGCACAGCACCGTGGCCCCACTCAGATAGTCATCCACGGCGAAGCCGCTGGAGCCCGCAACCGGTGTCGGCGGCGAACCCCCACCGCCGCAGGCGCTGACGAGCAGGGCGGCCATGAAAGCGCTTGCGCTCAGGCGTACCGTGTGTTTGAACTGTCGCATGGGGTTGTCTCCTGAATGGTGGTAAGACGACGTGGCGTAAAAACCGGCGCCATGTGAAAGCGCTTTCACGAGATCATAGATGCAGGACCAGGAACCCGCAACAGCTATTTCATCAGTGTTTTCCCGTAGTGCGCGCGGGGTTGTACCAACTGGTCAAACTTGGCGCAGGTTGCCCGCTCCTGGTCGCGCCCGCAACGATGCCTCAACGGTACACACGCACATGCTCAATCTCCATCTGTGCCGGCAACATGGTGTTGTCCACCGCGCCACCGAGGTCTCCGCCCACCGCGATGTTGAGCAACAGGTACTGCGGGTTGTCGAACGGCCAGCGGTCGTTGCCGCTGCCCGGGACTTTGGTGTATTCGAAGTAGTTGCGGCCGTCGACACCGATCTGGATCCGCTCGACGGTCCAGGTAAGTTGGTAGTTGTGGAACGCGGTGCAGGCATCGGCCAGAGCGGTGCGCGCGCCCTGGCCCACGCCCAGAGTGCCATTGAAGAAGTTGTAGGCGCGGGTATGGATGGTGCCGAGGACCTCGCCCTTGTTCTGGCCGGTCTGCTCCATGATGTCGATCTCACCGTCGTCGGGCCAGCTGCCGCGGCTGCCCAGCATCCAGATGGCAGGCCAGCTGCCGCGGGCACAGGGCAGCTTGGCGCGCACCTCGATGAAGCCGTAGGTCCAGTCGGCGCGACCGCGTGTGACCAGGCGTGCCGAGGTGTAGTTTTGACCGCCGTAGTCGGGGGCGGTGGTGAGGTTTTCGCGCCGCGCCGTGATGATCAGCCGCCCGCCCTCGACGCGAGCATTTTCAAGCCGATTTCGGGCGTAATACTGCAACTCGTTGTTGAACCAGCCAACCTGGTTACGGTCCGTGTCGTAGTCCCATTTGGCCGGGTCCGGCAGACCGGCGACATCGAATTCGTCCGACCAGACCAGGGTCCAGCCGGGCAGGGCCGCAACGACCGGGGCTGCCGCCGCGGCAACCGCCACCGCCACCGGTGCCGGCGCTGCAAGCGGCGCTACCGTATCGCCGCCACCACCGCCTCCGCAACTGGTCAGCAGCAACAGTGCCGTCAGAACAGCGGCGGCCGTTGTTGCCCGAGTCACTGGGTCTGGGCCAAAGCCCCGGGAGCGACTTGCAGCACCTTGCCGTCGCTGAACTTCACGGTAATCGCGGTCTTGGCAGCGTTGTAGGCCACATAGGTCTTGCGGCCGTCCGGGCGTTTGAACACGGTGTACAGCGCCGTGTCGGCCGTGGTGCCGAAATCCGGCGGGCCCATCTCCTGCAGGCTCAGTATCCAGTGCAAGGTGTGGGTGCGCGTGTCACCGCCCTCGACGCTGCCAAACCGGTCCCATTGCGCGAGTGCTGCCGCCGGATCGGCCAACGCAAGATACTTTGCGAAGACGTCCTGCCACACGTCCTTGGGTGGCGGGTTGGGCGGGAACTTGCCGATGGCGTTGTAGCTTTCCGTGTCGCCCTTCAGCGTGCCCACATTGCGTTTCACATACGCCGGGTCACGCCCGAGGTAGGTGGAGAAGGTGGTGATCGGCAGCAGGTTGATGCCCTTGCTCTGGCGCGGCTCATCGGTCCACCAGGTCTTGTGCGCATACCTGCCACCAAACACCCAGCTGGCTTCGACGTTCTTGTATTCAGGTGGAAACACCAGGCCATGGACGTCGAACCAGTAGTGGCTCACGGCATCAGCCTCCGTGGTGTACAGATAGATGCCGAGGTCGCGCAGTTCGCGGTTGCCGGTGGCCTCGCCCCACAGGATCAGGCTGGCCCAGGCGGCGATGGCCTCCGACGTGGATTCCTGGCCATTGCCGAAGTCGTACAGGCCAACACCCGACGCCATGGAGAAGCCCGAATACATATCGAACGGGCGCAGAAACGGAAAGTCCGCGCGGCCCCGCTCTGCGTTGGCGATGTCCGCCACCAGAAGGTCGACCATGCCGCCCCATTTGTCCTTGGCGCCCCAGGCCGGATCGCGCAGCGTGAGTTCAGCGGCCGCGCGAATCCAGTAGCTGTACCAGAAGTGGTGGTCGTTCATCTCCGCAATGGCAAAGAACTCGTCTGGATAGGCGAGGGTGGTCCCCAGTGTCTTGTCGACATGAAAGTAGCTGCGGCCCGTGCCACCGAACCACCACTCCATGCGTTCCCTGGCGAGCGTCAGCAATTGGTCGCGCGTTGCGATGTCGCCTTGCTGCTCGGCCACCGCTGCCAGTTGCGTGGCGCGGGTCAGGCCCTTGCCCTGCCAGTAGGCGCTGACGCGCCAGTTGTCCAGGTTTTCCCGCCCGGGGATGAGCTCGCGGCGTCGACGGACGTCGACTTTGAGAAAGTCGTTCAGCTCTGTCGCACCCTTGCCTTCTTTGATACCGGGCCAATGTGGCAATACGCCGTGGTAGGTGCGTTCGAGCTTGAACTGGCTGGCCGCCAGCAGCCGGATCTTGCCGCGGATACTGTCGTAGGACGGGCCGAGCTTGCCTTCGAGAGCGGCGTTCCTGAACCACTGGTGCGGGTACAGGCCGAGCAGCGGTCCGTTGTCGGGGCCTTCCATGAC
>JANOTG010000151.1:0-2232 GCA_031416215.1 Betaproteobacteria bacterium
TGATGGCGAGTGCACCCGCAGCCTTCCCTCCACCACCTCCGCCGCCGCAGGGGTTTCACCCGCGGCCTTGTTCGGCAGCTTCTTCGGTACTACGCCACGATCCGACTTCCCGCGCCAGTGGCTCATCGTCGTACGCCCTTGGGCTTCACGATGCGCTCTGCACCCAGCACTTCCCAGTGTGGTGCAGTAGGACGCGGGACCTCCCGGTTCCCGAGCAAAGTGTTTCCGTGCCTGCACGGGGTCTGTGACCGCGCGGGGTCCATGTGCGTCTCGCCATATCGACACCCACGGTGTTGCTTTCGGCTTAGCTCCACAGCCTCAGCACCCCGGACCTCCTGCAGCTTTCGCCGCAGGGCATGTATTACGCGGCTCAATACCCGGCCCGCACGTTCCCCTGTCAACGCTTCGCCCACACCCTTACGAATGTGCACGCATGACTCGGGGCCGCCGAAGCTGGCTAAGCTTTCAACGTATGACTCTTTCATTCACAACACTTTGCCGGTTTTGACCGGCGCACGGAGCGATACATGACCTATCAGCCACTGAAGGGCCAAAAGGCCATCGTCACCGGGGCCAGCTCGGGTATCGGCGCGGGCGTTGCGCTGGCACTCGCTGCCGCCGGCGCGGACGTCGCCGTGAACTACGCCTCCAGCCTCACCGGCGCGCAAAGCGTGGTCGACCAGATCCAGGCGATGGGGCGCCAGGCGATTGCCGTCAAGGCCGACGTCGCCCAGGAAGACGATGTGCAGACGATGTTCGATGCGACACTTAAGGCATTCGGCACACTCGATATCCTGGTGAACAACGCAGGCCTGCAGCAGGACGCCGCGTTCGCGCAAATGACGCTCGCGCAATGGAACAAGGTCATGAGCACCAACTTGACCGGTATGTTCCTGTGCTCGCGCCTCGCGGTCCGGGAGTTTCTGCGTTGCGGCCTGAAGCCGGGCGGCTCCAGGGCCAGCGGAAAGATCATCTGCATGTCGTCAGTGCACGAGGTGATCCCCTGGGCGGGCCATGTCAACTACGCCGCCTCCAAAGGGGGTGTCAAACTTTTCATGCAGTCGCTGGCCCAGGAACTCGCACCACAAAAGATTCGGGTGAACTCGATCGGGCCGGGCGCGATCCAGACCCCGATCAACAAGGCGGCGTGGGACACACAACAGGCGCTCGATGCGTTGCTCAAGCTCATCCCCTACGGACGCATCGGTGTACCCGAGGACATCGGCAAGGCGGCGGTCTGGCTCGCCTCGGACGACTCGGACTATGTCAACGGCCAGACCATCTTCGTCGATGGTGGCATGACGCTGTACCCGGAATTCGCCGCCGGAGGTTGATTTGAGCCGAGACAACGGTGCCGATGCTGAATGATCCTGTTCACGGCTTGCACCGTTGGCGTGGTGCACTTGCAAGCGACACCAATCGCCTTCGCGGTCTTCGTGTTGACAACCCGCTTGAACCGGGTGGTTTGCTCCACCGGCAGATCGCCCGGCATTTCGTCGGTCCCCACCACTTGGTGAAGGCACCAATCTCGGGCACATCCTTCACGCGCTCGGTAGGCACCACGGCGCGGAACGACACCACGCCGGTGAAACGCGGGCTCTCGGCGCCGAACAGCGCACTGCGCACTACGCACCTGCGAGTGGATGCCGTCGACGCCGATGACCACGTCGTGCGCCGCGCTGCTGCCATCGTCAAAGTCCAGCGTGACACCCTGCCCGGTGGCGCGCAGGCCGGTCAGCGTTTGCCAAACTGCACCTGCTCCGCCGGAAACGCATCTGTGAGTGCGGCCAGCACGTCGGCGCGGTGGATCGTGATCTGCGGCGCGCCGTACTGCTGCTCGGCCACGTCGCCCATGCCCAGGCGCGAGGTCTCGGCGCTGGTGTCCCAGTCGCGGCTGATGCGAAACGTCGGCCGCGCGCCGGTGCGCCGCACCGCCTCACCCACGCCGAGCCCGAGTCCGTCGAGGGCGCGCACGGCGTTGGGCGTGAGGTTGATGTCCGCGCCCACGCGCGCAAACTTGCCCGCCTGCTCGTACACGCTGATGCGGTGCCCCTGGCGTTGCAGCGCGATGGCGGCGGTGAGCCCGCCCACACCTGCGCCCACGATACCGATGTGAAGTCCACTCATGTCTGCTCTCCTGGCTGATCGGGCGCCGAAAGACCGGCCATGTCTGCCAGCCGCCGGTACCAGCCATCGGTTGGCAAGCGCAGCGCGGTATGCGTCTGGAAATGG
>JANOTG010000152.1:0-2537 GCA_031416215.1 Betaproteobacteria bacterium
GTGAGGATCGAGACCATGGCCACCGGCCCGGTGGCGAGCTGGTTGGAAGAGCCCCAGAGCGCGCCGACGAGCACCGGCAGGAAGGCCGCATACAGACCGTAATACGGCGGCAGGCCGGCCAGCTGTGCGTACGCCATGGACTGCGGAACCAGCACCAGGCTGACCGTGACGCCGGCAACCAGATCGGCGCGCAGCGCGCCGGGCGGCAGCGGGAACCAGCGCAGGAAGGGGAACAGCCGCAGCAGCAGGGGGGAGGTGATTGCCTTCATCGGGGCGCGCCGGCCGATTTCGTCCGGCGTGGCAGGCCGCAAAGGATAGCACCGCGGTGTAAACCTCAAACCCTGCAAACCTCGATCTGCGCTCTGGCGGCAGCGATATGCCGCGCTGACGGATACCTGTCGCTGCGGGCTGTGCCTGCCAGTGATTGAACGGGCCGAACCCCGCAATTGAACCTCTGGAGGCGAACAAATGTGGGGATCGGACTTGCGCCCCGGCCCTACATTGGTGGTGGATCCATGTTTCGGTACTCGGCTCAAACGGAGAAGTGGATGCGGCGACTTGCCATCGGGCTTATTGCATTGCTCCAGTCGGCGATCTTGTGCGCGCAGGACATCCCGACAGTGGTCCAGTGGATAGCCTTGTTCGAGGAGGTTCGGAAACACGCCTTGTTCCAAGACTTGCACGTCACCTACGCAAAGATGCCTGCCGCAAGCGCCGGCTACTCACCGGTTGGTGTCATCCAGAGGGAGGGGGTCGACTGTGTCATCGTCATATCGGATGGCGACAACCCGAAGATGGCGAAGATGATGAAGCTGCCCAAGACAGCGCCGACGTCGCGGGCATTCCTGCTGGCGATCGCGGCCCATGAATTTGGGCATTGCTTTCGGATTCGCGGCAAACATCTGACGCTCGAGTTGTGGGAGCGTGTGGCGCGCGCAACGCCGGATTCCCCCGAGCGCGAGACACTCGAGAAGCTGCTCTCGATCGAGGAGGCCTATGCCGACGCTTATGCGTTCGCCTATGTCCAGGACGCGCATCCCGCCATGTATCACGACGTTTTCCAGGCGATGCACAGCCTGCGCCATGAACCCGTGTTCGCCACCCGCTTTTACCGGGTCGAGCCCTTATACGTTCAGCTCGGCAGCCGCGGGCTTGATACGAGCCTGCCATTGCACCGTCAGGTCGAGGCGGTGATGAAGGAGTCAAAGTTCTGACGCGCCAGCTTGGGTCCTGAGCCGGTATCCGTGCATGCGGCGCAGCGCCTGCACCGACCACGGTCAAGGTCCGGTATTGCCCCGAAGGCACGCGCCACGATAATTCTGGCGATGAAACGTCGCGTTGCGCCAAGGATCTTGCCAACCACTCTGGCCATCATGTTCGCCGGCTGTTCGACGTGGCAGCGGATGCCGGCAGACGGCCTGTATGCCGGCGAATTGTGCACGGCGGTGGTGGCCGGGCCGCTCCACTGCGGCGCGGCTGCGGTGTTTTTATCCAAAGATCGCGCCAAGGTCGGCGTGAGCGACTTCGTTTATGACCTCTCGCTGGAGGATGGGCAGGTCGAGGTCACGCTGGTGCACGGCCGCACACTGGTCGATGTGTGGAGCGCCAGTTATTCCTGGGAGCACCACTTCCTGCGTTTCATCGACCAGGAACGGCGCACTTTTTACCGTGTGCGTTTCGCCAACCCGCCGCAGGGCCAGGACTCGGGGCAACGGGCGGACTGACAACCCAATCGGCGCGGTGATCGGGCGCGGCATCGGGCGGCATCCAGACTGATTCCGCCCAGTTCGGATTGATCGGAGCTTGCCGCCCCGATAGCCTCGCAAAGGCCGATGGCTGGTTCCGGGAAGGAAAGTCCGGTGTTCTGCTAAGCTTTGCTGACGTCCCCTTTGCATTGGCCCGGCGGCCTGCCATGCCGACCGAATTCTCATAGCCGCCAGACCCGCTGACCTGCCCATCGAACAGCCGACCACCTGCTATATGGTTCTCCACCTGAAGATCGCAAAGACGCTGGGTAGTGCGATTCCGCGATCGGCAATGGTTCGTGCGACGAGGGTGATCGAATGAACACACGCCGCAGATGGCTGGCGGCTGGCATGGCGGTGCCCGCGTTGGCCTGGATGGGCGCCTTGCGGGCGCAGGCGAATGCGCCGGTGGTCATTGGCTGGCTGGACACTGCCAGTCGCGAGACAGGCCTCGCTGCGCTGAATGCGTTCAAGGAAGGAATGGCTGCGCTGGGCTGGAAGATGGGCTCGCAGTATCTGCTTGAAGAACGATTTGCGGACGGCCGTGTGGAGCGCTTGCCGGCGCTGGCACAAGAGCTCGCTGCAAAGAAGCCCGCAGTCATCGTGGCACAGCCCTCCTCATCAGCAAGTGCTGTGGCCGCGGCCGCGCCGACGACGCCCATCGTTCTGGCAGGCGGGGACCCCTTGGCGTCGGGCTTGGTGACCAGCCTGGCGCGGCCGGGCGGCATGATCACAGGGCTCAGCACCGTCTCAGTCGATTTGAATCAGAAGGTGGTCGAATTGCTGGTGGAG
>JANOTG010000153.1:0-38202 GCA_031416215.1 Betaproteobacteria bacterium
TTGCAGGGGTTTGGCCAGGCGGTTTTCCAGGTCTTTGCCCTCGTGGTTCAAGGTCGCCAGTTGGTCGTCAACCTGCTGCTGATGGACGAGCCGACCAACCACCTGGACCTGGCCACGCGCGAGGCGCTGTCGATGGCGTTGAACGAATTCGAGGGCACGGTGATGCTGGTCAGCCACGACCGGGCCCTGCTGCGAGCGGTCTGCGACGAGTTCTGGCTGGTGGGCCGGGCCGTGGTGGCGCCGTTCGACGGCGACCTGGACGACTACCAGCGTTACCTGCTGGAGGAGGCGAAACGCCAGCGCGAGGAAATCCGCCAGGCCAGTGCTGCCGGCAGCCGTTCCGGCGCACGCACCGACGGAAAACGCCCGGCCAAAGGCACTGGCACAGCGGTGCCGCGCAAGTCCGAGCTGGAGCGCATGGAGGCCAGGATGGCCCTGCTCAACACCGAAGGCTCGTCGCTGGAGGCACATCTCGGCTCGGCGGTGCGGCCATCCGAAATCGCCGAACTTGGCAAAAAGCTCAAACTGGTGAATGATGAGCTGCGCCAACTGGAAGACCAGTGGCTGGAATTGTCGGCGCGCATCGATACAGTCGGAGTCTGATCAGGAGGCAGTGACCGTATGGCCCGCATCGACAGTCCCTTGGCGAACCTGGCACCGTACCGCGATCACAAGCGCTACGCGTGGTTGTTGTCGGTGCTGGTGCCCTGCACGGTCGTGATTGGCCCGGCGCTGATGCTGGCCACAGGTGACCCGCGCAGCTTGTGGCTACCGGTGGCTTTTTTCTACCTGTTCGTGCCGCTGCTGGACTGGTTGATGGGAGAAGACCAGAGCAACCCGCCTGAGAGTGCTGTGCCGTCCTTGGACGCCGACTTCTATTACCGCGCCATCACCTGGCTGATGGTGCCGGTGTTGTGGGCGGCCTTTGTGTTCAGTGTCTGGTTTGCTGCCAGCCATGACCTGCCGCTGCATGGCTGGGCGGCCATGGTGTTCATCCTGGGCTCGGTGGGCGGGTTTTCCATCAACCTGGGGCACGAACTGGGACACAAGAACAACCGCTTTGAGCGCTGGCTGGCCAAGATCATCCTGGCGCCCACAGCCTACGGCCATTTCACCGTGGAACACAACCGCGGCCACCACCGCGATGTCGCCACCCCGGCCGACCCGGCATCGTCGCGCATGGGTGAATCGATCTACCGCTTTGTGCTGCGGGAAATGCCGGGGGCCTTGGTTCGGGCCTGGGAGCTGGAGCGGGAACGGCTGCAGCGCGAAGGGTTTGCCACCTGGTCCTGGCGCAATGAAATCTTGCAGCCAGCCCTGGTCACGCTGCTGTTGTGGGCCGCACTGACGCTCTGGCTCGGCCTGCAAATCGTTCCGTTCCTTCTGGTGGCGTCGTTCTGGGCCAACTTCCAGCTCACCTCGGCCAACTATGTCGAGCACTACGGCCTGCGGCGGCGCGAGCTGCGCCCAGGCAAGTTCGAGACCTGCCAGCCGCACCACTCGTGGAACAGCAACCATATCTTCTCGAACTGGGCCGTGTTCCACCTGCAGCGCCATTCGGACCACCATGCCCACCCGCTGCGGCGTTACCAGTCGCTGCGGGACTTCCCGGCCCTGCCGCGCCTGCCCAGTGGCTACTTCGGCATGTTCCTGGTGGCCTATGTACCGCTTTGGTGGTACCACCTGATGGACCGGCGACTGCTGGCGATGGCCGGCCGCAATGCCGCACTGCTGAACATCGACCCGCGTCGTCGCGCCGCGTTGGTGGCGCGTTATGGACTGCACGACCAACCCGAGGGCAATTCCGTATGAGCACCAGCGCCGCCGCACCCTACCCTGTCGTCATCGTCGAGCCTGCCGGGCGGCTGTCGAAACTGGTGGTCGATTTTGTCGGCGTCGTTCCCGACTCGACCCGCAAAGCCGCACTGCAGCCGCGCACGGCGGCGCGCAGTCTGGCCCGTGCCGCCGCACGCAAGGCCGCAGCCACCTCGGGCTCGCTGGCGCTGCCACCCGGTCCGCTGGGCTTGCTCACGCTGGTGCCAGACCTGATCGCGGTGTGGAAGATCCAGTCCCAGCTGGTGGCCGATATCGCCGCCGTGTATGGCCGCAGCGCGACATTGACACGGGAGCAGATGGTGTATTGCCTGTTTCGCCATCTGGCCTCGCAGGCAGTGCGCGACCTGGTGGTGCGCGCCGGGGAGCGCTGGCTGGTGCGGCGGGCGTCGCTGGCCCTGTTGCAGACGGTGGCCGGCCGCATTGGGGTGAAGCTGTCGCAAAAAATGATAGGCAACAGCCTGTCACGCTGGTTGCCGCTGGTCGGTGCTCTGGGTGTCGGAGCCTACGCATACTACGACACCAACCAGGTGGCCCGCACTGCGATGGAACTGTTTGAAGGCGATATCGAACTGCAACCCTGATCAGTGGCCGGCATCAGGTGACGGCGACAAGATAGGCTGCGAGCGCCTGCAGATCGGGTACCACACCCAGGCCCGGATCATCCGACAAGGTGACCCACCCATCATGCACAGTCAGTGGAAAAACCTGCTCGCGCAACGGATTCGGGTTCGCATCCACCTCGGCCCAGCCATTCACCGACCCCGAGCCCGCCAGCGCGTGCATGGACGCGGCCAGTCCGACACCACCGGCCAGCCAATGCGGGCAATAGGCGATGCCGTGGCTGCCCGCTTGGCGGGCCACTTCCAGCCCACCACCAATACCACCCCATTTGCCGACATCGGGCTGCACGAAACCTAAGTAGCCCGAGTCGATAACCTGGGCAAACTGCTCCGCGCCGCGCAGGTTTTCACCCGCAGCGAGCGGCACCACACTGGTGCGAGCCAGCGCCAGCCAGTCAGCGTGGGCTTGGTCGGCACCGATCGGCTCCTCGATCCAGAATGGCCGCCAGGGTGCCAGCTCGGCAATACGCTGCGTTGCCGTGTCTGGCGTCCAGGCCTGGTTCGCGTCACACATGATGACGGCGTCGTTGCCAAGCGCTTCACGCAGGGCGCGCAGGTTGGCCACATCCCGCTCTGCTGAGAAACCCACCTTGAGCTTGAACGCGCGGTATCCCTCGCGTTGCTTGGCCAAGGCCACATCCACGACCCGGTCTGGTCCGAGACCGCTGGCGTAGACCCGCACGCGCCCGCTGCTGCCACCCAGGTGGCGCCACAGCGGCAGGCCGGCGCGGCGCGCCGACAGGTCCCACATCGCCTGGTCCACCGCTCCTGTGATCTGCGCAAAGGGACCGGGCTCGCCACACTGGATGGCCATCTGACGCGTGCGCTGGTCCAGCAGCGAACGCACGGCCTGCGGGTCATCGGCTGCGACGCCGCGCAACAAGGGGGCGAATATGCTGTGCGCCAGGCGCGCCCGGTGCTCGGCACCGACCTGCGGAAAATTGCTGAACACCTCGCCCCAACCTGACGCGCCATCGCTGTCCGTCAGGCGCAGGAACACCGCCGGCCGGTTCGTCATCACACCAAAGGCGTTTGCCACAGGTTCGGCAATCGGTGCGCGCAGCACCCAGCAGTCCAGGCGGTCAATGGTGGTGGTCATGGTGGAGCCCAGGTGAATACTGCATGAAAGTGTAGACTGGACCGAAAAGGAGACAACCACCATGCAGACTCTTCATCTGTGGCGGCAACTGTGTGTGGCAGCAGTCGGCCTGACGATTGCCGTGACTGCGGCAGCGCAGGCCTACCCTGCCAAACCGATCCGGCTGGTGGTGCCCTTCCCGCCCGGCGGCGCGGTGGACTTTTACGCCCGTGTCGTGCAGCCCGCGCTGGCCGAAGCGCTCGGGCAGTCTGTGCTGATCGACAACAAGGCGGGCGCCAGTGGCATGGTGGGTGCGGGCATTGTGGCGCAGTCACCAGCCGATGGTTACACGCTGCTGCTCGGCAATATCGCCTCGCTGGCGATCAATGTCGGCATCTACGACAAGATGCCTTACGACCCGCGACGCGATTTCACCCATATCGTGCGTACCGTGGACGTCAACTACGTGCTGGTCACACACCCCGGCGTGCCCGCCAGGACCGTTGCCGAACTCATCACGCATGCCAAGGCGAATCCGGGCAAACTGTCTTATGGCTCGGCCGGCAGTGGCAGCCTGCCACACCTGGGTACGGAGTTGCTGAAGGCGCAGGCGGGCATCGACATGGTGCATGTGCCTTACAAAGGCGGTGGCCCGATGGTGACCGACGCGCTGGGCGGGCAGATTCAGGTGGTGCTGGGCGATCAGGCGAATTTGATGCCCCACGTACAGACCGGCAAGCTGCGCGCATTGGCCGTCGCCACCACCAAACGTTCGGTCAACGCGCCCGACATCCCGACCATCGCCGAGAGCGGACTGCCCGGTTTCGACGCCACGGCCTGGCAAGGCCTGGTGGGACCAGCCGGAATGCCTGCCGATGTGGTGAAAAGGCTCAACGAGGCATTCAACAAGGTCATGGCCACGCCCGCCATTCGCGACAAGCTGGTGGGCGGTGGGCTGGAGCCCATTGGTGGCACGCCGCAACAGTTCTCCCGCTTCATCGACAGCGAGATCAGCAAGTGGGTAAAGATCGCCAAGGACGTGGGCGCGAAGGCGGAGTAAGCGCGGTCGCGCGATTGCAGTTGTTGCGCCAAGATTGCTTGAGTCATCCAGACTGATGACAAAACACGTGATGGCGCATCGGGCGGCCGTGCGCAGCACCGGTCCGATGCGGGAAGATGCGCCCAATCACTGCCGCGACCGCAGGCCGAGGCCCTGGAAAAATGCCAGTCTGCGCTGCGCACAGTCAACCCGAACCACTTGCAGGGAGTCGAACCAATGCCTGGCACACATGTTTTCTACCAGCGTGGCGCATGGGAGGCGGTACGCGTCAAGCAGGGGTTTTCATGGACGGCGTTTTTTTTCGGTTCGATGTGGGCATTATTGCGTCGCGCCTGGCCACTCTTCGGCGCCATGTTCGTGGCGGAGGGGGCTCTCTGGTTTGCCCAGGGTGTCGCACTGGCACACAAAGCGGACGGCATGCTGCTCGGCCTGTTTGTCGTCAACCTCAGCTATGCCGTGGTGCGGGGCAAATTCGCCAGCCGCTGGCTAGCTTGGTCGCTGGGCCGGCGCGGTTTTTCTGCGGTGCCGTGAACAAGTGCCTTGCGCGTGATCGCTGAACATCCGGCATGACTTTTCTCACTGCCGCTGCATCTGACAGCAGCATTGTGCAAGCGGCCCGACGAAGCGCTGCGGCGCCTGGGTCAAATGAACTGTCCGCCCATTTCAATCCAGGCGACCGTGTCGCCACGGAGTTCCCGCCATTCCGATGCGTCACCCACTGGAAAGTCCGCACTGCAGTGCGCTCAACAAATGCGGCAACCCGGGTGGTGACAACACATGCAGCTCGGTCATGGGGCACCATGGCCAAGCAACGACTGCAAATTCTTCTGGCGCAACGTCGATTCGCGGTTACCTTGAGACCGCGCATGTGCCGGTAGATCGTCTCAATCTGACAAGGGGTACTTGAATGCCTGAACTCCACCGCTTGAACCGCGCCGACCTGATAACTGTCGCGTTGTGTGTCGCGCTGCAATGGGCACCAGACAGGGTGTCAGCCCAGGCCGCGCAGCCGGCCGATCGCGTGCACCTGGATGTCAAGCTGCACCTGGGCAGCAACATTCGACTGCTCGGCCGTGATCCGGCGCAGCTGGTCGACCCCAACGCGAACGACGGCAATCTCAATTTCGACAAAGGTGCGGTCAATGCCGGCACGGCGTTGCATGCCAGCGGAGGCTTCTCGAATGGGCCGCTCGAGGGCGCGGCAAAAGTCGTGTTATTCCATGACTTCCTTTTGCACAATGGTCGTACCGACCTGGCGCGGCTGCCAAACGCGTCGATCAACCGTGTTGGACAGGGAGCCTACCTCGGCCCGGCATGGCTTGGCTTGAACCAGGCGGTCAATGGCGGGGCCGCCAAGGTTCGGCTCGGTAACCAGGTATTTTCCTGGGGCGCCAGCAGTTCCCTGGAAAACCAGTTGAATCTTGCCAACCCGCTGATCCTGTCGCGCCTGTGGTTGCCAGGTGGCAGCGAGGAAGAAGCGCGCGCAGCCATACCAGCGTTGTCGGCTTCGTGGAAGAGCAGCGCAGGTTGGCTGCTGGAGGGTTTTTACGGGTTTGGCTTCAAGTCGTCGGAGCCCGAACCGCTGGGAAGTTTATTCAGCCCGAACGATTACTACAGCCCCGGAGGCAGCATGCTGATTGCGGGGACGGGTAATCCCGCACTGGATGCAGCGCTTGGCACCGTGGTGTCACGTGGGCCCGATCGCAGACCCAAGGACCAGGGTGGCGGTGTGCAACTGCGCTCACCCGAGCTGGGTGGCGATTTGCGCGCCAAGCTAGGCATTTACGCTGGCCGGTTTTCGGTGGCGGAGACCTTGGCCAGCGCAACCGTCGGATCGGTGTTCGGGCCACCCGGCAACTTCGCGGCTACAAGCCGCTACTTTATCGAACATCCCGGCAAGGTGCCGCTGCTCGGCTTTTCCCTCGTGATGCATCCAAGCGCCAGCAACCAGTTGCGCCTCGACTATTCGGTTCGCCGCAATAACCCGCTGCAGATCGACGACCGGGAAATGATCGGCGCCGTCCAGTTGATCGGCGCCTGTGCCGCCACCGGTGACCCGGCGCTGTGTGGCGCGGCAAGCCAGAACAGGGTTGTGCGGCGACAAACCGGAGCGGTTGCGCTGACACAGGTCGCGGCCATCGGGTTGTCGGGTGCAGACATCTCCGGCGTATCACGCCATGACCTCGGACAGTGGATCGTCGGATTTACTCAGGGGCTGCCCAATGTTCTCGGTAGCAAGCTGGTGCTGCTGGACTTCGAACATGTTGCACAGTCGATCAGCGGTTATGACGCGAGCCTGCTTCCGTTGCGGGCTGACCGAGGCGTTGCGTCCGGTGCCGTCGCCAGCAAAACGGCCGCCTTGTACCGGATCGGACTCAAGATGGACTGGGGCCCCACCGCGCTGGCCAACACGCACAGCGTATTTGCACAGTTTCAGCGCGACTACCATGGCCGCGCGGCGACACCGCGTGACATCGCATTCGCAGGGCGACGTTCCCTGACCCTGGGTGGTTCGATGGACTTCGCCAAGAACTGGAGCGCGCATGCGGTATGGATTGGCCAGTTGGGCCGGGGCACCGAGGCGGACACAGAGCACGACCGGCGCGTTCTGAACCTGGGTCTCAGTTACAAGTTCTAGGGCCGCACGATGCAGCTGGCAACGGGCACCGCCGAGACACGTGCGCAAGCCTGAAATCGTCTACACCGACGTCGTCTTCGCAGCGAATCAGGAGAAACGCGCCCGCAAACTGCTGCAACTGGCGTTCACGATCATCTCGCTGTCCAGCGTAATCTGGACGGCATTCAATGGCTACCGCCTGGGTTTCACGCTGTCGGTGATCATCCAGGCGTTTTTTTCGGCCGCCTGTGTTTTTGCGTTGCTGCGCGGCAAGCACATCCCGCTGCGCCCTTTGGTACATGCGCTTTTCTGGCTGGGATTCATTTACATCTGGTATGTGCAATTGGTTTTCGAAGGCCTCACCGCTCCCCATCTGTCCTCGGTGCATGCCTGGTTCATGGTCTTGGCAACGGCCACATTCCTGCTGCTGCTGCGCGAGAGGCGGCTGATTCTCGGCAGCTACATAACGCTCGCACTTTTGTCGTTCGTGGTTTGCCAGTTTGCCCTGATCCGCTCCGATAGCGTGTTGCCCACTGACGTTGACGGCGCCGGCCTGGCCCGCGGCGTCACGTTGGTCTCGGTGTTTGTTACCTTGATCTTGTTGACGTGGTCATGGGTGATCGAGGTGCGTGACGCCGAGCGCAACCTCACGGCGGCGAATGACCGCTTGGAGGAGTTGCTTGAGAACATGCTGCCGCGCTCGATCAGCGAACGGCTGCGCAGGGAGGGCCGGACCTTTGCCGACGGCGTCGCTGAATGCAGCGTGCTGTTTGTCGACATCGTGGGCTTTACCAAGCTGTCGTCAGCCATGCCAGCCGAGGAACTGGTGCAGTTGCTGGACGAGATTTTTTCCCGCTTCGATGAACTCACCGGCTCCATGGGCCTGGAAAAGATCAAGACCATCGGCGACGCCTATATGGTGGCATCGGGCCTGCTTCAGGCCAAACCCGACCACGCCCAGGCCTTGGTGCGGCTGGCGTTGAAAATGCGCGCCATCATCAGGGAATACGACCTGCACATCCGCTCTGGAATCAATTCCGGCAGTGTTGTTGCCGGCGTCATCGGCAAGAAGCGATTCATCTACGACCTGTGGGGCGATACCGTCAACGTCGCATCGCGCATGGAGTCACAAGGGGTCGTCGACGAAATCCAGGTCACACAAACCACGGCCGATCTGATCCGAGGAGAGTTCGCGTTGTCAGCGCGCAGAACAATCAATATCAAGGGCAAGGGCGAGATGGCGGTCTATCTTGTGATGTCGGAGTGAGTTTGCGTTTGACAGTGAGTGCAACAACCGCGATGACGCCGGGGGTCAGGGCAGATTCACACGATGGCGCGGTGCATGCCAGTGCGCCGCAGCGGCGACGCAGCGCGGCAGGTCTTCCTCCAGCATCAGCCGCTCGGCCACCAGCTGGCGCACTGCGGCCTCGATGGCTACCACATACGCCGCGGCATTTGCATAACGCTCCTGTATCGGTCGGCGTGGATCACGGCTTTGCGCCGCCACTTCGGCCGTTTCGGGAAACGGCAAGGTGCTGCCGGTGAACTCATGCATGGCCCCTTCGCCGAAACCGCGCGCGCGCAGGTTCCACCCGGTGTAGGTGGCAAGAGGTGCCTGCACCATGGGCGCGCGGACGCCGGCGATGTCGTTGCCGTCGGCATCCACAGCCGGCACCAGCACCGAATAGCTCTCAGCTTGCAACACGGTCGGCGGCTCGCGCAGCACGCCCTGCGAGAAGCCCGGACCGAAGTCCAGCCTGGGCAAGCTGCTCGGCCCGCGCGGTGTCGCTGCGCCTGGAACGGCCGGGAACTGATGCCGCCAGGTCTCGATATCGACCAGCGAACCGTCGGCGCGCCGTGGAATCCGGCTCGCCGGTGGTTCGATACCGAGTGTCACCCAAGCATCCAACGCATCAAGCATGGCGCGAAACAACATCGATGTCCACACCACATTGGGCTCGTTCTGGCAGATGCCGCGGGCAGTCGTCTGCAGCAGCGGGTCGGCGAAATGCTGCGAGCTGGACCACAGGTAGGCCCGCGCGTTGGCGGGCAGCGCCAGGTCCTCGCCACGCGTCGTGGTGTGCACCAAAGAGCCGCGGCGCTGCCAATATTCGGTGGCGGTCTGGGTATGCAGCACATGCGGGTCGGTGGCCGGGCGCTTGAGGATCGCATCCGTCTTGCCGGTGCAATGGTCAAGGCTCTCGGCGTAGGAAAAAGGGAACCGGTCGGCCGGGTTGTAATGGTCCTCATGCTCCTGCCCGGCCGGCGTGACGCCATTGGCGAAGCGGTGGTTCAGCCACATCAGGCCGGCACCCGAGACATGCGGCATCACACCATCAAAAACACGTTGACCAACGGCATCCGTATTGAACCCGAGGTAGACAAAATCGCGGATGCAGCGCCCGGTTTGTGAGCGGCCCCACGCATAGGCCTTCTCGACAGGCCTGGGAGCGGCCGCCACGGAGACACCGACCGAGGCCACATCGTGCCCTTCATGTTTCAGCGCACTGATGAAGTCACGCACCGCCACATGACCCAAGCCCATCACCAGAGGCGCCTGGCCTTCATAGACCAGTTCGTAGATCCATCCCGGCACGAATCCGCCCGGCAGGTGGATATGGCTGTGTGATGGCACGATGGCATACTCGGCGCCTTGGTCATCCAGCCCCGAGCCGCCCTCGACCCGGGCGAACAGCCATTGATCATGCGGCACCGCGATGCGGGCGTCTCCGGCATAACGCCGGCGCGTCAGGCTGGCGCGCCGCGTGTCCAGCGACACAGCAGGATGGCTGCGCGTCGACACCCAGCCACTCAGCGGGAAGGTAGTAACACCTGCCCGATCGGCGATGTACTCCACCCGCACCGGGCCGGTCAGCGGCGAGCCCTGCTGCGTTGCCACCGGCACATCGAGCAGGAAGCGCCCGTTTCCTGGATACAAGTCCGCCTGCCAGCCGAGCCAGGCGATGGTGTAGCCTCGGCGCATCAGAAAACCGTTGCCCGCATCCACTACGCTGCGCGGATCATTGCTTGCCGGCGCGTCGTTGAAGAACTGCAGGCAGCGAACATTGCCGCGGTTGCCATAGTCGAAGAACAGCCGCCGGTTGGCCCGCCCGGCATCGACTGGGCGAAGGATCAGGTAGTCAGCCTGGAAGTGCACCAGACCATCGGAACCAAGCGGGGCCAGCGCCAGATCCACCACCGCCGCCTGCGCCGGGGCGAGTGGATCGACCGCGAAGCTCGCGCGCCCTTTGAGCCGCTCGTAGGCTCCCGCTTCGCCGAATAAAAAACCGTCAGCGAATCTGGTCTGCTCGTGCTGCGAAAACCGTACCGTATTGGACATGGCACTCCTCGTGTCGATGCCACAACGATAACGCCAATTTTTGTTGAGCGGGAAGCGGTGCATGTCTTGCTACTTGGGTATAGACAATGACACGCTTTGGAGCATTGCACCCGGTTCATCGGCACCCACGCGCAGTACGACCAGATTGACGCACAGACGATTTGAAGGTGGCTATCATGGAAATTCAGCCGATCAAGAATGCGCTCAGCCATGCTGGCGCTCTCGCGCAGATCGAGGCGCTGATGCGCGCGAAGCGTGACACACGCCCGAAGGCGACCGCCTCGACGTGCTGGTGACGCTCGTGCAGGCCTATGAAGCGAAACACCACCCCATCGACCCGCCCGATCCGATCGAGGCGATCATGTTCCGCATGGATCAGTCAGGAATGGTCGTGAAAGACCTCGTGCCCACCATCGGTCCGATCAATCGCGTGTACGAAGTGCTCGCGCACAAGCGCCCGCTGACACTGAACATGATCCGACGGCTCACAAAGGGCTTGGGCATTCCGGCCGATATCCCTATAAGCCAGCACCAGGAAGACGTCGAAACCGCGTGAACACGAGGGGGGGGCACGGGAAGCCACCGGGCACCACCTTGTTGGGCAGATGAAAGCGGTCATTTCCTACAGCCAGCGGGCTGCGTTGCTGACGTACAGGCGATGCCATGCGCAGGAACATCGGTGTCGCCAGAAGGCATCCAACGCCCGATGGTTTTCTTTTCCATTTCTTCAAGGAGCATCCACATGGCAGACGACAGATTCACAACGCATGACAACCGCGACCCGATCACGGACGAACCTGGAGCGCACCCGGTCGGTACCGGTGTGGGTGCCACCGGGGGCGCGATCGCCGGGGCCGCCGCCGGGGCCATCGGTGGACCGATCGGTCTCGCCGTGGGGGGCGTCGTGGGCGCGGTGGTGGGCGGCCTGGCCGGCAAGGCGGCAGCCGAATCGGTCAACCCGACCGAAGAAGATGCCTACTGGCGCAACAACTACACCCGCGAGCCGTATTTCGAAGCCGGGCGCAACTACACCGACTACGGTCCGGCCTATGAACTGGGCTGGAGCTACCGCGCGCGTTATGGAGACGACTTCGACACGCAGGAGACGGCGCTCGCCAGCGGCTGGGAGACACTGCGCGGCACATCGAGCCTGTCGTGGGACCAGGCGCGCCACGCCACGCGCGCCGCATGGGACCGCGCCGACCGCACCTATTACGCGGATGACATGGTGGGCGCCGACGACGACCTTGACGACGACGACGTGGTCGACACGCTCAACGACCTGATCGAGACCTGTGGCGACGGCGAGCAGGGCTTCCATGCCTGCTCCGAACACACCGGGTCGCCAGACCTCAAGGCGGTGTTCCTGAAACGCGCTGAAGAATGCACCAACGCCGCAGCGGAGCTGCGCGGCCATGTGGTGCGCCTGGGCGGCGAGCCCAACGAAGGCGGCAGCGTCAGCGGTGCGCTGCACCGGGGCTGGGTGGCGCTACGGAACAGCCTGAGCGGCCACGGCGATGAGTCCCTGCTGGACGAGTGCGAGCGCGGTGAAGACCATGCACTGGCCGCCTACCGCAAGGCCCTCAGGCAGACGCTGCCGCCGGCCGTGCGCAGTGTGGTGCAGCGCCAGGCGGATGGCGCGCAGCGCAACCACGACCAGATCAAGGCTCTGCGCGACCAGGCCAGGAGCCGGAGCTGACCGACCGGCCCGCCGGTGCTGGGGCGGACGCTGTTCCACCAGGTCAGCGCTCGCCCTCGCCTCTTGCACAACCGTGTGGCTGTGCGAGTTCGGGGCTGGCCACAAAGGTCAGCGCAACCACGCTGCCCGCGTGCGTCAGCATCACGCCATGCGCCTGCGCCAGCGCCTCGACGTCGGTCCAGGTGATCGCGCGGTACGCCGTCTCGGCGTCGCATCCGCTGCCGACGCCCGGGCGGAGCTCGATCGTCAGTACCGCCTGCGCGATCGAGACCTGCGCATGCACGATCAATTCGAATGGGCCAGCTCCGCTGTCGCTGGCGGCCAGCATGGCCGCCGTGAACACCTCGCGCAGCGCCGACTGCGATACCGGCAGGGCCGCCGCTCCAAGGTCGCTGCGGACAGTGAAGCCACGGAATCGGAAATTGCTCTCCAGCATGGCGAGGCATTCATCCACGCCCGCGGCCAGCGCAATGCCAGCGTCCCCGTCCGGCGCCAGCCAGCCCACCACACCCAGGCAGGAACCGATGGCCGAGCGCGCCAACTGGTTGATCTTGGGTAGGCCGTCCCGGATCTGGACGATATCGGGCTGATCCGCCGTCAGCTTGCGATCCAGCACCTTGCAGAGCAGGCCGATCGGTTGCAGGTGCGTGGCCATATCGTGACGCAACATGGGAAGAAGACGCCGCATGAGGGCATACCGGGCGGCGTCGCCGAGCGTGTCGGCCGGGACGGCCGATCCAAAGGCTGGATGCTGGTTCATCTGGGTTCTTTCATCAACGGCGTCAACACGGGAAAACCGGCACTCCGGTCTCAAGGTTTCTGACCCACAGCCCGGACGAAGTCACTCTGGCGCAATCCCTCAAGCGCCGCGAGTTGCATCTGGGCCCGAACGCGACGCTCATCAGCGAGGGGCCGACCGATGCGCCGCTGTTCCATCCACGACGGGCGCCTTTCAATGGGGGACGTCAAGGCCCTGGTGCGCCTGGCCGACCTGTACGGCGACGGGTGGCCAGCACAGCGCCCGCTGGTCTGAGAGCCGGATCGCCCTGCGCAGGGTCCGCCTTGGCGCGCGGTCAGAGCGCGCGGCCTGCGGCGCTGGCCACAGTGGCCAGCAGTTCCGGCGGCTCCACCGGCTTGCTCAGGTGCGCGACGAAACCGGCGTGCAGCGCGCGTGTGCGGTCCTCGGATCGTGCCAGCGCAGTCAGCGCGATCGCAGGCAGGCGCCCGCCGCGCTCCTGTCCCATGGCGCGCAGCCGCCGCAGCAGCTCGAAACCGTCCATCCCCGGCATGCCGATGTCGCTGACGAGCACATCGGGCCGGTTCGATTCAAACAGCGCCAGCGCCTCGGCGGCGCTGCCCGCCACCAGCACCCGTGCCGCACATTCGCTCAACAGGTGGCACGCGAGTTCGCGCCCGTCCCGGTCGTCGTCCACCAGCAGCACCGTCAGCCCCGACAGGTCCGGCGGCTTGAAAGGCGCCGCCGGCGGGTTCGAATCGCCGGGCTGCCGTTGGGGGTAGCCGAAGCTCTTGACCAGCGGGACTGGCAAGCGCACGGAAAAGCGCGCACCCTGGCCCTCGCCGTCGCTGGCGGCCCGCACGGTGCCACCGTGCAGTTCGACCAGGCTCTTGACAATCGACAGGCCGAGCCCGAGGCCGCCGTGTTGGCGCGTAGTAGAGGCGTCCGCCTGCCGGAAGCGCTCGAACACATGCTCCACGAAGGCGCTCTGGATGCCGATCCCGGTGTCAGCCACGGTGATGGCCACGTGGGATCCCGCACGCTCGAGAAGCACCTGCACCTTGCCCCCGCGTGGCGTGAACTTGATCGAGTTCGACAGCAGGTTCGTCATGACCTGCTGCAGGCGTCCCGGGTCGCCTTGAATCGACCCGACCGTGGGGTCGAGCAGGCGTTCGATCAGGACGCCTTTGCCTTCCGCCGCCGGGCGCACCGTCTCCAGCGCGGCATCGATGAACTGAATCGGCTCGACCGGTTGGGTGTCGAGTCGGACCTTGCCGGACGCGATGCGGTTCATGTCCAGCAGGTCGTCGATCAGCTGCACCTGCGCGCGCGAATTGCGTTCGATGGTATCGAGCCCCTTTTGAACGTCATCGGGGTTCTTGGCGCCGCGGCGCAGGATATGAATCCAACCCATGATCGCGCTCAGCGGCGTGCGCAGCTCATGCGACAGCGTGGCGAGGAAGTCGTCCTTGAGTGCGCTCATCCGCTCCGCCAGGTCGCGTGCAGCGCGCTCACTGGCGAGCAGGCGTTCGCGCTCCTCGGCGCCACGCTGCGCGGCTTCGTAGAGCCGCGCATTGTCGATCGCCACCGCGGCCTGCGCGGCGATGCCGGTGATGATGTTTTCGCTGCGCTGGGTGAACACTCCGGGCTCGGGATGCCCGAAGAACAGTCCGCCGATTACGTCGCCTGACCGCGCCACCACAGGCACCGCCAGGTAGCTGCGCACCGGCAGGTGGCCGGGCGGCAAGCCATGATGTGGAGCGAAATGGCCGTAGCGCGGATCGTTCAGGATGTCATCGCTGCGCACCGGGGGCTCGCCGCGCAACGTGGGGCCGAACACACCGGTCGCGCGCGGTTGCCCGAAGTGTTCGAACACCTCGCGCGAGGCGCCGGTCAGCGCGGACAGCTGCAGCGATTCGCCGGTTTCGTCAGACACGCGGCGAAAGAAGGCGCCGAACTGCGCGCCGGTGATCTGGGTGCTGGCGTCGGTGACAGCCTGCACCACAGCCTTGAGGTCCAGTGTCGCAACCAGATTCAATCCGATCCGGCTCAACAGTTCCAGCACGTGACTCTCGTCGCGCAGTGCCTCTTCGGTGCGCCGCTGCTCGGTGATATCCCTGAAAGTCCACACACGCCCCTTCACTTGCCCGTCCACCAGTTGCGGCCGCGACTGGCGTTCGATGACGCGGCCATCCTTCGGCTGCAGCAGGTCGAAGGTGGTGGACGGCGCCTCGCGATAGATGTCGAGCACGCGGGCCTCGAAAGCGGCGGGATCGGCAAACCGGGGCGCCGTCAGGCGGATGTGGCTGCGGTGGTCGAGCGACTCCAGCGCCCCAGGCGGCAACTGCCACATCTGAACGAACTTCTGGTTGTAGCTGGTAATGCGGAAATGCGCGTCGGTCACCAGGATTCCGTCGGTGGTCGAATCCAGCGTGGCCTTGAGCATCGACAGCGACAGCGCCAGTTCTTCGGTCTTGCGTTCCAGCGCGTCGCGTGCCCGCAGCAAGTCGTCCTCGGTGCGCTGCCGCGCCTTGAGAATACTGGCCGCGTTGGACAGCGCGACCGCCTTCAGAGACTCGTCCTCGTCCTCGTCATCGCCGGCCATGTCATCCTCCAAGCAAGTGCGAGGCCAGGGCGGTGCCGGCCACGCGTGCGCTGATCTTGGCAAAGGCGGTATCGCGGCTGGTGGAGGTGTCGTCGCAAAACGGCGAGAAACCGCAGTCGTCGGTGCTGCCCAGCTGATCAAGCGGGATGTATTGCGCCGCCTCGACGATACGGTCGCGCACTTCTTCCGGCGTCTCGATGCGCGGATCGATCGGCGCCACGACGCCGACAAATACGCGCTGATCGCGCTGCAAGTGGCGGCCGATGATCTTGAGCACCCGCGCACGATCGGCCTCGCCGGCCAGGGCGACATAGAAACTGCCGGCCTTGAGCTGGAACAGGCTGGGCAGCAGCTCGGCGTAGTCGACGCCAGCGCTGTGGGTGGAGTCGCGGTCGCTGCCCGGGCAGGTATGTATGCCGATGCGCTGGCGCTCTGTTTCGGTGAAGCGCGACAGCGCCATGTTGTTGAGCTCGATGAAGCTGTTCAACAACAAGCCCGTCGGATCGATCTTCATCGCCAGGCGACCTTCGGTGAAGTCGATCTGCACCATGTGCGCGCCCTTTTGCAGGCAGCGGCGCACTTCGGTCTCGTGTTCGCGCAACAGGTCGTCGATGAACTCGTCGCGCGAATAGCCGGGCAGGCCGTCGGCCGGGTACATCAGGCTCAGGGCCGATGGCGAAATCACGGCCTGCTTGATCGGAAGGCTCGACAGGCGCATGGGCAGGTCCAAGAAGCTGTCGGCGAACCGGCGGTAGCGAAACGGCCCGGCCGTGAGCCGCGGCATGCGGCGCACGTGGCCAGCCACAAAGGGGATCCTGAAACCATCGGGCGCGGTATTGCGTGCGCCTTCGACGCCGTAGGTCCAGAAGTTGTGGTACTTGCGCTGTTCGCCGTCTGTGATGACCGGCGACCCCGTGGCCTCGAATCGCTCGACCGTATCGCGCACCGCAGCCTCGTAGGCGGCGTCCAGCGACGGAAGGTCAAAGCTACCCGCTTTTTCGATTGCATGCACCAGGGCGAGGGGGCGTGGAATGCTTCCGATCGGCTCGGTGGGAATAACCATCGCAGCATGGTAGCGGCGATTCTCTGTGCTGCGATCAAGACAGGTGTTCGTCCTACACGCGACTTCCGGCCTGGCTGATGTGCGGCGGCGAAGTGCTGCGCCAAGATGGCTGTACACGGACGTGCTGCCGCAGCGGCGGCGCGATGGGTTACAACCTCAACACAGGACAAACACATGTACGACCTTGACACCCAATCCAGACCGCTCTCGGGCGAACAGAATGGACCGGCACGGCCACCTGGCCTGGCCACCGTCAGCGGCCTTGCCAGCCTGCTGGCGCCGGACGCTGCCAATACGCCGGCAGGAGGCGGGCAACACGGCCAGGTCGCCGCGGCCGCAGGCCGCGCACCGGCAGCGCAGTCCTATTGGCGCAACCGTTATTCGAGCGAGCCCTACTATGAGCCCGGGCGCAGTTTCGAAGACTATGCCCCAGCTTACGAACTGGGTGCCAGCGTCCGCGCACTGGCGACGGTCGACCAGGAATTCGATGCCCTCGAACCGGACATGCAGCGGGCCTGGGAGTCGCGTGGAGCGGCCTCCAACTTGACGTGGGAGGAGGTCCGCGCGGCGATGCGTGCGGCGTGGAACCGGGTCGACGTGGATCTGAGTGATGTCGGCACGCGCTAGGCGACTGCCGAGCGGCCTGCGGGTATGAGTCCGCGCAGCGGCCTGGCCCGCGCACCCGCAAAACCTACGATGCCGACGCACCACCGTGAACCGCCGCCACTGCGGAAGGCGCACCGGCGCCGGCAGTGGGTGGGCTCGCAGGCAAGGTCAGACTGATAAATTCGCCATCCAGCACCAGATGCACCGTGTGCGCCTGGGCCAGGGCCTGTACGTCGCTCCATTGCAGGGCCCGGTAGGCCATTTCGTTGGGCACATGCTCGCCGCTGGCAGGTACCACATGGATCGACACGATCGCCTGGATGCCCGACGAGCGCGCACGCACCGTCAACTGCACCGGGCCGGACATGTCGTCGGTGGCGGCGATCAACGCAGCCGTCAATACTTCGCGCAATGCAGCCTGTGGCACAGGCAATGGAGCGTCGCCCACCTCGTTGTGCACGCCAAAGCCACGGAACGTGAAGTTGCTGCGCAGCATGGTCAGGCAATCGAGCACACCAGCGCCCAGCGGGGTCGACGCTTCGGTATTCGGCGCGAGCCACGCCACCACGTCGAGCGAGGAGGCGACTGCCCTGCGCGTCAGGTCTTCGATCTTGGGCAGACCTTCCCGGACCGGCGCAATTGCGGTCTCGCCCGTCGCCAGTTTGCGCTCCAGCACCTGGCATATCAGCCCGATCGGTTGCAGGTGCACCACCAAATGGTGGCGCAGTATCGGAACCAGGCGACGCGTCAGGGCATACCGGGCGGCTTCGACGGCGCTGGCCTGGTCTTGCGAGTCTATCGTCATGGCAGAGCCTCTTTCTGTGTCACTTTGGTTTGATCATTGGACAAAAGGTTGGTCCCGGACCGCAGGCACGGCAGCATCCACGCCCCCTGTGCCGGCCTTCGAGGTCAGGGCGGATGCTGTCCAGGCCATCGACGCCATCACTGCTCGCCCAATTGGTCGAAGAACGACTGGCCGCCCTGGTGGCGCTTGGCGTGGTACATCGCCGTGTCGGCCCTTCCCAGCAAGGCCTCAGCGCTATCACCGTCCTTGAGCGCGAGGGCGATCCCCACACTGGCGCCGACGGACAGTGTGACGTCAGCGATCCGGCAGGGCGCCTGCACAGCCTCGCGCAACTTGTGCACCAGATGTTCCAGCTGCTGGCGGCTCGGCACGCCGGTCAGCAGGCATGCAAACTCGTCGCCACCCAGGCGACTGACCACGTCCCGGCTGCGCACGGTGCGGGTCAGCCGCGCAGCCACGATGCGCAGCAGTTCGTCGCCGGTGGCGTGCCCGTGCGTGTCGTTGACCGGCTTGAACCCGTCCAGATCGACGAACAGCACCGCCAGCGGCTGTTGCAGCTGCTTTGCCTCGGCCATCGTGACGCGCAGTTGCTGGATGAAGAATGCGCGATTGGGCAGCGCGGTCAGACCGTCATGCAGCGCCAGGTATTGGGCGCGGTCCTGGCTGGCCCGGGTGCCCGCCAATTCGTCACGCAATTGCGCCACGGCCAACCGGCTCCCCAACGACGCCTGTTCGAGTTGCAACTGCGCACGCTGATGGCAGTCGAGTCGCCGGCACGCCTGCTCCAATGCCAGCGCGCACTGCATCAGCCCCGGCTGGAGCCACCTGCCGTCACCGGCCGGCAATACCTGGCCAGCCCCTGCCGTTGGCGCGTCGGCCATGTCCCGCAGCCTCTGGGCGACGGCAAGGACCAGTCGCTCGCAGTCCGCGAGCGTGGCGCGCGGCGACAGCACCGGCAGCGCCATGCGTGCCGGGACTCCGACATCCATGTCGACGCCGAGCCGGGTTTGCAGAGGAGACGACGGTGACGGCGCAATCGGGGCCATGGGTTCAGCGAGGACCATGCAGCCCCTGGGTTCGCACAGCGCGATGCAACGCGCCGGCGGTAACCGGCGGCGCACGGGCAGGCGGCTCGCGGACCGGGCCCGGCGGCTGTGCTGCCGGCGGATCCTGCACGGGCGCCGGAAAGATATCGGGGCCAGGTGGCATCAGGCTCGGATCCATCCGTGGCACCAGCGGGGCATGGTGCGACGCCTGTGTGTAAATGGGCGCGGCCGTGGCCCCAGGAAGCCGCAAGACAGGGCGATTATTCATCCAACCGATCCTAAGCGGCGCAAGCAGGTGCAACAACGCTTGCTGTCCTATTCGATTGTCGGAATTGACCTACGCCGCATCGGACCCGAGGCCACGGGAAGCGGCTACCATCGTCCCGTCCACGTCCATGCGCATCCGCTCCCACCTCGTCCTGATGGCCGCCGCCATCCTGTTGCCAGTCGCACTGGCGGGCGGAATCGCGCTGGAGAGAATCCGGGAGGGGGAGCGCCAGTCGGCCCTGCGCGGGCTGCGTGAAACTGTGCGCGCCACTAGCTTGCTGGTGGACCGCGAGGCGCAGGGTGCATTGTCGGCGCTCAGGGTGCTGGCGGGTTCGCAGCACCTCGAAGCACAGAACATGCGCGCCTTTCATGCACGGGCGAAGGCATTGAACCAGTCGGCGGACGGCTGGACACTGCTGCTCGACAGCGAGGGCCACTACGTGCTGGACACACTGGTGCCATTCGGCACACCCATGCCGACCAGCGTCGCACCGGACCTTGTGCGCCAGGTGCTGTCCGGCCGCCAGCCGGTCGTCACCGACCTGCTGCCCGGGCCACTCTCGCGCAAGCTGCGCATCACCATCAACGTCCCGGTCATGGCCGGCGACGGCACGCCCTACGTGCTGGCACAGGCGATCGCCGTGGAGCGCTGGCAGCAGGTAGCGCTGCAGCCCGCAGTGCCAGCAGACTGGATCGTGGCCGTGATCGACCGCCAGGGCCGCTTCATTGCGCGCAGTCACATGACCGGCGAACTGGTCGGCAAGCCGGCCAGGCCGGAGCTCGTCGCAGCGGCGGCAGCGGCCGATACCGGCTTGATCCGGCACTCCACAATCGAAGGCATCGAGTCTTACGACGCGTTCGCCCATTCCTCGCTCACCGGGTGGACGATTGCCGTGGCCGCGCCCGTCGCCTCGGTGGATGCCACCGCCACCAGGGCATTGCGGCTCGCCGCACTGGGCATGCTGATGGCCTTGGCCACAGCGGGTGTGTCGGTGGTGCTGTTCGGCCGGCGCTTCGTGCATGCGATCGACAGTGCCGGCCGGGCCGCCGTTTCGCTAGGCCGCGGAGAGACTCCACGGGAGGAACACAGCCCGATCCGCGAAGTCGACGCGCTGCACGCCCACCTGCGCGATGCCGGCACGCTGCTGGAACTCGAACGACGTTCGCGCCGGGCCGCCGAGGACGAGCGCGAGCGCCTGCTGGAGAGTGAAACCAGGGCGCGGGAAACGGCCCAGGCGCAGGTGGTTACCAAGGACCAGTTCCTGGCGATGCTCGGCCATGAACTGCGCACCCCGCTCGCGGCGATTGCCGGTGCCACCGCACTGCTGGAAGCCGACGCGACCGACCCCTCGCGCCGGCTGCGCAACCTGGCGATCATCCAGCGCCAAAGCCACCACCTGGCACACATCGTGAACGACCTGCTGGATGCCGGCCGCCTGATGGCGGGAAAGATCGTGCTCGACATCCTGCCCGTCAACCTGGCCGAATGCGTGCAGCACTGCGTACAGGCGCTGCGCGCCTCCGGCGCTGCCCAAGGGTTCGACCTGTCGGTGCAGGTGCAGGACCTGTGGGTGGCAGCGGACGCCGTGCGCGTGGAGCAGATCGTCAACAACCTGGTCAACAACGCGCTCAAGTTTTCACCGGCCGGCGCCCGCATTCTGGTGACGGTGGAGCACGACGCCGCCGCGCATCAGGCGGTGGTGTGCGTCAGCGACACCGGCGCCGGCATGGCGCCAGAGCTGCTGCCACGCATCTTCGAACCGTTCTTCCAGGGCCCGGCACAAGCCAACCGCACCCAGAGCGGCCTGGGCATCGGCCTGGCGCTGGTTGCGCAACTGGTCGCACTGCATGGGGGCGAGATCAGCGCACGCAGCCCGGGGCCGGGATTGGGCAGCACGTTTCGCTTCTCGATCCCCAGCATAGCCACCCCACCAGTCGTGCCCGCAAGCGCTGGCGCGTCCCCCGTCGGCATGGGCCGGCTGGTGTATGTCGAAGACAACGAAGACACACGCCAGTCCATGGCGGAACTGCTGCGCGCCTTCGGTTACGAGGTGGTGGAAGTGGCCGATGGTGCCAGCACATTGCCCGCCGTGCTGTCGGCCAGACCGGACGTGGTGGTGCTCGACATCGGGCTGCCCGACATGGACGGCTATGAGGTCGCACGGCGACTGCGCGAGAACCCGGCGAGTCGTGACATTCCGCGTATTGCGTTGACCGGGTACGGGCAGTCCAGCGACAAGGACATGGCCACACGATCGGGGTTCGCAGCGCATCTGGTCAAGCCGGTGGATCCGTTCGAACTGGCGGCAGCGATCCAGTCGCTGCTCGAGTCATCGAAGGCCGCAAGGGGCTGACGGGCGGCGGGGATACCCATGACCACCGGCCCATCGACGCGCGAGTTCGAAGCCGATGAAGCCGCGTTCGGCGCTGGTCGACACCAGCTTCACACGCACCTGTGCACCGACAGCCAGGCCGGTGCAATGCAGCGCCAGCGCCGATAACTCGGCCAACGAGCAGGGCGGCGCATGGTGCAGCCACACCGCCTTCAGCAGGCGCGTGTCGTGTCCTGCGCCACCAGCGGCGCGCAGGTCAGCGCGAGGGCGGCCAGGTCAATCACCCGCCGCCCCCTTGGGCGGTAGCGGCAGCCTCGGCAGCAAGCCGAACCCAATACATCCAGCAAAAAACTGTCAACAGGCTGTCAATGGGAGAAAAACGCAAACGACCCAAAAATGGGCCAAAAACGTAAGTTGTTGATATATATAAATAAAGTGGTGGGTCCTGACAGATTCGAACTGTCGACCTACGGATTAAGAGTCCGCTGCTCTACCAACTGAGCTAAGAACCCACTTCGAAAACTGGCGGCCGCGTGTGCTGCCTGAAACTTCAGAACCGGACAACATTGCAATGATTGCCGTTGGGGCGGACCACTGGGAGACGCGGCGTTTGAAACTGAACCGACGGGCGCGAGGGACCGCCGAGCCGCAGATTATAAGGTCGCCTTCTGGCGGTTTCAGCGCTGTGTCGTGGTTGCCTTGACAGCCTGCCACTTGCCGGCACGCCGCTCCAGCTCGAATTCCTCGATTGACTCGACGCGGTAGGCGCGGCCATTTTGCGTACCTTGCTCAAGCACCAGTGAGCGGACATTGACGCGATCACAGGTCGCACCCTGCTCCACCTGCCCCTCGACCGATAGCCGGCGCTGCCGGAAGTCCGTCAGGCCCTGCATGGCGGTGATGCTGCTGTCAACGAAGTCCTGGCGCGATATGTCGAGTGTGCTGGTGTTGCCGTCCTTGTCGCGCACGGTTGCGCGGATCGGCGCCTCCGGTGCAAACAAGCCCAGAACGGTGCCGGCCTCACGTCGAGCGATGGCAGCATCGAGTTGCCCCAGCCAGGTACGCGCCACCATACCCGCGCCACAGGCCACCGACAGCGCGGACTCTCTCACAACAGGCGCCGCGGGTGGTCCACGCGCCGCATCGGGCAGGGCCAACAGTCGGGGTTGCGCACCGGGCAAGGTCGCCACGGGTGCGGCTTCGGCTGGCAGTGTCCTGGCACGTTCCTCGAACTGCCGTGCGGCTTCGTCTTCGGTGGTCTCCGAGAGCTGGTCGAGTTCGCCTTCAAACTGCCCGGGAAGGTAGAACTCGGGGATCTTGTCGAGCAGCACGGGTAGCAGCAGGGTCATCAGCGCACGGTTTCTCTGCTGGTTGCCGGTGCGCACAAAACCCACCTTGCCAGGTGTCACATCGACCGAGCGGCCATACGCCGCGAGGGTGGTGCCGCCGCGGTTCACCTTGTTGTAGGTTCCTTCGGCCTGCATCAGCTTGGTTGCCAGCTCGGTAGTCATCACATAGGGTTCGTGGTCGGTGCCACGTATGCCGATGCTCGCCGTCGGGGTCACGATCAGGTGCTGCGAGCGATTGACGCGGCCGATCCAGCCGGTCATCACGCGCAAAGCACCACCGAGCACACGCAGGGTCATGTGGTCGGTAGTCCTGCCTTGCGCGGAAAACTTCTCGACCGCGAAGCTGGCACCGGGGCGTACGGCAACAATGCCTGCATCCTCGGTCTTGAGCACTGCCTCCCCGTTGCTGTCGGAGCGCACACTTTCACCAACAAATATCGCGTCCCCTTCGCGCAGTGTGCGGGTCTGCCCGCCCGGCGCAGCGGCCACCACCTCGCCGCGGAGGCGCCAGACCGAGGCAAAGCGCACGTTCGCGGCCGCTGTGGCCGCCGTGCCATCCTGTTGCGCCACAGCTGGCCCGGCTCCAAGCAGGCCAAACAGCAGGCTGGCGAGAATGGCAAACAATGACTTGGTCAGGTACATGTCGGTGTCAGGCCCCAGGCCTCACCTCACAAAAAGGAATACGACAACTGAATGTGTATGCCATTGTCTTGCAGGGTGGACTTGAGCGGTTTGGCAATAGTTGGCGAAACAAGGCGTTTTGCAAGGACGACGTCGAGGCTGACTCCTTGCCAGCGCGCGCGGCTCACCAGACCCCAGGATGACAGCCGCTCCGCCGCACCGCCGTGATTGGCCGCGCGGCCGAAATCGTAGAACGGCACCAGCGTCAGCCCCAGGTTGCCGCCTGAGCCGCGCAGCAGCGGGTACTCGAACTCGAGGTTGACGATGCTGCCGTTGTCGCGCACCAGCTGGTTCTCGCGAAAGCCGCGCACCGTGTTGACACCGCCAATGGCCATACCGTCGATCGCCAGCAGCCGGTCACCGGTGCGCTGCATCGTCAGGCGGCCCACCACCTGCGCACCATCACCCAGCACCTGGTGCGCCACCTGGGCCTGGCCAAGCCAGCTGCTGAACTCAGGCTTGGGGTTGTTGACGCCCGGCAATCCGGCCACGACCTGCAGATTGTTCCGGCCGGACGTAAAGGTCGAACGCAGCGCCAGCACCGTGGTCTGCGAGCGGTAGGTGTAGTCCTGCCAGACCCGCCACACACGCTCCTTGGTGACGCCGCTCGGCTCCCCAGGGTTGAACGAAAACGGCACGCCGGACAGAAATGTGTCGTTGCGCCGCACGATGCGGTCTACACCCACAGACACCTTGTGCTGCAGGCTTTCGAACAAAGTCTGGCTCAGGCCCAGCTCGTCGGAGCGCAGCTTGCTGCTGATGCCCAACACGTTGGTGGGTTCTTCGATCACGCTGGAGCTGCCGCGGTCGAGGGCCAGCGACAACTGGGTTCCGTGGTAGCCAAGCGGCACCCGCCAAGCCATGTTGCTGCGCGAACCGCTGGAGTTTTCCACTGATTGTTGCAGCCCCACATCCAGCTGGTCACCCAAACCGCTCAGGTTGCGCAGCGTGCCGTTCAGGCTGAATGTCTGCGAGCCGATCGAGGGGGGCCGGTAGTTGTTGACCGAGGCACGCAGCTGGTAGGGCGTCGCACGCACCACATCGACATCAAAATAAGCCTCGCCGGGACGGTCGCCGGGCGTCAGGCGGCCATTCAGGCGCGCGAACAGGGGGTCACCGAGCAACAGCGAAAACCGTTCACGCAGCACCGCAAGATTAAGCGGCCCGTCGCCCTCGCGAACGAGCCGGCGCACCACATAATTCTCATGCAAGCGCTCCAGGCCGGCCACCCGCACACCCAGCAGGCGTCCTTCCACCAGGTCGAACACCACGGCGCCACCGGCAGTGCCGGACACAAGTAATGCGCCGGAATTGACATACCCACGATCGACGTACAGCCGGGTCAGCTTCTGGCGCAACTCCTCCAATTCGCCGGCCGTGATGTCGCGCGCCAAGTAGGGCGCGGCCACCGCCTCGAGTTCATCCGTGCGGATCACATGGTTGCCGCGAAACTCGGCGCGCCCGAAACGGATGCGCGCACTATCCCTGGGGTCTGCCGCCGCTGGCGCCGGCATGGGAACGGGCGGCAATTGAAACGTCTCCCCTGCCGGACGCAGCAGTTCCGGCAGCACGGCGCCCGGGCTGGTCAGCGGGTTGGTGGCGTCGGCCGCAATGGCTGCGATCGGCAGCAGCAGCAGCATGCCGGCGCCGCTGCGCAGCGAAACGCCCATTCGCGCCGCGGTGCCACTCACAGGCATGTGGCACCACTGACCAGGGAGCGCGCCAACACCACATCGGCCGGGTTCTGCGCCGTCTGCGTTGGCTCCGGTTCGTATCGCAACAGCCCGCGCGCTGACGGCGGCAGGCCACCGCGCCCGGCCTGCGCCAGCGAGCTGCCGCCCGTCACCTGGCACGGGTTGCGCGCCAAGCCGCCGATATCCAGTGCCTGGGTCGACAGACCGACCAGACTGCCCGAGACATCCAGCGGCGGCGTGGTGAGTTGCACCAAACCACTCAAGCCCGTGGGTGCCGCGGCCTGGATGACGTTGAAGCCGAATACGCCGGGCTGGAACACGAAAGGCACGTTGCCGCCCGTGAACAGCGAGTTGCCGCTGGCCAGCAGAAACTGCACGTTGATGTTGACCAGGCCACCCGAGGCGTTCGCAGCGCCGGTATTGGCCTGGATAAAACCGGTGAGGAGGAACAGCGTGTCGGCGCTGATCGAGATATCGCCGCCATTGCCGGTCAGGCCCAATACCGAGGTGGTGATCTGGGAGTTCTCCAGCGTGATGAACTGGCCGCCGCCGATCATGATCGAGCCACCGTTGCCCAGATTGGCGCTGGTGGTGATGCTGCTCGGGTCGATGAACAGGTGGTTGGTAAAACTGATCTCGATGTCGCTCGCCGCCACATTGCCGGTGGAGGCTGCGGTGATCGAAGCGTCTTTGAGCGTGATGTCAGGGGCCGACACCGAGAGGACGGTGGGCACAATGGCAGCCGGGTCGAGCACGGTGGCATCGTTGCGGATCGACAGATTGCCGCCGTTGGACAGCAGGATGCTGCTACCAGCCGTAACCGTAACGTTGCCGGTCTGGCCGGAAGAGCCATCAGCCGCTGACGCGGCGATGCTGCTGTTGGCGCCATCCACCACCAGCGTACCGGAGTTGACCAGCACGGAACCTGCGATGCCGGCCCCAGAGGTGCTGGATGAAATCTTTCCACCACCAGCAATGGACAGTTGGGCGACAGCATCCACCGAGACCTGTCCCGCATTTCCATCACCTTGTGTGTCGCTGAAGATGCCGGCGGTGGTGAACAGGCCGTTGTTGCCCTGCGCGTCGATCGCGATGCTGCTGCCCGCGGTCACTGTCACCTTGCCGGCATTGCCGCTGCGAACCGAGCTGGAAGATATCTGGCCGGCATTGACCAGCGACAACGCACCACCAGCATGAACGGTCACATCACCGGCATTACCCGCCGGCCCGCGCGACTCGCTGAAAATTCCGCTTCCGATCGCACCTTGGCCATCGATCGCAATGCTTGCCGCGATCACCTGCACCGGTCCCGCATCACCGGCGATATGCGCACTGGAAGAGATCTGGCCGCGGCCTGTGATGGACAAGTGCCCGGGCGTGCGCACCGACACATGCCCAGCATGACCGGACCCAAAGGTGTCGCTGAAGATTCCGGCCCCCCCCTGCACGCCACCATCGATGACGATATTGGCAGCCACGGCAGTCACGGTGCCAGCGTTGCCGGAGCTGAGGGTGTCAGAAGAAACTTGCCCGCCCAACAGGCTGAAGGTACCACCGGCCTCGACTGCAACGGAGCCGGCGTTGCCCGACGAAAAGGTGCTGGAGGTGATTTGCGCTCCCTTGTTCTTGAGCGCAATGTCACCGCTCGCCATCACGCTGACGGTCCCCGCGTTACCCGTGCTGAAATCCTGCGCCTGGGAACTGATGCCATTAAACACGTTGTCGGCCAGCGCCTCAATCTCGATGCTGCCTGCCCTGACCTGCACCATGCCGGCGTTGCCGGCGCCACTGGTATCCGATGTGATGATGCCAGTGTTTCGGATCGCCAGCGCACCGGTGGTGTTGACCTCGATGTTGCTGGCGTTGACGTTTCCGGAACTCGCGGCGGTGATGGAACCACCCGACACCGTGATGCGGGGCGCCGTCACCGACAGGGTCGTGGGAAGGATGGCGCCCGGGTCGGCCACCCCGGCTTCGTTTCTGACCGAAAGGCTGCCGCCGTTGGAGACCGTGATGCCTTCGGCCGCAGTCACAGTCACACTGCCGGTCTGGCCAAACGAGGAATTGGACGCCGCCGCCGCGATGCTGCTGTTAGCGCCATCCACCAGTAGATTGCCCGATTTCACGAGCACGGAACCTGCACTGCCAGCGCCAGAGGTGCTGGACGAAACCTTTCCACCACCAGCAATGGACAGTTGGCCAGCGGCATCCACCGAGACCTTGCCCGCATTGCCCAAGCTGAGGGTATCGGAAGAAATCTGGCCACCGCCCGACAGTGAAAGACTGCCGCCAACCTGCACAGTGACAGAACCGGCATTGCCCGACGAAAGGGTGCTGGAAGTGACCTGACCGCCACTGCCTCTCACCGACATGTCGCGGCTTGTCACCACATTGATCACGCCCGCATTGCCGAAACTGCCCGCCTGCGCCTGCGAGCTGATACCAGTGAAGGCACTACTGTCCAGGACATCGATCAGGATGCTGCCGGCTTGGACTCGCACCACACCGGCGTCTCCGGCACCCAACGTCTCCGAAGTGATGACACCACCACCGAATACCGCCAGCGCACCGGTGGTGTTGACCTCGATGTTGCTGGCGTTGACATTTCCGGAACTCGCGGCGGTGATCGACGCGTCCTTCAGAGTGATGTCGGGTGCCGAGACAATGAGTTTTGTGGGGACCAACAGTCCGGGGTCTGCCACCGTTGCATCGTTGCTGATAGACAAGAATCCGCCCGGGTCCAGGGTGATGCTGTTGCTTGCCTCCACCTTGACAAAGCCAGTCTGACCCGACGAGCCAGCCTGGGCCGAGGCGCTGATGTTGCCGGTGTCAATCCGTACCGTGCTGCCCTTGACGACGATGTCGCCCGCCTTGCCGGCACCCCAGGTGATGGACTGGATCAAGCCGCCTGAAATCGACACGTCGCCCGTCGCCTGCACCGATATTTCGCCGGCGTTGCCGCTGCTGGTTTCGTACGCATTGGAGAAAATCGCCGATGCCGCCGTAGAGGCGCCTTGCATCAGCAGCTTACCCGTCGCAATGGAGATTGACCCGGCGTTGCCGGTCGAGCCGGGGTACACATCGGACGCGATCACGCCGCCGTTGAGCAGGGACAGTGTCTCGGTCGCACTAACCAAGATGTTGCCCGCGTTGCCGGAGCTGAAATGCCGGGCGTCGGACCGGATTCCCGTGGTGCCGAGATCGAACAAGGTGCCAGCACCATCCACCACTACATTGCGTGCGAAAACGATGACCGCGCCTGCATCGCCACTGCTGCCGCTCTGGGCTGCGCTGGACAGGCCGGTAAAGCCATTGAAACCCTCCCCCGACAGCGTCAACTGGTCGGCGGCAAGGAAAACGTAGCCAGCAGTGCCAGACCCATACGTGTCAGTGGAAATGGTGCCCCCATGGGCCAGCAGAATGCTGTTCGTGGCCTGAACATCGACGACTCCCGCAATGCCCGAGCCGCTGGTATTGCTCGATATGCCAGTTTTGCCAGCGGCGGCGTGCCCGTCGATCAACACGTTGCCCGCGCGCACAGTCACGATGCCAGCGTGGCCCTGCGCCGATGTGTCGGATCCGATTTGTCCGCCGAGCAGCACTGACAGCGTGTTGCTGGCATTGACCCCGACGGCGCTGGCGTTCACGTTGCCGCCAGTCGCCGCAGTGATCGATCCACCGGTGACCGTGACAATCGGTGCCGTCACGGTCAAGTTGGTTGGCGTCAGGCTGCCCGGGTCATCGACAGACGCGTCGGTGCGAACCGACAAACTGCCACCATGGGTTACGCTGATTCGCTCGGATGCACTGACCACGACATCGCCGGTTTGGCCCGAAGAGCCCGCGATCGCCTCGGCGTCGATGCTGCTCTCGAAGCCATCAACCAGCACCACGCGTGCAGCAACACGCACCGAACCGGCCAAGCCGGATGCCTGGGTGCCCGAGGAGATGGCACCGCCCCCGAGCACCGAAACCTGGTTGGTGGCCTCGACATCGACCGTGCCCGAATTGCCGCTGGAGCCATAGCTGGCCGAGCTGAAGATGCCACCGACTGCGCGCCCCGCCCCATTCGGATAGGTGTAGCTGCCGGTGCTGTCGACCAGCACATCCTGGGCGCGCACGCGCACCGAGCCGGCGTTGCCTGAGGTAAAGGTGCTGGAGTCGATCGTGCCACCACGCAACAGCGTCAGACTGCCAATGGCATGTATATCGACCTGGCCGGCATTGCCGGTACTGCCTGGCGCGGCTTGGCTGGTGATACCGGTGAACAGGTCGGAGCCGCGCGCATCGATCACAATGGAACCTGCCTCCACATGGATAGCGCCGCCGTTGCCCTGGCTGTTGGTGCCAGACGACACCAGGCTACCCTCGCTGATGCGCAATTCGCCGCTGGCGGTGACGTCAACCCGCCCGGCATTGCCAGCGCCCCCTGTAGTCTCGCTGCTGATGCGGGTTCGGGCAGGGCCCCCGCCATCCAGATTGATCGTCGCCGCGCTGACGCTAACCGTTCCAGCGTTGCCGTCCGACGAGGTGTTCGACGAAACACTGCCACCAAACAAAATCGACACGTCGCGCGTGACGGCGATGTCGATGTTCCCGCCGCTTCCGGTGCCGTTCCGGGTGTCCGTGCTGATCCCGGTCAGGTAACCGGCGACAGGGGCGATGATCGACAGCCTGTCGGCACGTACCCGGATGGACCCGGCATGGCCACTGCCCTGGGTTGCCGATTCGACCATGCCACCTTCGAAGATATACACGCCCGCGCCCGCGCTGATGTCCACCGCGCCAGCATTGCCAGTGCCGTCGGTGCTGGACGATATCCGCCCATCGTTGGTCACTTCCAGCGTGCCCGACACGATGACGTCAATATTGCCGGCGTTACCAGCCTGCGGAATGAACCCCGAGGTATTAAAGATGCCGGTCGGCAAACCGCCGCCGTCGATTGTCAGCATGCCGGCGCTGACCTTGACCGCACCGGCGTTGCCGAAGGAACGGGTTTGCGAACTGATGGCGCCACCATAGACGATGAGCACCTCACCAGTTGCCTCGACATCGACGCGGCCGCCATCACCGGTGCCAAACACGGCCTCGCTGGAGATGCTGGTGTCGCCGCCGATTCCGCGGCCGTCCAAGAGCACTCTGGCCGCCTGAACCAGCACAGATCCGCTGTTGCCGCCGTAGAACGTCGAAGACGAGATATGGCCACCCTGCACCACCGACACATCACCCGTGGCGGTGACCTCGACATTGCCGGCTTTTCCGGTTGCCGCAAAAGCTTCGCCAAAGGTGTCGCTCTGGATTCCCGCAAAGCGCCGCGCCAGGCCGTCCACCACCACGCTGGCAGCAGCCACCGTGACCGAGCCGGCGTCGCCTGGCCCGTAGGTGCTGGACGAAATCACGCCGCCGCTCTGCACAATGACGTCGCCAGTGGCCACGATGTCCACCCGACCGGCATTGCCAACCCCCGAGGTGTCGCTGGAAATCACCGGAAAACCAACCGCGCCACCATCCACCAGGACGCTGCCAGCGTGCACAGTGACAGACCCGGCGCCGCTGCTGCCACCCGAGGTCGATGAGATCAACGCGTTGTTGAGCACCGACAGGTTGCCTGTGACCGTGATATCGATGCTGCCCGCCTTGCCGGCGCCAGTCAGAACGCTGCTGATGATGCCCGCAGTGGTAAAAAGGTCGTCCCCGATTGACAATGCCCCAGCCTGTATGCTGATCGGCCCGGCATCGGCGCCTGCCAGGGTGGTGGTCGAGACAAATCCGTCTCGGGTGATGGTCAGGGTCCCGGGGGTCACCAGCTCTATGCTTCCGGCATGGCCGGTGCCCAGGGGCGACTCGCTGAAGATGCCGGTTGGGCCGTAATAATATTGGCCATCGATCGTGATGTTGGCGCCGCTGGCAAACACATTGCCGGCGTTGCCAGAGGACTGGGTGGTGGTCGAGACCCGGCTGGCGCCGCTGATCGCCAGTTCACCTGTGGCTTCGATACGGATGTTGCCGGCGTTGCCATAGCTGTTCGGTTGCGTAAAGGAGGCCACCCCAACGGGTGCACCGCCCTGGCCACCGATCGTGATGTCGGTCCCCTGCAGCTTGATCGACCCGGCATCACCGACATAGAACGTGCGCGAAAAGATCTGGCCACCGTCCCGGACAGTGAGACCACGGGCGGCAGACAACTCAAGGTCGCCAGCGCCGCCGAAAAAAAGTGCCTGCGTGGCAACCGTCGACCCGCCAGACAAGTCGATGTCACCTGCCCCCAAGGTGACCGAGCCAGATTGGTCAAAGCCGCTGGACGCGGAATACACGACACTGCCGTTGTAGATCGCCATGTAGCCGTCAAGCACACCCAAGGCACCGCTGAACGGCACTTCTGTTGCCTGTTGCCCAACGGCCGCCAGCCTGATGGCGCCGGACTCGGTGGCGACGGTGCTCCCCTCGATATAGACGTCACCCGCCACAAGGCTGATCGCCTGTGTACCTACGGTCGACAGGTTGGCACCGCCCCACAGGTAGATATAGGCCTGACTGGTACCCAAAAACCCGAACGCCTCGGGCGCTGCGCTGGAGAAGGTGCTGGTCTGCCCCAGGTCAGCATGGAAGTTGCCGTCGGCAAACTTGATGTAGTTTGCGGTGCTGACATGAAACGACCCGGGCACGTCGATCACCGCGCCAGCGCCAAAGGTCACACCGGCCGGATTGATGAAGAAGAAGTTGGGACTTGCGGCAAATGACGACAGGCCCAATGTCCCGCGTATCTGGGACGCAACCCCACCGGTCACGCGGCTGATCACATTGGCCAGGCCTGGCGTGCTGGTGGTGAAATATGCCGCCTGGTTTGGCGCCACATTGAAGGTCTGGAAACTGTGAAACAGGTTGCTGCCGACAAGTTTCCCGTGCCCCTGCGTGATATTGACGAACCCTCCGTTGAAACTCGTTGCCGGGGCCACCCCCAGGCTGCCGTCGGTGCGGATCTGCGCCTGGGCAAGCGGGCCGAATGACACGGCCAACGCCAGGCAGATCCGACACAGGCGAAATGTGGGTGGACGGCGTTTAGTTTGCATGGTGCATCACAGCCAGTTTCCGATAAGCACAAACGGGGCCCAGAACATCGGATGGGCATATTCCTGGGAGCGCAGCAGATCGATCTGCGACTGGCGCAGCGCCTGCGCCTTGGACAGGCGCGTGTTCACGAGGCCACCGTAGAAGCCTTCCATCGACTTGCGCGCCGCCGTGTCTTCCACCGGCCACAAAGTGCCGAGCACACTCTTGGCGCGCGCCTTGAGCGCGGCGCCTGACAATCCCAAGGGTGAGCGCTCGTCACCTTCGGCAGTCTCACAGGCCGACAGGCTGAGCAACTCGATCGGATTCTTGCGAAATTCCTCGGCCCCCAGCAGCGATTGCAGGGTGTCGAGCGTCAGCAGGTCGTCGTGCGCCAGCACATAACTCGACGCCGCCGTGCCACCGAACACGCCATGCGAGGCGATATGCACCACGCGGTAAGCACCGGATTCCGCCTCGCGGCGAAAACCGTCCAGAGTGAACGGTGCGTCGAGCAGGCTGGTGGTGCGCGTGATGCGCCCAATGGCCTCCACCTCGAGCTTCACGCCCGGCAAGGCGAGCGCCTCGCGCAAAGCCGCCGAGCGGCTGCGTGGGTCACCACCCGACACATCGGCCAGCGATCTCTTCTTGATCGATCGCATCGTGCTGCTGCTCGACAGACCAGCCACCTGAATCGCCCCGCCCTGGCTGGTGTTGAGCAGATCCCTGGCCACTGTGTCGGTCAGCTTGTCCACCACCGGCCCGGGCTCGGACACACCGGCCACCAGAAAGCGCAGGGCCGGCCCGCCGGCGGGGGTGGTATTGGTCATCGACAGACCCGTGACGGTGCTGACCGCGAACTTTTCGATGGCGTAGCGGCTGCCGTCATGCAGGGCGCCCAGCGGGATCAGCCGCAAGGCGCCGTCGGACACCACCACCAGCGTATCAATGTTGCCCTGCGCCAGTTGCGCCTCTATCGGGCGCAACAGCCAGTCGTAGAGTTGCTGCGAACGCGGCAGGAAGCCCGGCGCGCCGGCGCGCAGGTCGTTGGCGAACAGCACCGCAGTGCGTCGGATCCGGTCACCTGCGACCAAGGCCGTCACATGGGCCATGTCGCTCGCTGTTTCCAGCAGCAGCTCGACCCGGTCGCCCAGGATCACCGGGTACAAGACCGCCGTGCCCTGTGGGATCACGGTAGTGGTACCGCCCTTGACGGTGTCCACCGTGCAGCGGTCGCCCAGGTAGTCCTGCATTTCGGCCTGCTTGATCTGCTCCACCGCATCGCGGGCACGGCGCAAGGTATTGGTCCTGGCCTCGCCGCCTTGGCCTTTTGCCGCGTTGAGCAGACTCTCGAACAAGCCCAGGTACACCGGCTCCAAAGTGCGTGTGAAAGACGAGCCACCATCGTCGTAGTCGATCGGTATGTCCTGGCGCAGTGACTCCAGGTGGTCCGCCGCGCGCTGAAACGCCGCCAGCGACAGTTCGGGCTGGTTCAGGCCGGACTGCAGCCGCGCGAGACGCCACTCCAGGCTGACCAACAGGTCGCTGACCGCGCCGGCTGGCTGCGCATGTGCCGCATCCAGAGCCTGGCGGTTGAGCACCAGTGCCTCCTGTCGGCGGTTCCGGTCTTCGTACAACTGCGCCAGGCCGTCCAGCGCCTCGACCTGGGTCCGGCTCGGCCCGGCGTCGGACGACAGACGCCGCGCCTGGTCGAAGCCGATGAAAGCCAGCTCCAGGCCTGGTTGCCCCAGCGACTGCGCCTGCACAGCCAGGTTCAAGTACATGCGCTCGCGCGCCGCCGGCTGGCCCAGCCTGGCGATACCGGGCAGCAACGCGCCCAGGCGGCGCAGACGCTCGGCCGGCGGCGCGATGCGCACCAGATTGAGCTCCGCGCCAAGGGCCAGTTCGCCGTCTGCTGTACCGAGGCGCAGCGCTTCCTGGTAGAACTCACGGGCTTCGTCCGGGCGTTTGCCCAGCATGGCCAGGTTACCCAGGTCAACGGCATAACGCGCACGCTCGGTGCCGCCAAAATATTGGTACGCTTTGCGCAACGCATCATTTGCGCCGTCGAGTTGGCGCGCCTGCATGCGCGACGCGCCCAATTCGCCGCTGGCGCGCATGCGCTCGCGCTCGGTCGGCGCTTCGCGCACCGACTGCTCGAGCAATTCAATCGACTGCAGCAACTGCCCCTGGGCACGCAGCGCCACGGCCTGGCGCAACCGGTCGTCGCCAGGAGCGGCCTGTGCTGCCAGCACGCAGCTGGCAACCAACGCCACAGCAAGCCTGCACAGGGTATACCGGGCGGTCCAGTGAGTGTCGTTTGGCATGGGATGCGACCCTTTTCACAAATCCTGTGCGGGCGCGGATCAATGTCCGCGTTTGCCGACCCTACTCCCTGTGGGCTTGTTACTCCATCTTACGGCGCGACACGCCATCCGAAGCTAGAGGGCAAGCATTTATTTTGGGGTGCGGCGTGGATTGCGCAGAGGGGCGCGGTAGAGATGCAGACGGGGCCCGATCGATCGATCGGGCCCCTGATGCTGGTAGGACGTGGCAGGCTCGAACTGCCGACCAACGGATTAAAATTCCGCAGCTCAACCAACAGAGCTAACGTCCCGACTTCTGTTTCGCTGCATTGCGCTGTGCATTGCAGCAAAGCCTCAAATTATAACGCGAGTTGATTCAGCACCCAGCCTGCGGCGCAGTTGCCAAAACTGGCCGTGACCGCCACCAAGGAGCCAAAGCCATGGCAGTTGAGTGAGCCGTCGGACTGCAGGGCACAGGATGGATCGACTGGCTGCACCGGCTCGCGGCTGAAGACACAAGCCACGCCGATCTTTTTCCCCTCGCGCGGTGCGCCGTGGTCGCGACGCAGCTGGTTGCGCAGTTGCGCCAGCAGCGGGTCGTGGGTGACGCGCGACAGGTCGTCGATCTCGACCAGCTGCGCCTGGCGTTTGCCGCCAGCGGCGCCCACGCTGATGAAATGTGCGTCGTGGTGTAACGCCCAGGCCGCCATGGCAAGCTTGGCGCGCACCTGGTCGCAGGCGTCGATGACAGCCGTTGCCGATGTCTGCAACAGGCCGGGCCAGTTGTCCGCCGCCACAAACTCCTCGATGCAATGCACCTGGCAGTGCGGGTTGATCTGGGCAATTCGGTCCCGCATCGCCTGCACCTTGGCCTGGCCCACGGTGTTGTGCAGGGCATGTACCTGACGGTTGATGTTGGACTCGGCCACATGGTCCAGGTCGATCAGCGTCAGCTGGCCGACACCGCTGCGCGCCAAAACCTCGGCCGACCACGACCCGACGCCGCCCAGGCCCACCACCACCACATGGCTGGCCCGGATGCGTGCCGCCGCTGTTTTGCCATACAGCCGCTCCAGCGCACCGAAGCGTCGCTCCAGATCCGGCTCCAGCGGCAACTCCTGCAGCGTGACCATGCCCTGCTGCCTCGTGCGACTAGCGCAGGCGCGCCAAACGCTCTTTGCCGGCCTGTGCCGCTTCACTCTGCGGATAGGCCCGGCCCAGGTCCTCCAGGGTCTTGCGGGCGCCGCGAACGTCCTTCAGCTCAACCTGGCAGTTCGCAATAGCCAACATCGCTTCGGCGGCGCGCGCATGCTCGGGCGCCGCCTGCAACATGATGCGGAAATTGGCAATCGCCTCCTTGTAGTCCCGGGCCGCATATTGGGCGTTGCCGAGCCAGAACAGGGCCGAGGGCAGATAGCCGGATTTCGGATACCGCGCCATCAATGCCAGAAAGGCACTCTGCGCGCCAGCGAAGTCACTGGCGCGAAAACTCGCCAATGCAGCGTCGAAGGCGCGTCGTTCCGCCGGCTCCACCAGAATGTCACGCCCATCGACGTTCACTTTGACCGGTTCGAGTTGGCGCACCCGCTCGTCCACGGTACGGCCGAGTTCGCTCTGGCCCTGCGCCAGGTCTTTCTGGCGCCGCTGCATTTCGGCCAGCTCCCGCGTGAGTTGTTCGTTTTGTCCGTTGACCCGGGCAAATTCGCCACGCTGGGCTTCGATCTGGTTCTGCAGGTCCAGCAGCGCACGACGCAACTGCGCGCTGTCGTCGCTGCTGCGCCGGGCCAGCTCGGCCTGTTGTTCCTGCATCTGTTGTATCTGCTGCTGCAAGCGCGCCTGCCCGTTGTCGCTGGCCTGGCGCATGGCCTCCACCCGCTGGCGCAACTCGAGAATCGCCTTGCGCGCCTCTTCGTCATCGAACAGCCCGGCATGGGCACTGGTCTGCAGCAGGCCGCAGGCCAGCACCCAGGCACCAGCCGAAAGCCGTGCCGCAGCGCCACGACGAGCGATGCTGTTCATCGGTAACTGATCTCCGCGCGCCGGTTCTTGGCCAGCGCGGCTTCATCCGTGCCCGCCTGCGCCGGCTTTTCCTTGCCAAAACTCACCGCCTCAAGCTGGCTGTCGGCCACACCCAGCAAGGTCAGGGCGCGGCGCACTGCCTCGGAACGTTTTTGTCCCAGTGCCAGGTTGTATTCACGGCCACCGGTCTCGTCGGTGTGGCCCTCGATCGCCACCCTGCGGCGCGTATCGGCCTTGAGGTAACGGGCGTGGCTCTCGATCACCGTCTGAAACTCGGCGCGGATGACAAAGCTGTCATAGTCAAAATACACCACGCGCGCGCCGCCCGGTACGCCGGCCGCACCTGCCGCGGCGTTGGCCCCGGCGATGGTCACCGGGGCGATGGCGCCACTGCTGATGGCCGCCGTACCAGCGCCGCTGCCCGCCGCGGCGCTTGAGGCGGCGGCACCCGCCTGAGCCGATACGGCGGTGCCGCTGCGGTCCTCCACCGCGACCTCGTCGAGCTTGACCGACGAGCCACACGCCACCAGCATCGACAACCATGCCGCCGTCAAAAATATCCGAAACATCCTATTCCTCCTGTGTACTTGCGGACAAGTTCTTGGTCATGGCTTGGCGAACGGCGCCCATTCCGGCTCGCGGATGTCGCCAACCTGGCCCGCCAGGCGAGCCTTGATCCGGCCGTCCACCGTGCTGGTCATCAGCGCCTCCCGACCCTGAATCTGGGTTGCATAAATGATCAGGCGGCCATTGGGTGAAAAACTCGGGCTTTCGTCCGCCACGGTTTCGGTGATGGCATTTGTCGTACCGCCGGCGAGTTCCATCACATGCAACTTGAAGGCACCATTCACCCGCGAAATGTAGGCCAGCCAACGTCCGTCCGAGCTCAGCGCCGGGGAAATGTTGTAACTCCCAGTAAAGGTGACACGTTCGACATTGCCGCCCGCCGCAGGCATGCGGTAGATCTGCGGCGAGCCGCCACGGTCACTGACGAAATAGAGCGTGCGGCCATCCGCCGTATAAACCGGTTCAGTGTCGATGCTGCTGGACTGGGCCAGACGGCGTGGTTCACCGCCATTGGCGTCCAGGCTGTACAGCTGCGACCCGCCATCGCGGCTCAGGGTGACGGCCAGTGTTCGGCCGTCCGGGGCCCAGGCCGGCGCACTGTTGGAGCCGCGGAAATTGGCCAACAGGCGGCGTTTTCCGCTCGCCACCTCGTGGGCATAAATCACCGGTTTGCGTGACTCGAACGATACATAGGCCAACTGACCACCGTTCGGCGACCAGGCAGGCGAGATGATGGGCTCCGGGCTGGCCAGCGCGGACTGCGCGTTTTCGCCATCAGCGTCGGCCACCCACAGGGTGTGACGTGTGCCGGCCTTGGTCACATAGGCA
>JANOTG010000154.1:0-2239 GCA_031416215.1 Betaproteobacteria bacterium
TCCCAGATATGGTCGAGCCCGGCGTCGAGCTCGGTGTCAGTGCGCCAGGCATGTTCATTCTTGCGCATCACCTGCGCGATCGACATGCCGGTGGCGGTGGTGATTTCCAGCAAGGCGTCGCCGCTGGAAAACGGATGCGCCAGCACGGTGGGGTCGACCACCAGGCGTGGGTGGTCGGCCGAGGCGTCGGCCTCTTCCTGCGACACCACAAAACCGCCGCCGACCGAGAAATAACGCCGCTCCTCCAGCACTGCGCCGTCGGCATCGAAAGCCGTCAGGCGCACGCCGTTGGTGTGAAACGGCAGGGTCTCGCGGCGCAGGAACAACATGTCGGTGCGCTCCTTGAACGCCACTGGCGTCTTGCCGTCCAGCAATACATGGCCAGCGGCGCGGATACGCTTGAGGTGGCCTTCCACGCTGTCTGGGTCGATCGTGTCGGGCATGGCGCCTTCCAGCCCCAGCATGATGGCGGTATCCGTGCCATGGCCTTTACCCGTGGCGCCGAGCGAGCCGTACAGTTTGGCCTCGATACGCACGACGCGGGTCTGCAGGCTCGCCTTGACCAGACGGCGCGCAAACATGGCGGCCGCCTTCATCGGGCCCACCGTGTGTGACGACGAAGGGCCGATGCCGACCTTGAACAGGTCAAAAACGCTCAGTGCCACGGCAGACTCTCCAGCTTGCCCGTATCAACCCGGCACCGGGAAACGGCGGCACAGCGCCATGACCTGGTCCGCCACGCGCCGCTCGACGGCGCCATCACCCAGATGGTCGAGCACGTCACACACCAGTGTCGCGACCTGGGTGCACTCGGCCACCCCAAAACCGCGTGTCGTGATGGCCGGTGTACCCACCCGTATGCCACTGGTGACAAAAGGCGACTGCGGATCATTGGGCACCGAATTCTTGTTCACCGTGATATGGGCCCGGCCCAGGGCCGCGTCGGCGTCCTTGCCGGTCAGTCCCTTGGCGATCAGGCTTACCAGCATCAGGTGGTTGTCGGTGCCACCCGAGACGATGTCGTAGCCGCGGGATGCAAACACTGCCGCCATGGCGCGTGCGTTGTCGATGACCTGTTGCTGGTAGGCCTTGAAGCCGGGTTGCAAGGCCTCCAGGAACGCCACCGCCTTGGCGGCGATGACGTGCATCAAGGGCCCGCCCTGGGTGCCGGGGAAGACCATGGAGTTGAGTTTTTTCTCGATCTCGGGGTTGGCACGGCACAGGATCAGGCCGCCGCGTGGCCCGCGCAAGGTCTTGTGGGTGGTGGTGGTGACAACGTCTGCAAACGGCACCGGATTCGGATACAGCCCGGCCGCAACCAGCCCTGCCACATGCGCCATGTCGACAAACAGCAAGGCGCCAACCTTGTCGCAGATGGCCCGGAAACGCGCGAAGTCGAGGTGCCGGCTGTAGGCCGAGAAACCGGCGATGACCATCTTGGGCTTGACGGCGATGGCCTGGGCCTCGAGCGCGTCGTAGTCGATCAGGCCGGTGGCGGTGTCGATGCCGTATTGCTCCGCGTGGTAGAACTTGCCGGAGAAACTCACCTTGGCGCCGTGGGTCAGGTGGCCGCCATGCGCCAGGCTCATACCCAGGATCGTGTCGCCGGGCTGCAGCAGGGCCATGTAGACCGCGGCATTGGCGCTGGACCCCGAATGCGGCTGCACATTGGCAAAGGCCGCGCCGAACAGCATTTTGGCGCGTTCGATGGCCAGCGTCTCGGCCACGTCGACGTGTTCACATCCGCCGTAATAGCGTTTGCCCGGGTAACCCTCGGCGTATTTGTTCGTGAGCACACTGCCCTGGGCCTGCATCACCAGCGCGCTGGTGTAGTTCTCGGAGGCGATCAGCTCCAGATGGTCCTGCTGGCGTTGTGCCTCGGCGGCCATGGCGGCCGCAAGCTCCGGATCAAAGGTCTTCAAGTCCACGAAAATGTCCGTTTCCTGAGGGCAACACGCCGATGCTGGATTGTCAAGACGCGTCGGGGCGCCGGTGTCCACGACACGACATTCATGAACCCGGGAGCGACGGGCCGTCGATTTGCGGCCCGGCAACGGCACATGGCGTGGCGTGAGCGCACCAGTCGGCGTCGCTTGCGGACCACCCGGGTCATGGGTGCCTGACCATACTCGGATGACACCGGGTGGGCACGACGTCGGCCCATCACCCTTTGGAGAAATGGCATGGACGACACAGTGGCAACAGCAGAAACCCAGGCACCCCGTGGCAGGCGCGCTGG
>JANOTG010000155.1:0-4529 GCA_031416215.1 Betaproteobacteria bacterium
GGTGAAGGTGCGCACGGCGCTTACCTGCGCCACGCGTTTCGGCATCTGCGCCAAGTGTTATGGCCGCGACCTCGGTCGTGGCGGGCTGATCAACGGCGGCGAGGCGGTCGGTGTGATCGCCGCGCAGTCGATCGGCGAGCCTGGCACCCAGCTCACCATGCGCACCTTCCACATCGGTGGCGCCGCACCCCGTGCCGCCATCTCCTCCAGCGTCGAGGCCAAATCGAACGGCAGCATTGCGTTCAACGCGACCATGCGTTACGTGACCAACAGCAAAAAAGAGCTGGTGGTGATTGCGCGCTCCGGCGAGATCGTCATCCACGACGAACATGGCCGTGAGCGTGAGCGCCACAAGGTGCCGTATGGCGCGGTGTTGACCGTCAAGGTCGATCAGACCGTCAAGGCCGGCGCCATCCTCGCCAACTGGGATCCGCTGACCCGCCCCATCATCACCGAATTCGCCGGACGTGCACACTTCGAGAATGTCGAAGAGGGCCTGACCGTGGCCAAGCAGCTCGACGAGGTGACCGGTCTGTCGACCCTGGTGGTGATCGATCCGAAACGCCGCGGTTCCGCCAAGATCGTGCGGCCGCAGGTCAAGCTGATCGACCCATCCGGTAACGAGGTCAAGATTCCCGGAACCGACCACTCGGTGACGATCGGTTTCCCGATCGGTGCGCTGATCCAGGTGCGCGACGGACAGGACGTGGGCCCCGGCGAGGTGCTGGCCCGTATCCCGATCGAAGGTCAGAAGACGCGCGACATCACCGGCGGTCTGCCGCGTGTGGCCGAGTTGTTCGAAGCCCGCTCACCGAAGGACAAGGGTGTGCTGGCCGAGATGACCGGTACCGTGTCGTTCGGCAAGGAGACCAAGGGCAAGATCCGCCTGCAGATCACCGACCCGGATGGCAAGGTCTGGGAAGAGCTGGTGCCCAAGGAGAAGAACATCCTGGTGCACGAAGGCCAGGTCGTGAACAAGGGCGAAAGCGTGGTGGACGGCCCGGCCGACCCGCAGGACATCCTGCGCCTGCTTGGCTCGGAAGAGCTGGCACGCTACATCGTGGACGAGGTGCAGGACGTGTACCGGCTGCAGGGCGTGAAGATCAACGACAAACACATCGAGGTGATCGTGCGCCAGATGCTGCGTCGCGTGGTGGTCGACAACGTCGGTGACTCCAACTACATCGGCGGCGAGCAGGTGGAGCGCTCCGAAATGCTCAACACCAACGATGCGCTGCGGGCCGAGGGCAAGATCCCGGCCACCTTCACCAACCTGCTGTTGGGTATCACCAAGGCGTCGTTGTCCACCGACAGCTTCATCAGCGCGGCCTCCTTCCAGGAGACCACCCGTGTGCTGACCGAGGCCGCCATCATGGGCAAACGCGACGAGTTGCGTGGCCTGAAGGAAAACGTCATCGTCGGGCGACTCATTCCCGCGGGCACCGGCATGGCGTACCACGAAGCACGCAAGGTGCGCGAGAACATGGACGACGCCGAGCGCCGCGCCATCGCCGACGCCGAGGCAGCCGAACTCGCCGGTGATACGGCAGATGCCACTGCCGACGCCGATGCGGGAACCGTGGCCGAATAAGCCGCCCCGCGTGACCGTGTCGAGCGCCCCTGGTCCTGCCCCGGCAGGCCCCGGGGCGTTTTTTTTGCCGCCGATCGGTAACGGGCGCCGACACTGGCAGGAGATGGCCGCGTGATGGAGGCCGGCTGGTTGTGGCTGTTGCCCGCCGCCATCATCGTCTGGGTGCTGGGCGCCTATAACCGCCTGGTGCGTCTGCGCTCCCGGGTGTTGCAGACCTTTGTTCCGGTGGACCGCTGTCTGGCACGGTACACGCAGCTGATCGACGAGTTTTTGGGCGGAGAGAAACCGGTGGCTCCTGCCTGGCTGGGCTTGCAAAGCGCGGGGGTGCAGCTGGACAACAACCTGCGGGTGGCGCGTCAACGCGCGCTGGACGCGGCATCCATGGCGGCGCTGCTGTCTGCCGTATCCACCTTGCAGGTATGGTGGTTGCGGCTGGTCGACGAAATGGCACAGCATCAACCCGGCGAAGCGGCAGAGGCGTGGCGCGCCACCTGGGCTGAAAACGCCCGTATGGCGGGCGACGCCATTACGCTGTTCAACGACGCGGTGCTGCTGCACAACCATGCGGTACAACAGTTCCCGGCGGTTTTTGTGGCATGGCTGTTTGGTTTTCGGCAGGCGGGCACGTTGTGAGCGGGCAGCCCGAGGCGCCGTCGGCCCCTTCCTTGATTCCGCTGTGGCGCCAGTTGCAGGCCACGGCTGACGCTTTGTTGGCTCTGCGCTCCGGTATGTCAGGCAGGGCGGCGCTGCTGCAGGCAGACCCGGCGTTGCGCCCGGCGGTGCAGGCGCTTTTTTACCAGGTGCTGCGGTCGCTGGCACGGGCGCAAAGTATTGGCCGGCTGCTGGCCGCGCGGCGCCCGCCGCCCCAGGTCGACGCGTTGTTGAGTGTGGCACTGGCGCTGGCGTGGCGCCGCGACGACGCGCCGTACACCGGGTTCACACTGGTCAACCAGACCGTCGAGGCCGCCAAGCGACAACATGCAACGGCCGCGCAGGCCGGGTTCATCAACGGCTGTCTGCGCCGATTCCTGCGCGAGCAGGACGATCTGGTGGCACAGTCGGAACAGGACGAGCAGGCCCGCTGGAACCACCCGCCGTGGTGGATCCGCCGCCTGCAGCGCGACCATCCGGCGCAATGGCAAGCCGTATTGCAGGCCGACGCCCGGCATGCTCCGATGACGCTGCGCGTCAATGCCAGGCGCAGCACCGCCGTGGCGTACCGCGACCGGCTGCTGGCGCTGTCGATCCCGTGCCAGCTGGTCGGGCGCCACGGCGTGTTGCTGCAGCGCGCGCTGTCGGTGCACGATGTACCGGGTTTCGACTCCGGCGACGTGTCGGTGCAGGACGCCGCCGGGCAAATGGCCGCTGAATTGCTGCTTGGCGACGCCGCGGCTGCAGTGCGTGCAAAACCGCTGCGTGTGCTCGACGCCTGTGCGGCGCCCGGCGGCAAGACGGCGCACCTGCTCGAACTCGCCGAAGCCGAAGTCTGGGCGCTGGACATCGACCCCGTGCGCTGCCAACGCATCGCCGAGACCCTGTCCCGCCTGGGCCTGCAGGCCCATGTGGTGGCGGCAGACGCCGCCCAGCCGGGTCTTTGGTGGGACGGCGTGGCATTTGACGCCATCCTGCTCGACGCGCCGTGTACTGCTTCGGGCATCGTGCGCCGCCATCCGGACGTGCCGTGGCTGCGCCGCGAGAGTGATATCGCCCAGCTGGCGAAGACCCAGGCGCGCCTGTTGGCCAGCCTGTGGCCGCTGCTGGCGGTGGGTGGCCGTCTGCTGTATTGCACTTGCTCGGTGTTTCGGGCCGAGGGTTCGCAGCAGATCGAAACGTTTCTTGCACACAACACCGATGCGCGCTTGTTGCCCTCCCCGGGGCATTTGCTGCCGGTTTTCAAGGCAAATGGCGAGGCCGTCCCGGACAATCACCTGATTGACCATGACGGCTTTTTTTACGCATTGCTGGAGAAATTGGCGCCCTAGGCTGGCTGCGGGCTGTGCCTGCCTGTCATTGCTGTTGCTGGTCGGCACCCGCGCCCTTGCCGACGCCGTGCCACCCGAGGTCACGCAACTGCGGGTCGAGCGCAGTGCCGAAGGCCTTTTTCTGTTTGCCAGCGTGCGGGTGGAGTTGCCGGCTGCGGTGGAAGACGCCTTGTTGCGCGGAGTGCCGATGTTTTTTGTTGCCGAAGCCGATGTGGTGCGGCACCGCTGGTACTGGAGCGACCGCCGGGTCGCCAGTGTGCAGCGCCACATGCGGCTTGCCTACCAGCCGCTGACGCAACGCTGGCGCCTGAACGTGGCGCCCGGCGTCATCACCTCCAACAGCCTGGGCATGACGATCAACCAGAGTTTTGACAAGTTGACCGACGCCATGGCAGCGGTGCAGCGCCTGTCGGGCTGGAAAATCGCCGAGCCCGGTTTGGTTGAGCCCGATTCGGTGCACAAGGTCGAATTCCGTTTTTCGCTTGATCTGACCCAATTGCCACGGCCGTTCCAGATCGGCACCTTTGGCCAATCCGACTGGACCATCGCGGTCTCCGCCAGCAAGCAGATCAGCTCCGAGGCGCTCAAGTGAAAGACACCGGCGTGACCGCGGCACCGGTCTCCGCCAGCCTGCGCCAGCACAACCGCACCGTGCGCTGGACGGTGGGAGTCGGCCTCGCCATCATGACCGCGATCGGCCTGGTGCTGTTGTTCCTGCTGACGCAGGCCACCAACAACCGGGAGCTCTACGAGCGCAACTACGCGCTGCTGTTCAAGCTCAACGTGGTGGTGGCGGCACTGCTGCTGCTGGTGATCGTGTGGGTGGTGGTGCGCCTGCTGCTGCGTCTGCGGCGCAAACGATTTGGCAGCCGGTTGCTGCTCAAGCTGGCGGCGATCTTTGCGCTGGCCGGGTTCGCACCCGGCATGTTGATCTATGTGGTGTCGTACCAGTTTGT
>JANOTG010000156.1:0-2299 GCA_031416215.1 Betaproteobacteria bacterium
CTTTGAAACCCGCGCCGGATTCGTACGAATTGCTCTCTGGTGGCGTGATGGATGGCACGCTGTTCCCTGCAGAGTCAACCGAATCTTTCAAAATCGACAAAATCATCAAGCACGCCACCACCTTTCCGGGCGGTTTGTACAACACCAGTTTCATCGCCATGATCAATCAGGCGCGGTACGACAAGCTGAGTGCCGAGGAGAAAAAGGCGGTGGATGCGGTGTCGGGCGAAACCTACGCCCGCATTTTCGGACGCAACTGGGACAAGGTGGATCGCCGCGGCATGGCGCTGATGCAGGCCAATCAGGTGCAAGTGTCAAGGCGGATGCCAAATTTGTGGCCGAGGTGAAAAGCAAGACCTCGGGCCTGGAGGCGCAATGGGTCAGTGCTGCCGAAGCCAAAGGCCTGAAGGATGCGGCCAAGGTGCTGGCCGAATTTCGTGCGGAGATCGCCAGGCAGGAGAAGTAGTCCGCCGCAGCGGTCGCCAAACGATCGCTGCCCAACACGGCTCTCATGGACAATGGGAGCCGTTTTGTTTTGCGGCCAGTATTCAGCATGAACAGACTATTCGAGTGGGCCTGCGGTGCCTTGGCGGGTGTTGCACTTTTTTGCATCATGGCGCTGACGTTTTTCGACGTTGGAGGCCGCAAGTTGCTTTCAACCTCGATACCCGGCTCTCTGGAGCTCACCGAGTTGCTCATGGTGGTGGTGATCTTCGCCGCCTTGCCGCTGGTCTCGATGCGCGGTGAACATGTGGTGTTCGACTCACTGGACGCTTACCTGGCACCGACACTGCGAAAAACCCAGCAGGTCATGGTGCAATTGTTGTGTGCACTGCTGCTGCTCGGGCTGGCCTACCTGATGTGGCGCACCGCCGCGGACTTTTCACTCAGCGGCGAGACGACAGCACAGCTGAAATTGCCGAAAGCGCCGTTCATTTTCGGCATGTCGGTGTTGTGTGCATTCACCGGCCTGGTCCACTTCAGCCAGATTTTTTTTGCGCCAGCCAGCACCCATGATGATTTGGTGGAAAGTGCTCCCCTGTGATCGAAGCCCTGGGCGGATTTGTCGCCATTTTTGTGCTGGCATTGTTGCGTGTACCGCTGGCGTTCGCCATGGCGATTGTCGGCGTTGTCGGCATGGGCTTCATGCGTGGCTGGCAACCGGCGCTGGCAAGCTCGGCCCAGGTGGTGCATGAGACAGGGTTCGCGTACACACTGTCGGTCATTCCGTTGTTCATCCTGATGGGCAATTTTGTCGCCAAGGCTGGCTTGGCCCACGAGTTGTTCCGCGCCGCCTATGTCTTCATCGGGCACCTGCGCGGTGGGCTGGCGCATGCCACGATTGCGGCCTGCGCCGGTTTTGGCGCTATCTGCGGCTCCTCGATCGCCACTGCGGCCACCATGAGCAAGGTGGCTTACCCGTCGATGAAAAGGCTCGGCTACAGCGACTCCCTGTCCACCGGCGTCATCGCCGCAGGCGGTACGCTGGGCATCATGATTCCGCCATCCACCATCATGGTGATCTACGGCATCGTGACCGAGACCAGCATCGGCCGGCTGTTCGCGGCGGGCGTCATACCCGGCCTGCTGACCGCCATCCTGCTGATGCTGGCGGTGGTGGTCGTCACCTCGGCGGACCCGGAACACGCACCGCCCGGGGAGCGCTCCAGCTGGTCACAACGCTGGGCCGCGCTGCGTGGCATCTGGGGCGTGCTGCTGCTGGTGATCGTGGTGCTGGGTGGCATCTACGGCGGCGTATTCACCGCCACCGAAGGCGCCGGCATTGGTGCCTCGGGCGCGTTCCTGTTCGCACTCGCTCGTGGTGCCCTGGGCTGGCGCAGCCTGCTGGACGTGCTGGTGGAGTCGGCCCGCACCACCGCCATGTTGTTCGCGCTGCTGATCGCGGCCACCATATTTGCGAATTTTGTCAATTTCACGTCCATGCCGGGCGAGCTCAAGGACTGGATCACCCATCTGGGCCTGTCGCCCGTGATGGTGGTCGCAGCCATGATGGCGATCTATGTGCTGCTCGGCACGGTGATGGAAGAGTTGACCATGGTGCTGCTGACGATCCCCTTGTTTTTTCCCATCGTCACCGCGCTGGGATTTGATCCGGTGTGGTTCGGTGTGTTGATCGTGATGGTGATACAGATCGGTCTGGTGTCACCACCGGTGGGCATGAACCTGTTTGTGCTCAATGCCCTGCTGCCGCATGTCGGGCTCGGCACCATCTTCAAGGGTGTATGGCCATTTGTGCTGGTGCAGATCGTCATGCTGGCGATCCTGGTCGCTTTCCCCG
>JANOTG010000157.1:0-2338 GCA_031416215.1 Betaproteobacteria bacterium
GCTGAAGATCTCGTGCATGGCGTGTGTCAGCGTGTGGATGGAGGTGAACGCTCCGGCCAGCAGGAAAAAGCCGATCTCCTTCATCAGCACCTCGTGCGTGATCGGCGTTTCGCTTTCGCTGCGCAACAGCTCGACCAGCACGTCGCGCGGCAGCGCGGCTTCGGTGATCTCGCCCCGTGCATGTTGCGCCAGCAGGGCGCGTCGGCGGGCCATCGACGGGCGAAAAAATACCGAGTCAAACTCGGCCAGCGCCTGGCGTATTTCTTCGCGGATCAGCTCGCGGTCACCCAATGCCTGGCCCAGTGTTGCCGCTTTGCCGAAGGTGCGCAAAATGCGCAGCAGGCTGGTGGTTTCCTCGGGGGAACGCAACGGGCGATCGACACCGGAGAAGTCCGCCGTCAGGTTCATCATGACGCGAAAGCCGAAGTCCACCAGGTCGGTCTTGCCAGCAGCCAGGTACGGGCTCAGGGTCTCTCGCAAGGTGGTGGGGAACACCTGCTTTTCGTACCACTCGAAAAAGTCCCGGCGAAACACCTTGGTCTCGATGGCCCGGCGCGTGCGGTGCTCCGTGCCGTGCAGGTTGACGAGCACTTTGTCCATCAGGATGGCGCCTTCGTCGTACAGAGCCTGGCGCAGGTCGTTCAGGCGCAGGGTGTCGTTGGCGTGTTTGTAGGTGGATACAACAACAGATGTCATGGTGTCGTCTGCGAAGGAGAATAAAGACGTCGTGAAGCCGGACTAGCGGGCCGGATCGAGCTCTATCGTCAGCTGCTTGTGGTCCCAGCTGGCTGCCGCTGCCGCCACGCTGCGGTACAGCTGGTGGATGCCGTCACCGGGTATGTATACCTCCACCATGTGCCCGATCATGGGCCGGGTGTCGATGAATGCGGCACCACGGCCAGAAGCAGTGCGCACCTCGGTGGCCACCGGGCAACCCAGCGCCGCGTAGTCAGCCAGCGTGCGGTCGTAGTCGTCCGGTATCACAGCCACATGGTGAAACCCCTCCTGCCCGGCCGGGAACATGTCGCGGAAGGCAGATGCCGAGGTGCAGTGCTGCTGCACCAGCTCGACCTGGATCGGCCCGGCCTGTACGTAGACCGCCGAGATATCGATGCTGGAGCGGGCACCGCGGTACAGCACTTGTTGCATCACGATATGGCGGCGGACGAAGAACGGGCCCAGGCCCCACAGGGCATGCCACTGCGTGATCGCCACATCAATGTCGTTCACGACGTAGGCGTTCTGGATCAGTCGGTGTTGCAGTGCCATGGCGGTTTCGATCTGGTTGCCAAATGGTAGGGCCGATCGGTAGGAAGGGAATGAGGGTTTTCACGACCACCCGCGCAGTTCGCAGGCAGAATCAGAAAGCGACCCATGCCGCGCGACGCGGCCTGTTAGCAATAACGCCAAGGAGACTGTATGCGTTTGAAGGGCAAGGTGGCCATCATCACCGGCGCCGCCTCCGGCTTGGGGCTGGCAGATGCGCGATGCATGGCCCGCGAGGGTGCGGCGGTGGTGATGACCGACATACTCGACGGAGCCGGGTTGGCCGGGGAACTGGTGGCGCAGGGGCTGGCGGCCATCTATGTGCGCCACGATGTGACCGACCCGGCGCAGTGGGAAGAGGTTGCACAGATGGCTCTGACGCGTTTCGGGCGTGTCGATGTATTGGTCAACAACGCCGGCATTTCGGGCTCGGCAGCCGCGGATGTGACGGCACTCGATCTGTTCGACCGTCTGCTGGCGATCAACCTGCGCGGAGCCTTCCTCGGAATTCGGTGCGTTGTGCCGCACATGCGCGACCATGGCGGTTCCATCATCAATATGTCATCCATTTGCAGTGATGTCGGCACGCCGGGAGTCCACCTCGGGTACCACGCCTCCAAGGGCGGCATACGGTCACTCACCAAGGGCGCGGCGGCAGAGTTCGGCCCGCAGGGCATTCGCGTCAACAGCATCCATCCGGGCGCCATGCCACCGATGCGCGACCGAGAGTCGGGCCTGGCAGGTCAGGGCAGCCACGCAGCCCGGGACAAGATACTGGCCCGCGTGCCGTTGCGCCGCGCAGGCGAGGTCGATGATGTGGCCAATGCGGTGGTGTTTCTGGCTTCGGACGAGTCGGCCTACATCACCGGGGCCGAGTTGTCGGTCGACGGCGGATTTCTCGCAAGTTGACGTTTCGCCAGACGAAACAATGATGCCTGTCGATCATGCCCGGATGGGTCCGAACACGTCAGCCTTGTTCTCGCCAGTGCAGGTCGGGCCACTGGTTCTGCGCAATCGGGTGGTGATGGCGCCGATGACCCGCGAGTGCGCCGACGACGGCCACCCGACGCAG
>JANOTG010000158.1:0-9852 GCA_031416215.1 Betaproteobacteria bacterium
CGAGCCGATGGCGTAGGCCGCAGCTGCTGCCAGCAACGGATAAAAGGGAACAAGCGCTTGCATGGCAGTCTCCGTGGCGGTCTGAGAATGCCGCCTGCGCCCTATTCTGCCAGCGCGCAACGCACAGGCCGCGCTTGCAGCAACCGCACCGCCGTGGCGGGGTCGATTTCGACCAGGTAGCCGCGCCGCCCGCCATTGACCAGCATGCCGGGCAAGTCCCCTCTAGACTGCTCGTAATACACCGGCATGGGCTTGCGCGTGCCAAAGGGCGAGGTGCCTCCGACCAGGTAACCGCTGTGCCTGTTCGCCACCTCGGGCTGGCACAGTTCGACCGACTTGCAGCCTATCTGCCGCGCCAGGTTCTTGGTGCTGACGCTGCGGTCGCCGTGCATCAACACCAACAGCGCTCGGGTGTTCTCGTCCTGCATCACCAGGGTCTTCACCACGCGGTGGGGGTCCACCCCCAGGGCACTGGCGCTGTGGCCCGCGCCGCCATGCTCAACGTAGTCGTACACGTGCTCCACAAACGGCACCCGGTGCGCCCGCAGGAACTGCGTCGCCGGCGTCCCGGAACCATGCTTCTGGCGCGCCACGCTTCAACCCGGGCACGCAGGGTAGCGGCGGGCCCTGTCCTTCACTTGACTGTGCGCGGCGCCGTGCCTCTTTATCATGGCGCTAATGTACCAAGTCAAAAGAGCCTCGCGCAGCGAATTCCTGACCCTGCGCAACCAGCGCTACCACCTGCGCCTATGGGGCCAGCCGTCTGCCGATGTGCCACCACTCGTGCTGGTGCACGGCTGGATGGATGTGGCCGCGTCCTACCAGTTCGTGGTGGACGCCTTGTCCGACCCGTTCATGCAGGGCCGACAGATCATCGCGCCGGATTGGCGCGGTTACGGCGAGAGCACCGGCGTCGCCACCGACAACTACTGGTTTCCCGACTACCTGGCCGACCTTGACCACCTGCTCGACCACTATGCGCCCGGACGTCCCGTGGATCTGGTCGGGCACAGCCTGGGCGGCAGCGTCTCCATGTATTACGCCGGCATTCGCCCGCAGCGCATTCGCCGGCTGGTCAACCTGGAAGGTTTTGGCGGCCCGAGCACCCGGCCCGACCAGGCGCCACGGCGTTACGCCAAATGGATGGATGAACTCAAGGCTTTCGGCCGCGGCGAGATGGCCCTGCGTCCCTACGACAGCTCGGCGGCAGTGGCACGCCGGCTGGCCAAGACCAATCCGCGTCTGGCGCGTGATCAGAGGGGGCAGGACAAGGCGCAGTGGTTGGCCACCCAATGGGCACGTGAAAACGCGCAGGGCCAGTGGGAGATCCTGGCCGACGCCGCGCACAAGATCGGTAATGCCCAACTGATACGGATCGACGAGCTGCTGGAGATCTACAAGTGCCTGAGCATGCCGGTGCTGGCGGTGGAGGCCGGCGACAGCCCTCTGCCAGGCTGGTGGCGCGGCAAATTCTCGCTCGACGAGTACCACCAGCGGCTGAAGTCCGTGCCCGACTGCCGCATTGCGGTGATCGGCGACGCCGGCCACATGTTGCACCATGACCAGCCCGAGCAGCTGGCACAGCTGCTGGAAGACTTCCTGCGCTGACATCGCACCGGACACGCCGCTGGCCAGGGCTGCCGGGCCGGTACGGGTGCCGCAACGTCGCCGCTAAAATGACCCGGCTTAACCCAACCTCCCCAGGACACCCCATGGACGCAGAACACATCAACCAGATCGGCACCCAACTTGCTTCCCTGAGCGTGCGCACAGAAGATCTGCGGAGGTATCTTTGACTTCGATGCCAAATCCGAACGACTGAGGACAGTCAACGCCTCGCTGGAAGACCCGACGGTCTGGAACGACCCGAAACGCGCCCAAGAGCTGGGGCGCGAGAAGAAGTCGCTCGACAGTGTCGTACTGTCTCTCACACGCCTGGCCGGCGAACTGGCCGACAACACCGAGCTCTACGACATGGGCAAGGACGAGGGCGATACCGACAGCCTGCTGCATATCGAGACCGAAGCGGCCAAGCTGGCGAAGGAAGTGGAACTGCTGGAATTCCGGCGCATGTTCAACAACCCGGCCGATCCACTGAACTGCTTCCTGGACATTCAGGCCGGTGCCGGCGGCACGGAAGCCTGTGACTGGGCCAGCATGCTGCTGCGCCAGTACCTGCGGTATGCCGAACGCAAGGGCTTCAAGTCGTCGATCGAGGAAGAGTCGGCGGGCGACACGGCCGGCATCAAGGGCGCCACGATCAAGATCGAAGGTGAATACGCCTTCGGTCTGCTGCGCACCGAAACCGGTGTACACCGTCTGGTGCGCAAGAGCCCGTTCGATTCGTCGGGGGGTCGCCACACCAGCTTCGCGAGCGTGTTTGTCTACCCGGAGATCGACGACTCGATCGAGATCGACATCAACCCGGCCGACGTGCGCACCGACACGTTTCGTGCCAGCGGCGCCGGCGGCCAACACATCAACAAGACCGATTCAGCGGTACGCCTGACGCACCTTCCCACCGGCATCGTGGTGCAGTGCCAGGACGGTCGCAGCCAGCACAGCAACCGCGACGTGGCATGGAAGCGCCTGCGCAGCCGCCTGTATGACCACGAGATGCGCAAACGCCAGGCGGAGCAGCAGAAGCTCGAAGACAGCAAGACCGACGTCGGCTGGGGCCATCAGATCCGCAGCTATGTGCTCGATCAGAGCCGCATCAAGGACCTGCGCACCAACCACGAGACCTCGGCGACGCAGAAGGTGCTGGACGGCGACCTCGACCCGTTCATCGAAGCGTCCCTGAAGCAGGGCGTGTGATGAGCGCCACGCCGGGTCGTCCCATACTGGCGCGCACTGCCGGCCTGATCTTCGACATGGACGGCACGATGATCGACTCGATGGCGTTCCACGGCCAAAGCTGGATCACTTTCGCGCAGCGCCACGGCATCGACATCGAGGTGCGGGAGCTGTTGCGCCGCACCACCGGGCGCACCGGCGCCGAATGTATGGAGTTGTTGTTCGGCCGCTCGATGGACAGCGCCGAGTGCTGGCGCCTGGTGCACGAGAAGGAAGAGATCTACCGCGAACTGTTCGCGCCGGTGTTTCGCGAGGTGGCCGGCTTTCGCGAGTTCAGTGCACTCGCCATGGGTCATGGCCTGCGCGTGGGGGTCGGCACTGCGGGAGACAAGCACAATATCGCGTTTGCCTTTTCGCACCTGATGATGGACCCTGCCCCGCACGCGGTGGTCGGCGGCGACGAAGGTTTGCCCGGCAAGCCGGAGCCGGCGATTTTTCTCGAAGCCGCGCGACGCATCGGTGTGGCACCTGCCGAATGCATCGTTTTTGAAGACGCGCCCTTTGGTATCGAGGCGGCACGGCGCGCTGGCATGCGCGCGGTGGCCATCTGCAGCAGCCATGCAGCGCACGAACTCACCGGGCCGCATGTGCTGGCCTGTGTGCAAAACTACCACGAGCTGATGTCAGCGAACTTTTTGGAGGCTCTCCATGCCCAACCTCAGTGAAGCACCCGCCGTGGCGCATGTCGTCCGCCGGCTGGACTACCAGCCACCGGCCTACTGGATCGACACCGTCGACCTGACGTTCGACCTCGACCCGTCCAAAACCCGGGTACTGAACAAGATGCGGGTGCGGCGCAATCCGGACGTTGCGCCGCAGCCGCTGCGGCTGGACGGCGAAGAGCTGAATCTGGCACGTGTGCTGGTCAATGGTGGAGGCGCCTCGTTTCGACTGGATGGCGGCACACTGGTGCTGGAAAACCTGCCGGCGGCCGACCAGGGCGCATTCGAGCTGGAGATATTCACCACCTGCGTGCCGGCCAAGAACACCAAGCTGATGGGCCTGTACGTCAGCAACGAATCCTTCTTCACCCAGTGCGAGGCCGAAGGGTTCCGGCGCATCACCTACTTCCTCGACCGCCCTGACGTGATGGCGCATTACAGCGTCACGCTGCGCGCCGACAAGATCCGCTATCCGGTGTTGTTGTCCAACGGCAATCTGGTGGAGCAAGGCGATGTGCCGGGCGACGCAGGCCGCCATTTCGCACGCTGGGTGGATCCGCACCGCAAGCCCAGTTACCTGTTCGCGCTGGTGGCGGGCAAGCTGGTGCGCCGCCAGCAGCGCATCATTTCGCGCGCCGGCAAGGACCATGTGCTTGAAATCTACGTGCGCCCGGGCGACATGGAAAAAACCGAACACGCCATGAATTCGTTGATGGCCTCCGTCGCCTGGGACGAGGCGCGTTTCGGCCTGACGCTGGACCTGGATCGCTTCATGGTGGTGGCCACCAGCGACTTCAACATGGGCGCCATGGAAAACAAGGGCCTGAACATCTTCAACACCAAATACGTGCTGGCCAGCCAGGCCAGCGCCACCGATGCCGACTACGCCAATATCGAGTCGGTGGTCGGGCATGAATATTTCCACAACTGGACCGGAAATCGCGTCACCTGCCGCGACTGGTTTCAGCTCAGCCTGAAAGATGCTGACCGTTTTTCGCGACCAGGAGTTCTCACAGGATCTGTGTGCCGAGCCGTCGGCACGCGCCGTAAAACGCATCGAGGATGTGCGTGTGCTGCGCACCGCGCAGTTTCCGGAAGATGCCGGGCCCATGGCGCATCCAGTACGGCCCGACAGTTATGTCGAGATCAACAATTTCTACACCGTCACCATCTACGAAAAAGGTGCCGAGGTGGTGCGCATGATGCAGACCCTGGTCGGGCGCGAAGGTTTTGCGCGCGGGATGAAGCTGTATTTCGAACGCCACGACGGCCATGCCGTGACCTGCGACGATTTCGCCCAGGCGCAAGCCGACGCCAATCCGGGCTCGGACCTGGTGCAGTTACTGCCACAGTTCAAACATTGGTACAGCCAGGCCGGCACACCCCAGCTGTTTGCCCGCGGGCGCTACGACGCGCAGGCCCAGACCTATACGCTGGAGCTGCGCCAAAGTTGTCCGCCGTCACCCGGCCAGCCTGCCAAGGAGCCCTTCGTCATCCCGCTGACGCTGGGGTTGGTCGGGCCCGACGGGCATGACATGGCGCTGCAACTGGCCGAGGAGGCCATGCCGGGTGCCGGCTCGCGCACCTTTGTCGTAAGCCAGAGTGCGGAGACCCTGTGTTTTGTCAACATCGCGGTGGAACCTGTGCCATCGCTGCTGCGCGGCTTCAGCGCCCCGGTGGTCCTGGAATTCGACTACCACGACGAGCAGCTGCTGCACCTGCTGGCACACGACAACGACCCCTTCAATCGCTGGGAAGCCGGTCAGCGCCTGGCCCTGCGTTGCGCCCTGGCAGCCATCAACAGCCCGGCGCCAGGCCCGGTGTTGAATGCTGCCTATGTGCAGGCCATGCGCGGCATTTTGCGCAATGAAGGCCTGGACGCCGCATTCAAGGAACTGGTGCTGACGCTGCCCTCCGAGAGCTATGTGGCCGAACACCTGGCGGTCGTCGACCCGCAACAGGTGCATACGGTGCGCGAAGCCATGCGTGCCCAGCTGGCCAGCGAGCTGCGCGAGGACTGGCAGTGGGTGGTCGAGACACACCGGGTCATCGGCGCCTATCACCCGGACGCGGTATCCAGCGGCAGGCGCGCCTTGTCCGGGATGGCCTTGGCCATGTTGTGCCTGGTCGCCACACGCAACGGCCAAGGCAGCAACCCATGGCCCGGCATCTGTTACCAGCGTTTCAAGGACGCGGGCAACATGACGGACCGGCTCAACGCGCTGTCGGCACTGACCGGCTGCGGCCACGATCTGGCGAAACCGGCACTGGAGCAATTTCACCGGCTTTTCAAGAACGACGAGCTGGTGCTGGACAAGTGGTTCGCCCTGCAAGCCGGGGCGCCAGACCGTGGCGGCAACATCCTGCCGCTGGTGCGCCAGTTGATGACCCATCCGGATTTCAATATGCGCAACCCGAATCGGGCACGCAGCCTGCTGTTCAGTTATTGCAGCGCCAACCCGGGCGCCTTTCACCGCCACGACGCTGCAGGTTACGTGTTCTGGAGTGAACGCGTGCTGGAACTCGACAGCTTCAACCCGCAGGTTGCCGCACGGCTGGCGCGGGCGCTGGACCGCTGGAGCCGGTTGACCGAGCCGTATCGCAGCGCGGCACGCGAGGCGATTGCCCGCGTGGCGGCCAAGCCCGATCTGAGCAACGATGTGCGCGAGGTGGTCACGCGCGCCCTGCAGTAACGGAGCAAGTACATGACAAAAACGAATGCTTTTTACGCACAGTCTGGCGGTGTCTCGGCCGTCATCAACGCCTCCGCCTGTGGGGTGATTGAAACCGCCCGCAAACACAAGGACCGCATCGGCAAGGTATTTGCCGGACGTAACGGCATCATCGGCGCGCTGACGGAGGACCTGATCGACACCGGGCGTGAATCCGACGCCGCCATTGCCGCCCTGCGCAGCACGCCGGCAGGCGCGTTTGGTTCATGCCGCTTCAAACTCAAGTCGCTCGAGGCCAGCAAACGCGAATACCAGCGCCTGATCGAGGTCTTCAAGGCGCACAACATCGGCTACTTCTTCTACAACGGCGGCGGCGACTCGGCCGACACCTGCTTCAAGGTCAGCCAGCTTTCGCAGGCGATGGACTACCCGCTGCAGGCCATCCACGTTCCGAAAACCATCGACAACGATCTGGCGGTCACCGATTGCTGCCCCGGCTTTGGTTCGGTGGCGAAGTATGTGGCTGTATCCACCTTGGAGGCGTCCTTCGACGTGCGCTCCATGGCAAAAACCTCTACCAAGGTGTTTGTCATGGAAGTCATGGGGCGCCACGCCGGCTGGATCGCCGCTGCGGGCGGGTTGGTGGAGGACCACGGCATTCCGGTCGTCATCCTGTTCCCGGAAATCGAGTTCGATCAGGCCCGGTTCATCGCCCGGGTCGACCAACTGGTCAGGCAACACGGCTACTGCACGATTGTGGTGTCCGAAGGCAGCCACTACGCGGACGGGAGGTTCCTGGCCGAGCAAGGCACGCGCGACGCCTTTGGTCATGCGCAGCTCGGTGGTGCCGCCCCGGTGGTGGCCAACATGGTCAAGGAGGCACTGGGCTACAAGTTTCATTGGGCGGTGGCCGACTATCTGCAACGATCGGCCAGGCACATCGCCTCCAGGACCGACGTCAAACAGGCCTATGAGTTGGGTCAGCATGCCGTCAAACTCGCATTGAAGGGGCACAACGCCGTGATGCCGACGGTGGAGCGGGTGTCCGACACCCCCTACCGCTACAAGATCGGCATGGCGCCGCTGGCCAAGGTGGCCAACGTCGAGAAGTTCATGCCACGCGACTTCATCACGCCCGACGGATTCGGCATCACCGCCAAATGCAAGCGCTACCTCGTGCCGCTGATCCAGGGCGAAGACCCGCCGAAGTACCAGAATGGTTTGCCAAAATATGTGACGCTGAAGAACCTGGCCGTGCCCAAGAAGCTGGAGAGCTTCGAGCTGAAGTAGTTGGACGGCACACGGGACAACGGCTGTCCGCAAGCGGCGACCCGGTAGCCGAGCCACCGCGCCGGGCTATAATTTGAGACCGTTGCCGGTGTAGCTCAGTCGGTAGAGCAGCTCATTCGTAATGAGAAGGTCGGGTGTTCGATTCATCTCTCCGGCACCAATGAAATCAATGACTTAGCCCGGCTCACAAGGTCGGGCTTTGTTGTTTGTGGAGGTCGTACAGACTTTTTACAGACTGCAGTGCATTTGATTGCGCCATCGGCCAGCCCCAGAAATCAGAAAACCCGCACGCGGCGGGCTTTGATTGCCTTGGATCGGGTTTTTAGCTCGGGGCACATTTGCCCGGCTTGGAACTGGCCCGACCGCCTTGCTCCAGTACGCGCACCTTTGCGCGGCCTTGCGATCAACTGCGGGCGGTGCAGGCCCCACGAGTCTGAACTTCGACGTTCAAATCGTCACCAGAAAAAAACATCAATTTCGGCAAGCAAATCATTAACTTACAGCGTCCTGATGTGAAAACGTTGGGACACTACTGACTTCTGACCAATCCGCATCGAGCGGACAAGTGCCACCGCACGCCCTCACCTGCTGAATTAGCCGGCTTTTCGATTGTCAACTCCACACCACCACTCGAACTGGGCCAGACTTGCTCTGGCCTTTTTCTTGGGCCCGGGAGGCCCAGTACTGGCGCGGTTCCGGGGGAAATGCGAATACAGCCCCCCCCCCGGTTTTGGCCTGTTTTTGGCCTCCAAACCGGCCCTTCCCGTCTCTAATCTCTGTTTGTGCGGAGGTCGCCATTCGCACGACCCCCAGGATCCATGCGGGTTTCGGGGCGGTGGTTTGCGCTGAACATCGCTTGGCAGTCGGGCAAAACGAACACTTTCCAACCCGCCGGCACCTGGGGTACGATGTCAGTATGCAAGTAGCAACCGGCACAGTCATCAATGGCAAAGTCGTCCTGGAGGGCGTCACTTTGCCCGAGGGCGCACTTGTCACCGTCCTGTCGAGCGACACGGAAGTTTCAGTCAGGCTGTCGCCCACTGAGGAAGCCGACTTGATGGCTGCGTTGGATAAGGCCGACCGCGAGGCCGGTACCGCTGCCGAGGTGGTTCTGGAACGCCTACGCAAATTCGGCTGATCTTGACGCTGCAAGTCGTCATCAAGCCGCGCGCCGTGCGGCAGATCGAGAAGGCGGCTGAATGGTGGGGTTCAAACCGGCCTGCTGGCACCAGGCGCGATTCGGCTGGACCTCCAGGGTGCCCTCAGGGTCTTGGCTGGGCACCCCGGGATCGGCACGAAGGTAGAGAACGGCCGAAACGTTGATGTGCGCCGCCTGTACCTCACCCGCGTCCGGTACTTCATTTATTACCGAGTCACAGGGCAAACCCTTGACGTCATCGCCTTCTGGCACGAGCGCAGAGGGTCCGAGCCGAACCTGTAATTCGGCCCCGCCGCCGCAGTGAGCGGCGTCGGTGCCAAACTGTCACCGACTCGCTTCGCTCTTTACCCAGGGCCAATGAACTGGCTCCTGCCGCAGCAGACCAAATCGTCGGCCGATGCAGTGAATCTATTCCGCTGGACTCGATATAGGGCGACTCCAAGCAGGGTTCATCATCCATCGCTGGACGTCGTCATTCGACTGGAAGTATCGAAGGATCCTCATTGCGTCTTCGGGCAGCTTGAAACAGTCGATCCGGTAAAGCTCGAGAAGTGCAGTCGGCTCGTTTGCCTGGTCAGCATGCCGCGCTTGGTCTCTCCTTTTAAAGTGTGTCACCGCATCGCGAATATGCTTCATGCCCAGGTAGATATCCCAGACTCCCAATCCCCTTGGCGTCCGAATGCCGAAAAGGGCAGGAACAATACGGCCCAATTTTTCGTCGGTCGATTGTTCGCGCTCGACCTCCTCGGGGGTCTTGGACACTTTCATCTTCTTCTTTGTCATCACTGTCACTGCAGCGCCCCCGCGCTCCACAATGGTCTGATGGAAAGTCCGCTACGTAATCCGTAGCGGATTTTTTTTGGGCTAGCACCGGGCTAGCATCAGACCCGAAAATTCCCCCAGAAACGTCATGACCCCCGTCTTCCCACGCATAGGCCCGAAGGGTCCGTTTCAATAGCGGCGCTGCTTGTCGAGTATGTTGATCATGTCGTTCGGCCGACCGGCCAGATAGGCGTCCAGATTGCGACAGAAAATGTCGACGATCTTGCCATTCTCGCTGGGAGCAGTGCTAGCCGAATGCGGGCTGATCAGCACGTTCGGCAATTCCCACAGCGGTGAGGACTCCGGCAGCGGTTCGACCATCGCGACATCGAGCCCGGCGAACGCAATATGGCCGCTTCGCAGGTGGCCGATCATTGCATCTTCGTCCACC
>JANOTG010000159.1:0-19462 GCA_031416215.1 Betaproteobacteria bacterium
ACGGGCTGCCAACTGTGGATGCGCCCATACCTGCTCCATCGCATTCACACGCCCGTTGGCGATACCGGCCGCATCCAGCCGCTGCACCACCTGTTCGGCCGACAGCGCGGAGAATGCCGTGACGATCAGGCTGTGCAGGACGTCGCGGTGCGCACTACGCTGCGCGTTGCTGGCAAATCGCGGCTCCAGCGCCAGCGCCGGTTGCCGCAGCACCTTGTCACAAAAAGTCTTCCATTCACGCTCGTTCTGCAAGCCGAGCATCACGGTCTTGCCGTCACCGGCAGCAAACGGGCCATAGGGGTAAATCGTGGCGTGGCTGGCACCGGTGCGCGGCGGTGGTGCTGCACCGTCGAAGGCGTAATACAACGGGAACCCCATCCACTCGGTCAGCGCCTCCAGCATGGAGATGTCGATGTGCTGGCCGGCGCCAGTCTGTTGGCGCTGCATCAGTGCCGTCAGGATGTTGGTGTAGGCATACATGCCGGCGGCGATGTCAGCCATCGACAAACCTGCCTTGGAAGGTGTGTCGGGCGTGCCGGTCACGGACACCAGGCCGGCCTCGCTCTGTATCAGCAGATCATAGGCCTTTTTGTCGCGGTAAGGCCCATCGCCACCGTAGCCGGAAATATCGCACACGATCAACCCGGGCTTGACCTTGGAGAGCGCCGCATACGACACGCCCAGTCGCGCCGCAGCGCCTGGCGCCAGGTTTTGTACCACCACGTCGGCCTGCTCCAGGATCAGGCGCAGCAGGATGTGTTGGGCTTCTTCCTGCTTCACGTCCAGCGTCAGGCTCTCCTTGGAGCGGTTGGTCCACACGAAGTGGGAAGCCAGGCCGCGCACGCGGCTGTCGTAACCGCGGGCAAAATCCCCGACACCCGGGCGTTCGACCTTGATCACCCTGGCGCCCAGGTCGGCCAGTTGGCGCGTGGCGAACGGCGCGGCAATGGCGTGTTCCAGTGTGACGACCGTGATGCCTTTGAGTACCTGCATGCCCGCCCGCTTCAGTCGATGGTCGCCGTTGCGTCCATGGTCAGCCAGCCTCCATGGTCACGGCCCCACAGATGCACGGTTCGGCCGTCGTCGGCTGGTGCACCATGCAGCGAAAACGCATGAACGTCGGTGGTCGGACGCAGCGCCCTGAACTCGAAGCTGCGCACCGTGGCGCCCGCCCGATGCCGGCGCAACAAGTCCAGCAGCAGGGTGGCAATCAGCGGCCCATGCACCACCAGCCCGGCATAACCCTCGACCTCGGTCGCGTATCTGCGGTCATAGTGGATGCGGTGGCCATTGAATGTCAAAGCCGAATAGCGGAACAGCAGCACGTCGTCTACCAGCGTGCGACGTTCCCAGGCCGACTGCTCTGGCGCCGGTTGCGGTGCAGCCGAGACGTCGTGGGGAGATGGCGCAGCACGGTAAACGATGTTCTGGTGCTCGGTGAGCGCCACGCGGTCGCTCCCATTGCGGCGGATTTCATGGCGCACCTTGACAAACACCAGGTCGCCACTGCGACCGGACTTCTCCGTCACGCCGACAATGGCCGAGCTGCGTGACAAAGTGTCGCCGATGCACAGCGGCTCATGAAACACGAAGTCACTGCCAGCCCACATGCGCCGCGGCAAAGGCACCGGCGGCAGAAAACCGCCCCGCTTCGCATGGCCGTCGGCGCCGAGCTCCGATTGTGCATGGATGGGCAGGAAATACAGCCAATGCCACAAACAGGGAAGCGGTGTGCCGGCAGCCGGGCGATAACCACCCGGGGGCATCGGCCAGTCCAGTGTTGCCGCCAGCGCGGCATAGGGTGTGGCGGTCGCCACATCGGTGACGCTTTCGCTGCGTCCGATCCACTGCTGCAAGTTCATGTGGTAACCGTCCTGAGCGGCGTCAATGGCCATGGGCCAAACTGCTGACCGCCATGACAAGCAGGATGCCCGCCAGCAGCCAACTGATCTGCGCCATGGTTTGCGGCGCCGTCAGGCGGGTCTGTAGTTGCGGTATCAAGTCGGCCAACGCCACATAGACGAAACTGCTGCTTGCGACAACCAGGAAAAACGGCAGGTAGTCCTGCAGTTGCTCCACCAGCCAATAACCGGCCAGGCCCCCCAAGGCCGTGACGGCGCCAGCCATCGACACCTTGAGCAACGCCGCCTGGCGATTGTTGGCGCCTGCACGCAACACCATCAGGTCACCCATATGGTGCGGCACTTCGTGCACCAGCACCGCCAGCGAGGCGATGACACCCAGTCGCAGATCGGCGACAAACGCCGACGCTATGAGGATGCCGTCACCAAAACAGTGCACGCTGTCACCCGCCAAAACGGCCCAGCTACCGGCCACCGGTCGCTGACCCGCCACTGTCGGGTGCTGGTGTCCAGCGTGGGCTGGGTGACGGCTATCGGGGTCACCATGGTCGTGCGGAACACCATGTGGCGCATGCAGAGCGCCGACCGCGTGATCCGCGTGGTGGTGTTCGTGTCCGTGGTGCCACAGTTCAGCCTTGTCGAGCAGAAAGAAGAACACCAGGCCCAGCAACAGGGCCATGAAAAGCTGATGGGCACTGGCCTGGCTCTCAAAAGCCTCAGGCAACAAATGCATGAAGGCGGTGGCCAGCAGGGCACCGGCAGCCAGGCTCAGCATATGTTGTGTATACCGGGCCAGCAGACCAAAGCTGAGCAGGGCCGCAACCCACACACTGCCGATCCCGGCAGTCAGGGTTCCAAGAACAATCGCCAACAATGTCATACACAACCCATTACGCAATCACCTCCTGCCGCCAATCGGCCAGGCGACAAGCATCTTATCAACCGCGTCAAGCCCGATGGGCCAGCGGCCCCGGGGGCGCCGGGTCGCCAGCGCGCCCGCGACATTGCCAATTTGTCCACATGACAGGGTAAGTTCCAATGCACAAGCGGCGAACAAGGCATGAAATAGGTGACATATGCCGCCCATGCCGCTGCCGGGTTACGCCACAATTTGCCGGAATAGCCGCCACCCATCTGCCCTGCCCTGATTTCCATGGCCAGCGATTCCAGTACCCACGTTTCCCGTCCGGTTCTCATCTTGGCCGCCGTGGCCGTGTTTTTTCAGGCGCTGGCCTGGCAGTGGGCAGTGGGCAGCAATCCGGCCCTGGCGTGGCAACCCGTGTTGTTGGGGGTGGTCGGTATGGGGCTGTCGCTGCTGGCGGTCGGACTGTTTGCAGCGGCGTATCTGCGCCAACAGGCGCGACTGCACAAGGCAAACCAGGCAGCCACCAAGGTGTTGGAGCATGAACGCGCCATGGAACGCGCGCAGCGCTACGCAAATCGCACCCGCGAGTTGCTCACAACCGCCCTGGACGCCATTCCCATCGGCATCGCCATCTACGATCAGCATGACCGCCAGGTCATTCGCAACCGCAGTCTGGGTGATCTTTTCCCCGGGCTATTCAAGGACGAGACGACCGGAGAGGCCTACGAGTCCGTATTGCGGAGGATGCTCGACCTCGGGTTTTTCGCCGATGTGGATGCCAACCCGGAGGTCTGGCTCGAGCACCGTCTTGCCGGGCGCACCGATGACGGGCAACCCAGGTTGCAGCACTATGCCAATGACCGCTGGATTCAAACCTATGAAATTCGCACCCGCCAACAGTATTGCGTCGTTGTCTGGGTCGAAGTCACCGATCTGGTGCGCAAGGAGCGCCTGCTGGCGCTGGCCAACGACAAGTTGTCACGCCAAAGTGCCACCGATGGCCTGACCGGCATTGCAAATCGGCGCAAGTTCGACGACACCCTGGCTGTGGAGTGGCAGCGCGCCGCACGCAGCGGCACACCGTTGAGCCTGTTGATGGTGGACATCGACCACTTCAAACGATTCAACGACCACTACGGCCACGTCGCCGGTGATGAATGCCTGCGCCAGGTGACCGAAATCCTGGCGACCTGCGTGCGGCGGGCCGGCGAGTTGCTGGCCCGTTATGGAGGCGAGGAGTTTGTGTTGTTGCTGCCGGGCGCCGACCTGGAGCACGCCGAAGACCTGGCTCAGCGCTGCCTGCAACGCATAGACCGCCGCGCCATACCCCACGCTGCGGCCGCAAGCGGCTCCATCGTCACGCTCAGCATCGGGGTGGCGCAGGTGTTTCCAGACGCCAGCCAGACAGCCGACAGCCTTGTCAACGCCGCCGACACGGCGATGTACCGCGCCAAGACGGAGGGCCGCGGACGTTACGTCGTGGCCACGGAGGCCGATTGGGCCATTGACCCGGACGCACCCCGCTCGCGCGCGGCCGACCTGCAGTAAGACGGGGCTCAGTGCGCCTGTTCCCAGTTCGGCCCGATGCCGATCTCGGCCAGCAACGGCACCCGCAGGCTGGCCACCGACGCCATCATGCGTGGCACCTCGGCGCGCAACCACTCCACTTCATCCAGCGGCACCTCGAACACCAGTTCGTCGTGCACCTGCATGATCATGCGGGTGGCGCGGTGCTGTTGGTCCAGTGTTCTCTGCACCAGAACCATGCTCAGCTTGATCAAATCGGCGGCCGTACCCTGCATCGGTGCATTGATCGCCTGACGCTCCGCCCCACTGCGCCGCGGCCCATTGGGGGACCGGATCTCCGGCAGGTAGAGCCGGCGGCCAAATACCGTCTCCACGTAGCCACAGTCGCGTGCCCGCTCGCGTGTTTCGTCCATGTAGCGCTTGACACCCGGGTAACGCTGGAAATATCGCTCGATGTAGTTCTTCGCCGCCGTATTGTCGATCGACAGGCTGCGCGCCAGACCATAGGCACTCATGCCGTAGATCAGGCCGAAATTGATCACCTTGGCATACCGCCGCTGTTCGCTGCTGACTTCCTGCGGGCTGATTCCAAACACTTCGGCGGCGGTGGCCCGGTGTACGTCCATGCCCTCGCCAAAAGCGCGCAACAGCGCCGCATCGGCGCTGATATGGGCCATGATGCGAAGCTCGATCTGGCTGTAATCCGCACTGGCGATCAGGCTGCCAGCGGGTGCCACAAAAGCCTCGCGCACGCGGCGCCCCTCTGCAGTGCGAATCGGGATATTCTGCAGGTTCGGATCGTTGCTGCTCAGGCGCCCGGTAACCGCCACCGCTTGTGCGTAGTGGGTATGGACCCGGCCGGTGCGTGGCAATGCCAGCTGCGCCAGCTTGTCGGTATAGGTGCCCTTGAGCTTGGCCAGGCCCCGGTGCTCCAGGATCTTCGCCGGCAAGGGAAAGTCCTCCGCCAGCTTCTCCAGCACCTCTTCGTCGGTGCTGGGTGCGCCGGTCGCGGTCTTCTTGACCACCGGCAGACCGAGCCGGCCGAAGAAAATCTCGCCGATCTGCTTCGGGCTGCCCAGGTTGAAGGGTTGTCCGGCCAGACCATGCGCCTGTGTTTCGAGCTCCATGATGCGTTGGCCCAGTTCATGGCTCTGTGCCGCAAGTTTGGCGGCATCGATCAGCACACCGTTGCGTTCAATGCGGTACAGGGCCTCGCTGCTGTCGACTTCGAGCTGGTACACAAACAACAGGCGCGGGTCCGCCTGCAACTGCGGCCACAGGGCCAGATGAACGTCCAGTGTCTGGTCCGAGTCCTCGCAGGAATACTCGGCGGCGCGCGCGATGTCCACCTGGTCGAACGAAATCTGGTGTGCGCCCTTGCCGCACAGGTCTTCAAAACTGATCCCGCTGCGCCCCAGATGGCGCTGTGCCAGACTGGCCAGTCCATGCGGCTTGTGCACCTCCAGTACATAACTCTGCAACATGGTGTCGTGGGCATAACCTTGCACCTCGATACCATGGTTGGCGAACACATGGCGGTCGTACTTGACGTGTTGCCCAAGCTTCTTGCGGCTACCGTCTTCCAGCCAGGGTCGCAGTCGCTCCAGCACCTGCTCGCGCGGCAATTGGTCCGGCGCACCCGGGTAGGCATGCGCCAGCGGTATATAACTGGCCGCACCCGGCGCCACACTGAAACTCAAGCCCACAATCTGCGCACGCATTTCGTCGAGTGACGTGGTCTCGGTGTCCAGCGCCACCAGGTCGGCCTGACCCAGGCGGCGCACGAGGTTATCGAAACTGTCCCAGTCCAGCACGGTGTCGTATTGCACCGTGGTCACTTTGGACGTCATTGGCACGATTTCCGTGGCATTCGGCAGCAATTCACGCTGGGCGGCCGCGCTGCCCGGCGATGGTCCCGCGTGTTGACCAGCAGCGTCAATGGAGCGCACCAGGCCCTTGAAACCATAACGCTCGTAACAACCCCGAAGCGCCGCCTGGTCCGCTGGCGCCAGCGCCAGGGCCCGCAGATCCGGCAAACCCGCGACCCATGCCGACAGGTCACAGTCGGTCTTGATCGTCAACAAGGCGCGCGCGGTCGGCAGCCAGTCCAGGGCCTTGCGCAGGTTTTCTCCCGCCACGCCCTTGATATCGGCGGCATGGGCCACCACCGCTTCGAGCGACCCGTATTCCTGCAGCCACTTGGCAGCGGTCTTGGGCCCGACCTTTTCCACACCGGGTACGTTGTCCACTGCATCACCCACCAGGGTCTGAAAATCCACCATCAGGCGGGCCGGCACGCCGAACTCGGCCTCCACACCTGCCAGGTCACGGCGTTTGCCGTTCATGGTGTCGACGATGGTGATATGGGCGTTGACCAACTGCGCCAGGTCCTTGTCGCCACTGGACACCACTACGTCTACGCCCTGTTCTGCCGCCATCACGGCCAAGGTGCCGATCACGTCATCGGCTTCCACACCGGGCACATCCAGCACCTGCCAGCCCATCAGGCGCACGACCTCGTGAATGGGTGCGATCTGGGAGCGCAGGTCGTCGGGCATGGGGGACCGTTGCGCCTTGTACTGCGGATACAACGCGTCGCGGAAGGTCGGGCCCCTGGCATCGAACACGCAGGCGGCGAAATCACAGGGCACCTCCTTGCGCAGGCTTTGCATCATGTTGACCATGCCGCGGATGGCCCCGGTTGCAGCGCTGGCCGCGTCGCCAGGCACGGCTCGCAGATCGGGCATGGCGTGGTACGCGCGGTACAGGTAGCTGGACCCGTCCACCAGCAACAGGGTCAGCGGGCGTTCTGTGGAATCACTCATTCCCGCATTCTGCCTGCCCGCCAGCCAGGTTGGAGGTTCTACAATCTGCGCATGACACAGGCTTTGCTCCGTACCCTGATTTTGCCCTTGGCCACCGCCCTGATCGCTGCGTCGGTGCAGGCCCAAAGCGCCACCGGCAAGACCGCCGAGACAGCTGCCGCCAGTGCACCGGCCGAGTCCGGCCGCAATGAGCAGCGCATCGAGCGCATAAGCATCGAAGACTCCGGCTCGCGCATCGACGAATTGCGTGTCGGTGGTGAGACCCGCAGCATCACCGTGGCGCCCAAAGGCGTAATGCCGCAGTACGAAGTGCTGCCGGCAAGTGCCAACCGCGCACCATCGGCGGGCGAACGCTCCATCAATTCGGCCTCTGGCGGGACTCGGGTCTGGAAGATTTTCGGCTTCTGACCGGCTCCAGCCCATGGCGGTCTACACCGAAGTATCGTTCGAGGACGCGGACACTCTGGGCCGTACTCTCGGTCTGGGCAAGTTGCTGGCAATCGAGGGCTGCAATGGCGGCATCGAGAACACCAACTACTTTATCGACACCGAAGCCGGCCGATATGTGCTGACCGTGTTCGAGCGCCTGGGATTCGAGCAGTTGCCGTTTTACCTGGCGTTGATGAAACACCTTGCCGCACGCGGCATACCGGTGCCAGATCCGGTGCAGGACGCAGCGGGTGTCTACCTGCACGCCTTGCACGGCAAACCGGCCGCCATCGTCAACCGGCTGAGCGGCGCCAGCGTGCTTGCTCCCGACATCAGCCACTGCGAGGCGGCGGGGGCGATGCTGGCACGCATGCATCTGGCAGCGGCCGATTTCCGCTGCAGTCAACCCAACTTGCGTGGACTGACCTGGTGGAACGACACGGTACCGTTGGTGCTGCCGCACCTGGACACCGACCAGCGCAACCTGATCCAGGGCGAGTTGGCCTACCAGAACCACATTGCAGCGTCGGCCCGTTACACAGCACTGCCGCGCGGCGCCATCCACGCCGACCTGTTTCGCGACAACGTGCTGTTTGTGGACGACGAGACGGCGCAGCCGGGTGGCAAGGCCAGGCTGAGCGGAATTTTCGACTTCTACTTTGCCGGTACCGACAGCTGGTTGTTTGATGTCGCCGTGGCCCTCAACGACTGGTGCGTGGACCTGGGCAGCGGGGCCTGTGACCGGCAGCGCAGCCAGGCCTTCCTGTCGGCTTACAGCAAGGTGCGCCCACTGTGGGCAGCCGAACACCAGCTTCTGCCGGCCATGTTGCGCGCTGGCGCATTGCGCTTCTGGCTGTCGCGGCTATGGGATTACCATCTGCCGCGGGCGGCCAGCATGCTTCAGGCGCATGATCCGACACACTTTGAACGCGTTTTGCGCCAACGTGTGGAAAATTTGACTAGAACATGAAACTGAAAATTGTTCCCGCGCGTACTGGCTGGTTATGGGTCAAGCTTGGAATCGGCACATTTTTGCGGCAACCGCTGGCCTTGTCCGGCCTGTTCTTCATGTTCCTCGCGTTCATGTCGTTGGCCGGTGCGATTCCGGTGGTCGGGCTGGCGCTGGCGCTGGCCATGTTGCCGGCCTGCACACTGGGACTCATGGCGGCCAGCAAGGAGGCAACCAGCGGCAAATTCCCCATGCCGGTGATATTTCTGAGCGCCTTTCGCGCCGGGCGCCAGCAAATGCGCGCCATGCTGGTGCTGGGCCTGATGTATGGAGCCGGGTTCTGGGTGATCATGGGTATCACCACCCTGTTCGACGGCGGTGCATTTGCCGGTCGCTACGTTGCCGGAGCGATGCCGACGATGGAGATGGCCCAGGATCCCGGCGTGCAAACCGCCATGTTGGTGTTTTTGCTGCTGCAAATGCCGCTGTCGCTGATGTTCTGGCACGCGCCTGCATTGGTGCACTGGCACCAGGTGCCGGCGGCGAAAAGCGTTTTCTTCAGCTTGATCGCGTGTATGCGCAACTTCTGGGCCTTCACGGTATTTGGCCTGGCATGGGTCGCCATGCTGATATTCGCGATACTGGTGGTGTCGGTGTTCGCCGCACTGATCGGCAGCCCGCAGGTCGCCGGATTGGTGTTGCTGCCGGCGTCGATGCTGATTGCCGCCATGTTCTTCACCTCGACCTATTTCTCGTTTCGCGATTGTTTTGACACTGGCACAGGAGAAAATTCCGATGACACACACGCTCAACGGCCGATCTGAAAAAGAACTGTTGTGGTATCAGCGGCGCGGATTCCTCCAGGCCGCCGCCGCCTGGAGCGCCACCGGCGGGTTTGCCGCTGCGCAGGCGCAACAACGCAGCAACATCGTCGAACTGGTCGGCGACGCCCAGCTCAACGGCACACGCCTGTTGCCGCAACACAGCATTCAGACCGGGGACGAAATCGTGACCGGCCCGGGCGCCACACTGGTATTCGTAGTGGGCAATTCGTCGTTCAAGGTGCGCCAGAACACACGGCTGGCCATCGAGCGCGGCTCCTCGCTGTTCAGCGTGAGCATCCTGCGCATGTTGAGCGGCGCTGTCGTGAGCGCCTGGGGCAAGGGGTCAACGCGCCAGATCGTGACCCCGACCCTCACCGCCGGCATCCGCGGTACGGGTGTCTACTCCGAGATATTCTCCAGGGAAAACGGGCGCACCTATTTCTGCAACTGTTACGGCACGGTGGAGATGAACAGCGGATCAGACAAGCTGATCAGTCAAGCAGATTACCACCAGGCATTCTGGGCCAATGCGCAGCCCGCGGCTGGTCAATTTCTGACGCCCGCACCCCCCATCAACCACGGTGACGAAGAGCTCGAGATGTTGGCGCGGCTGGTGCAGCAACGCACGGCCTGGCAGGTCATGGGAAAACGTGGCGTGAAAGACGGCAAGGGCTACATGGAAGACAAGCCCGGGCAACTGCACCCGGCACAGCCGCCGGCCAAGTAGGCGAGTTCACCCAGCCCCAGCCAGGACTTCACTTCCTGGCTTTGTACTCGGCCAGTGCTTTGGCCAGGTCCGCATACTCCTCGCAGGTCTTGTTGCCGCAGATTTTCTCCAGCTCCAGCAGGTGCTTCTCGGCCTCTTGCGGCTTCTTGTCCATCAGATAGGCCTCGCCGATGTACTCGTGCGCTCCCTTGTGCTTTGGGTCCAGGTTGAGCGCGGTCTTGTAGTGCTCGAACGCCTACGGCAAGATGGGCGAGGCCTGCTTGCGGTAGCTGTAGCCCAACAAATTGTGCACATCGGCATTACGCGGCTCTGCCCGTGCAGCAATGTTCAATTCGGCCAGCGCCTTGCGCCACTCCTTTGCCTTGATGGCATCCCGCGCCAGGTCCAGCCGCTCGGCGGTTGTGGGTTGACTCACGGTGGGTGTGTCGGCGGCGCAGGCCCAACCTGCGGACAAGGCAGTGGCACAAACGAAGCCAAGGATGGCAAGAGGCTGTTTCATTTTCGACTCCCGGATAAAGGCAGACTGAGCGCGTGTTCCCGACATGGTTCCGCGATTCGGACGCGCGTTTTCAAACGCGGCCAAATTTTACGAAGCATTTGCCGCCATGGTGCACTTGCCGCGCAAAAGACCCCCCGTGGCCGACTTGCCGATCACGGCACTGGCGTCAACTTGGCCACCGAAACAGCCAGCCATTTGATACCGTGGCGTGGAAAGTTGACCTGGACCCGCGCGTCGTCCGCCGTGCCTTCCAGCGTCAGGACCCTGCCCTCCCCAAATTTGGCGTGAAAGACCTGCATGCCGACCCGCAGCCCACTTGTTTCGGCAGTTTTTTGCTCGACCAGCGGATCGCCACGCCGTGTGGCAAAGGCCGCAGTGGTACCAAACGCCGGGCGCCGGCCAAACGGGTCATCGCCTCGGGAGAAGGCGCCCAAACCGGCATGGCGTGGCGTGATCCATTTCATCGCAGCCTCTGGCAACTCGTCGAAAAAGCGGCTGCGGATGTTGTACCGGGTCTGACCATGCAACATCCGGGTCTGCGAGTGGCTCAAATACAGGCGCTTTCGAGCGCGTGTGATGGCCACGTACATCAGGCGCCGCTCCTCTTCCAGCCCATCGTGGCTGCTCATCGAGTTCTCGTGCGGAAACAGGCCCTCCTCCATGCCGGTGATGAAGACACAGTCAAACTCCAGTCCCTTGCTGGAATGCACCGTCATCAGCTGAATGGCGTCCTGCCCGGCCTGCGCCTGGTTGTCGCCCGACTCCAGCGCCGCATGGGTCAGGAAGGCCGCCAGCGGTGACACCGTCTCACCGGTCTCGGCATCCGGTGCCGGCGCCAACTCCTCCACCGGCAGCGCCACCGCTTCACGGCCGAAACCCTCCTGGGTCACAAAACTTTCGGCGGCGTTGACCAACTCTTCGAGGTTTTCGACCCGGTCAGCGCCTTCGCGCTCGGCGCGGTAATGCTCAAGCAAACCGCTGTGCTCAAGCACCTGTTCGATGATCTCGCGTAACGACAGGCCCTGCGTCTGCACCCGCAGTGCGGCCATTCCGGCCACAAAGGCTCCCATGTTGACACCCGCCTTGCCCGACACTGCCGCCACCGCGGCGTGCAGGCTGCGTCCCGAGGCGCGCGCGGCATCCTGCACCTGCTCCAGACTGCGCGCGCCGATACCACGCGGCGGAAAATTGACCACCCGCAAAAAACTCGTATCGTCGCCCGGGTTCTCCAGAATGCGCAGATAAGCCAGCGCATGCTTGATTTCGGCACGCTCGAAAAAGCGCAACCCCCCATACACGCGGTACGGCATGCCAACGTTGAACAACGCGGTTTCGATGACCCGGCTTTGCGCATTGCTGCGGTACAACACCGCGATTTCGCTGCGCGCGCTGCCGTCGCGCACCAGTTGGCGCATCTCGTCCACCATCCACTGCGCCTCGGCCAGATCGCTGGTGGATTCGAACACCCGCACCGGCTCGCCGGGCCCTTGATCGGTACGCAGGTTTTTACCCAGGCGCTTGTTGTTGTGGCTGATCAGCGCGTTGGCACTGTCCAGGATGTTGGAATAACTGCGGTAGTTCTGCTCCAGCTTGATCTGGTGTTGCACGCCGAATTCACGCACAAAGTCGGCCATATTGCCCACCCGGGCACCGCGAAAGGCATAGATGCTCTGGTCGTCATCACCCACCGCCATGACCGAGCCCGGTGCATGGCACAGTGCTTCATCACCCGCAGCGCCGCCCGCCAGCTGCTTGATCCAGGCATATTGCAGCTTGTTGGTGTCCTGGAACTCGTCGATCAGGATGTGGCGAAAACGCCGCTGGTAATGCTCGCGGATCGGGTCGTTGTCACGCAGCACCTCGAAGCTGCGCAACATCAACTCGCCAAAATCGACCACGCCCTCGCGCTGGCATTGCTCTTCATACAGCTGGTAAATCTCGGTCTTGCGTCGCGTGTCTTCATCCCGCACCTCGACCATGTTCGGGCGCAGACCGTCTTCCTTGCAACCGCTGATGAACCACTGCGTCTGTTTGGCCGGAAAACGTTCGTCGTCGATGTTGAACTGCTTCATCAGCCGCTTGATGGCCGACAACTGGTCCTGCGTGTCGAGAATCTGGAAACTCTGGGGCAACGCCGCGAGCTTGTAGTGGGCGCGCAGGAACCGGTTGCACAGGCCATGGAAGGTGCCGATCCACATGCCGCGCACGTTCACCGGCAACATGCTGGAGAGGCGCGTCATCATCTCCTTGGCCGCCTTGTTGGTGAATGTCACCGCCAGTACACCGGCGGGTGTCACCTGCCCGGTCTGCAGCAGCCAGGCAATACGGGTCGTCAACACCCGTGTCTTGCCCGAGCCGGCACCGGCCAGGATCAAGGCATGTTCATTGGGCAGGGTGACGGCGGCGCGCTGCTCCGGGTTGAGGTGTTGCAGCAGCGGGCTGTCAGGTCGAACGAGGAGTGGGGATGGTACAACCATGCCGGATTGTAGAAAGCCAATGACGCACGCAACGGTGGGCACGCCGATGCGTGCTCATCCATGGTGAGGACGCGACCACAGAATTCGCACCCATCCTTGCCTGATCCGTGATATGGTTTCGGGCTGCCGGAAGTGGCTCTGCGGCGATCCAGGATTGCGGTAGCCAAACCAGTCCGGCGGCGCTTGTCAAACCCGATTTGCAGACATGGAACTCGTCACCTCCTTCAATCGACGTCTTGCCGCGATTGCGTTTGCCGATGTGGCAGGGTGGTCGATAGAGATTGAGCGAGACGACGTTGCTACCCTCCAGGCCTGGAAAGCCCTGCGGTCCGAAATCATTGAACCCCTTATCCGCGAACACAACGGCCGCCTGCTCGAGATCCAGGGCGATTCGGTACTGGTCGAATTCCCCAGCGCGGTGGCGGCGATCAATTGGGCCATCGGCACACAGAGGGGCGCCTCGGAAGTGGAGCCCCGAGCAGGGCGCGTCGTGCTCAAACTGCGCATTGGCGTCAACGTGGAAGACGTTATCGTCGACGACGGCAAACTGATCGGCGACGGCGTCAATATCGCGGCCCGGATCCACCAGGCGGCGGCGGCGGGAGAAATCGTCGCCACAGAGAACGTACGCGATTTTGTACGAAACAAGACTGCGGCGACATTCATTGACTTGGGTGCTCAGGATCTAAAACATATCAACCGAAAGATCAGGGTGTTTCGCGTGGAGGCTTTTTCCCCCGGGGCAAGCATCCCGCGCGAAGCCCAGCCCAATCTTTCCTGGACCAAGCGACCGGCCATCGCCGTGCTGCCCTTTCGCACCCTCGGGGGAGACCCTGGTGAAGCCTACTTTGGCGAAGGCATCACCGAAGACATCATCAACGCGCTGTCACGTAGTCATTCATTCTTTGTGATTGCGCGCAATTCGACGCTGCGTTACCGGGACGGCCAGAGCGACCTGAGACAGGTTGCGTCCGAACTAGGCGTACGGTACATCCTCCAGGGCAGCGTGCGACGTACTGCACCGAGGCTGCGGATCACCTGTGAACTGATTGACGCGATCAACCTTGCGACAGTCTGGGCCGACAAGTTCGACGGCAATGACGACGACATCTTCGATTTCCAGGATCGAATCGCCGCCAGCATAGTTGGCAAGCTGGAGCCTCGGCTCATCCGAGTCGAGGCGGAACGGGCGCTGCAAAAACCAACCGAGCACCTCGGTGCCTACGACTGTGTCCTACGGGCACTGGCCCTCCTGTACACGTTCGATGGGCACGAGTTTGCCGAAGCCGGCAAGTTCCTGCGGCGTGCCGCAGAACTGGATCCCGGCTATGCCCAGGCCCATGCGTGGCTGGCTTGGTGGTACAACCTGGCAGCGGGTGAAGGGCGGTCCGGCGACCCTGCAGGCGATGGAATTCGAGCGGAGTTGGCGGCACAAACCGCCATACTCTTGGATCCGGACGACGCCTTCTGCCTGGCTGTGGCAGCCCACATACAGGCATTTCTCAAGCAACGCCTGGACGATGCAACCGAGATGTTTGATCGTGCGGTCCTACTCAATGAGAACAGCGCCTTCGCCTGGGGCGTCAGTGCGTCCACCTATTGCTTTCTGGGACGGCCGGACGACGCCCTGGAACGCTTGCGCAACGCCTGGCGACTGAGTCCGTTCGATCCAATGAATTTTTTCTTCTGGACGGTCGCCGGCCTTGCCGAGTTCGTCGCGGGTCGACACGACCAAGCCGTTGCCTGGCTTCGGCGTGCGCAACGCGCGAACCCCCGCTTCATCGCATGCAGCCGAACACTTGTGGCGTCCCTCGCCATGGCCGGCGATGCCGATGCAGCACGGACAGAGGCAACAAGACTGATGGAACTGGAGCCCAAGTTCAGAGTCTCGCAATTCACATCCTGGTACCCCTTGACCGGGCCGGGCGACATTGATCGATTGGCTCAGGGGCTTCGCATGGCGGGCGTTCCGGAGTAAGCTTTCGGCTACTACCTCTCATAAGGAGACATCCTATGGCGATGAGCAGCAAGGGCACAGGGACCGGTACGGGCACGGGCACGGGCACGGGTACTGGAACCGGTACCGGTACTGGGACTGGCACAGGGACCGGCACGGGAACCGGAACCGGAACCGGAACCGGAACCGGAACCGGAACAGGTACTGGCACGGGCACTGGCACTGGCACTGGCACTGGTACCGGCACTGGAACCGGCAACTGGAGTTACTACGCTACGCCACTGGAGCTTGGATTCAGAACCTGGGCGCTGGACTTTGCCCCCAACAACTATGGCGACGACCCGTTTCCCAAGGCCACTATCGCTGATGCGTTTGAGGCGCGCTGGCGCAACTCCGACTGGGATCAGGCATTGCGCTTTTGGTCGCTGCCGTTTGACGAGTTACTCACGGAGTGGCTAAAAGGCGAGGACCCGACACGACTGGCGACTGTCGCGGCGCGCGAACTGGCCGGCCAGCACCTGTTGTGGCGATTTACCGAAAGCCAGTTGTTGGCACACGGCTGGCTGGACCCGTCCCATCTGGAATGGAAGAACGGCAAACCTGGCGCCAACACCCCGGCAACAATCGCGGCCACGGCGCTGGCCGCCATCCAGCAGGAGTTGGAGGAACTGTTTCGCCTGATGGAGGACGACCGCGACCGCTGGTTGTTCGAGATCAACCAGCAGGCCGACGGTCTGGCCGGCTACTTCGTGTCGCTGCTGGGCATAGACAACACCAGCAAACCATGGACCATGGAACTGATCCGTTGTGGCTTGGCGATGGGCAATGTGGTCTACATGAACTACAAGGCGCTGTTCAAACGTGTGCGCCCGTCCTTCCTTTGCCCGGGCCTGGTGCCACCGTTCGGCCCGCCAAGACACCCCGCGTTCCCCAGTGGCCATGCGTTTCTGGGGCATTTCATTGCCCTGCTGCTGCTGGAAATTGATCCGATCCGTATCCGTTTTGGGGAAGACCCGCTCCCCGTACCGCCGCCCCCAGTACCGCCGCCCCCACGGCCGTTGGGCAAGGATGTGCGTTTTCGCCAGGGCGTCAAGCCCCGGCTCACAGACGTGATGCACCGCGATGTCGTATTTGGCGGCCCCCTGCTGTGGCTGGCGGAACGCCTGGGCCGCAATCGAGAACGGCTCGGCGTTCACTACCCGTCCGATTCAGCGGCCAGCCGCTGGCTGGCTGGCGCTATCTGCGCGCTGCTGGTGACCCCAGAGGGCAACAGGGTGACGGGAACCCCAAACACCTGGCCGGATCTCGACAATTTAGCGACACCGCCCGGCCGAGATACGAACGTGCTCCACAACATGACGCCGGCTGAACTGATCGATTGCCCGGCGCTGAAACAGGTGCTGGGCATGGCCAAGGGCGAGTGGGCCTGATCTGACCGGGTTTCAGACCACAGTCCTGAGCAGCAGGCCCAGGTTGTTGTCGCCGGCCACCAAGTCCACCAGCCGGGTATCGCCGCGGGAACACGGCAAGTCGTCGGGTATCGGGTTGCCGGAGCTGTCGTTGTAGGTATTGGCACGGTCCTCGTTGGCATGCACCTCGGCCAATACCAGATAACGGCCAGCGGTGGCGGGCAGGCCGCTGAATGGCCCGAAGCGCCGTGTCGCCCCCGGCACAATGGTGGCGGGTCCTGCCGCAGCCGGAGTCAGAGCTGTCCAGGTGGCCCGGTTCCAGGGTGGCACGGCCGCAAGCAGCGGCCAGCTCACATACCAGACCGACACCCGCACCCCGGTGGCACGGACCGTACCCCTATTGCCTACCTTGACCTTGACCTGCGACGTCACCGGATCGATCTGCATACCCTGCTGGCTGGCATGCCAGGCCGGCGTGGTGTTGCTGTTCCAGTCCAGCGATACCGGGGTGTACCCACCGGGGCGATGCGCCGGGTGCACCGTGGCCCGCAGGTCGTCAATGTATACATCCACCGCCGGCGGCGCGCCGGGGCCGTCGTTCAGCACTCCCGCTGACACAGCGGCGTACAGTCCCTGCTGCTCGAATGCCCAGCGCACCAGCTTGTGCGCGCAGCCGCCAACCCGGCCCGCCAACAAGCCGCTGGTGGCGCGCCTCGTGACAATGTCCGCCTGCATCAGCGACTGGGCAAACTCGCCCACCGTGGTCAGATTAACCGAGTCCATCGCGCCGATGCCAGCCATGGCCCGCATGATCAGGTAGAGCGTGAAATCGGAGGCCTGCAGACGCGCTGGCACATCCGGCTTGCCATCCGGGAGCACAGTGTCCCCGCCCAGAGTCCGGTACAGGCGAAACAGGGTGGTCGACAGTATCTGCTCCGATGCATACCCCTTGTGTCGGCAGTCGCAGTTCGATGGGTCGAAGCGTGATGGCTGGTGATGTCGGCCACTCCAGCTCCAGCCCTGTTCGACCGGGCGATCATGGCGACGGTTCAGGTAAACCCACGGGAACGTCGCACCGCGCATGCCGTGGGCACGGGGGTCGGCCGCCAGGCCGGAGCGCGGGTCGCTGATGATCGCGGCCAATGCGTCACCGGCGCTGTGGGCAAACACGAACTCCAGTTTTCCGGTCGCGCCGGCCAGCAGCACATGGCCGAACTCATGCCAGATCCAGCGCGCATCGGTGGCGATGCCCAGCGGCTCCCGGCCCGATGCGGAACGCTTGGTGTCGGCGAGCGCCAGTCGCATCTGCAGTGGCTTTCGTGGATCGCTTGCCGCAGCACCAGCAGCCGAGCCCAATGGTGTGTCTGGCGGGTCGAAATCGACCTGCGCATTGACAATCTTGCCGTCCCGTCCCGGCCCGTCGGTCATGGTGGCACGGTGGCGCACTATCAGGGGCAAGCCGAGGAACCTGAACAGATTGTGGCGCTGCAACCCAAAACCGTCGATCTTGGCAAACAGATCACACAGCTGGCGGTACGCGCTGACTGCGGCGTAGTTGTTGCTTCGCGCACCGGCAAGGGCTGCGCCGTCGGCCTGTTGCACATCCGTGTCTTTCGCATGCCGGTCCACCAGCGGGGATTGGCGCACCTCAAACCAGCCCGCCGGGTCTTGCAGGTCGACCGTTCCCGGACCCAGACCGCTCAACACGATGGGATTTCGAAACTGTTCCAGGGCACGTGGAAAACGATTGGGCCGTGCACCCTCCAGATGGCCCCAACCAGCCTGCGATGCAGGCTCCGCCAGCCAATCGGCTGTTGGTCCAGCCACTGGCTGATGGGCAAACAAACGCGCCGTGACACTGGGTGGCGCGTTGCCGCCGCCATGGGCGATCAACGGCGCCTTGCCGAGCGCCAGCAGGCGCGGCGGCTGCGCCCCCAGATCGATCGTGGCGTCAATGGCGTAGGCTGGCTCGATGTTGAACGCGCTGGCTGCATCGGGTCGCCTGGTATGGGCCTGGAAACGTACCGCCTGCGGCCCGTACAAGCCGGGTTCGGTGCTGACACCGGTAACCACCACGCGCTCAGGCGCAATGCCGGCAGCGGCGGCGATCAGCGGGCGGACATCATTCGCCAGCGCAGCGAACACGCCGTGCTGCGATGCGACATAGTTCAACAGCGTTGTCAGCGGCGACGGCGTCGTGTCGGGTCGCGAAATCTCCTGCACCAGGCCCGCGGCGCAGGTCACGCCGTCGATCTGCATCGCATAGCAGCCCCCACCCAGGGGCCGCAAGGACGCGGCAACCCGAATCCCCAAACCGCTGCCAAATGCGCTTGATTCAACCCCGTCATCAAACACCTGTGTCGCCAACAGGGACAAGGAGACATCCAGCGGCTCGGTGGCTGTAGCAGGTTCGGTGCGCAGCACCAGACAGGAATGGGTCGGGTCGCGACCGAGCGGCAACCAGGCCAGGCGAAAGCCATTGGTGAACGGGAAAAAGCCGGTTTCTTCCGGACTCGGCTTCAACAATTTGATGCGCCGGTTTGCCGGTCCCAGCAGATCGCGGTAGACCAGCCGCAGGTAACTCTCGGCAATACGCTGCATCTGCTTCCAGGCCGCAGCACCCTCCTCACTCTCCAGGCCGTGCAGGTCGTGGATGCGCAACTCGTCGATGTAAGGGTAACGCGGATGGTAAAAGCGGATCGGCCCAGTCCCATCCGCCGGCGCACTGCGCTCGACATGGGCCAGCAACTCAGTCCGATTCCAGTTGTTTGCGGTCGGCATGACGACTTCTCCCAAAATGGCAGCAGGCCCTGGCACAGATTATGGGCTGCCACGACGCCCTTGAACAGGCCCTTGCTGCGAACTGGCCCGCGCCGCATCAGGCACGCTGCTAAACTCAGTCACCGGGCCCAAGCACTTGTGTCCCGGTGTCCCGCCGGGTCCAACTCCCAAGCGCCCACCTGTTTGCAACAGCCTTCCGTCGCTTGGAGCCACCATGGAAATATTCGACTACGACAACATCCTGCTGCTGCCGCGCAAATGCCGCGTGGACAGCCGCTCGGAGTGTGACGCCAGCACCGAGCTTGGCAGCCGGCGCTTCCGCATCCCGGTG
>JANOTG010000160.1:0-11034 GCA_031416215.1 Betaproteobacteria bacterium
CAGGCTGGACAGGTCGAATTCGGCAAAACGCGGATGCGCCAGCTCGGCGATGAACATGGTCGGTACGCCATGCAGGGCGGTGCATTGCTCGGCCTGCACGGTCTCCAGCACGGTGAGCGGATCAAAACCGTCGTTCGGATATCGATGGTGGCGCCGTGCGTGATACATGCCAGGTTGCCCAGCACCATGCCGAAGCAGTGGTACAGGGGAACCGGCACACACAGCCGATCCTGTTCCGTCAGCTGCATCGCCTCGCCGATGAAAAAGCCGTTGTTCAGGATGTTGCGATGCGTGAGCGTGGCGCCTTTCGGGAACCCGGTAGTGCCGCTGGTGAACTGGATGTTGATCGGGTCGGTCGCCTTCAGCTTGGCTCCAACCTGCGCCACGGCCGGATCATCGGCGCTGCCGCTTGCCATCAGGTCGGCAAAACGCAGCATGCCGGGCTCGTCTCCCAGGCCCAGCTGCACCACGGTCTGCAATGCCGGTGCGCGGGCGGCCCGGAGCTGGCCCGGCATGGCCGTCGCCAGTTCCGGCGCCAGTGCACGCACGATGTCCAGGTAATTGCTGGTCTTGTAGTCGGTCATGGTGACCAGCATCTTGCAGCCGACCTTGTTCAGCGCGTATTTGAGTTCGGTGACGCGGTAGGCCGGATTGATGTTGACCAGCACGATACCCACCTTCGCCGTGGCGATCTGCATCAGCAACCACTCGGAGCAGTTGTGTGCCCAGATTCCCGCCCGGTCACCCGACGCAAGCCCGGTGCGCAGCAAGGCGCTGGCCAGGCAAGTCGCCTGCCGGTCCAGTTCCTCATAAGTGAAACGCTGGCCCTGGTGCCGCGACACCAGCACTTCGCGGCGTGCGAAGCGCCGGGCGATGGTTTCGAAGTGGTGACCGATGGTGTCCTCGATCAGAGGGGGAACTGTGCGGCCGATGGCGTGGCTGGTTTCGATGGGCATGGTGGTGGCTCGATGGAAAAAGGCGGGCGCATGCAAGCTGCTTATCAGAAGTGGCTGGCTATTGCGTTGTTACTGTACAGCGGCTCGATGGAGCTGTCTTTGCTGAATGACCGTCATGCAGCGTAAAGAGTCGTTAACCACGGTCAGCTCCCAGGCAGGCAAGTTGCGTGATTTTGGGTGCCGGTCAGCCACCGTTCAGGTTTGCCGGCAATCGACCCTTCAGCGACACTCGCTGCTCCGACTTGATCGCCCTGTCGCAGCGACTCGCCCGGGTCGCCAGCGACCCGTTCAAGTGGGCCAGTCGCAGCGCCGTATCGGCACGGACAGTCGCACCGGCGGCCGGCGCGACCCATGGGGTGCATGGCGCCGGCACGCTCCAGCGTCCAGAGCCTCAGCAGCACCGGCTTCGCGACGTTGGTTGCATCCGCCCGTCCGACGGCCCCAGCCGAGCAATGTCCCCGCCGCCGGCACCTTCGTCAGCCCACGATGATCGCCGCCTGGACTCCGCCGTCGCAGCGTCCCGCCCCCCGCGCCTGTGCCGGTCAGCGGAAGATTGAGGTCCGCAGTTCGCGGATCACCGTGTCGGCCATGTCGCGCAGGAACTGCAGCTCGTCGGCGCCGAGCGACCTCTGGCGGGAGTCGAACACGCAGACCGCGCCGACGTTCAGACCACCGCCAACGTTCAGCGGCTGCGCAGCGTAGAAGCGCTGGCCACCATGCCGCGTGACGAGCGGGTTATCGGCGAAGCGCGGATCGTCTCTCGCGTCCTCGACGACGAAGAGGCCGTCTTCGCAGATCGCGTGTGAGCAGAACGAGGCGTCTCGCGACGTCTCGGTCAGGTCGGCGCCGGTGATCGACTTGAACCACACGCGGTCGCGGTCGACGAAGGAGATGGCGGCGCCCTGCACCGACAGCGCCTTGGCAAGCAGGCGGGTGATGCGCTCGTAGCGCTCCTCTAGCGGGGTGTCGAGGACCTCAAGGGCGTTCAGGATCGCCAGGCGCTGGCTTTCGTTGGCAGGAACGGGGTAGCTCATCGACCTTCACCTCCGCGCCCACTGCGATCGGCTCTTTTTATCTTGTACATCGCCTGATCGGCGCGCTCGAGCAGCGCCTCCAGCGTCTGGGTTCCGGGGACGACGGTGGCGCCGCCGACGCTGAACCTGATTTGGACAGGTGGTCCGTCGGGGGCGTCGTGGCCTTCGATCACCAGGGTCTTCTGGTTCTCAGCCAGCGTCTCGCAGATGCGCCGCAGCCCCTCTTCGGTGCAGTCAGGCAGCACGGCGAGGAACTCGTCGCCGCCCCAGCGGCTGACGACGTCGGTCTCGCGCAGCGCACCGAGCAGGAACTTGGCCGCATGGCGCAGCGCCGCGTCGCCGACCTGGTGCCCGTGGGTGTCGTTGATGCGCTTGAAGTCGTCGAGGTCGATGAACAGCACCGCCAGCGCGCCCTGCGTTCGCGACGCACGCTTCCACTCGCGGGCCAGGATCTGCCCCATGCCGGTACGGTTCCAGACGCGCGTCAGCGGATCGATCAGCGAAGCGCGCTTGGTCTCCTGGATCTCTTGCACGAGGCCGGCGAACGACTCCGAGATCTCCTGCGAGATGAGCTCCCGCTCGACCAGCTTGCCGAGGTCGCGCAGCACCTGCTTCTCTTCGTCGGTGATCTGGCGCGGCACGCGGTCGATCGCGCATAACGCACCGACGCGCAGCCCATCGCCGAGCGTCAGCGGCTGGCCGGCGTAAAAGCGGATGCTCGGGTCTTCGGTGACCAGCGGGTTGTCGTGGAAGCGTTCGTCGGCCCGGGCGTCGGGCACCACCAAGATGTCGTCGCCGAGGATGGTGTGAGCGCAGAACGCCACGTTGCGCGCCGTGCCGCTCGCGTTCAGGCCCTGAATGGACTTGAACCACTGCGTGTCGTCGACGACGAGGGAGACCGCCGATATCGGCACCTTCAGCAGGAAACAGACCATCCGCGTGATGCGCTCAAAACGGTCCTCTAGCGGCGTGTTGAGGATCTTCAGGCGATCGTGGATGAATGCGCTGCGCTCGGCTTCGTTGGCGGGAAGTTCGGCTTGGATCATTTTGCTCCGGGTGTCGTCCAACGGCGCCGCGACAAGGTTCTGCGCGCCCGCGGGGGTCTTGGGCGCGTCGATTGTATTTCGGAAGAGGGCTTGCCGATCACACGATTTGGGGCAGGTTGCCCCGCCAATCGCTGTCCGGAAGCACCGCTGGGTAGAAACCGCTCATGGCCGGATGCGGGTGCACCGTACTTCGATTTGATCGCCATATTGCAGACCCGGGCGCCCGAGATCCAATGACTGCTGCGGAGAAGGCAGATCGACGAGTCGAATGTCAGGACCCAGTCTGTTGGAGCCAGACAATGTGCTCTAAAGCCGGCCGCTAGTACTCAAAGTGAAGCGCGGAAGCAGCTGTAGAACCGAAATGTTGCGACGCCGGTGACCCACTGCATCAGTGGCAGTTATTGTGCTGGCCAGATGGCGCAATCCTGGTTGCCAGCTAGCGAGCGCGCATGCCCGTCATGTGCGCAGCAGGGGCATGTATCAAGTTGATGGGCCGATTTCGGCGGCAACCAGCGTGTGAAGCGAGGTGGCCAGTGACCTGACCGATGCGCAAGCTCACCACCTTGCTACAGCTTCTGCGTCCCGGGCGATGTGGCAAGGGCCTTGTCGAATGTGACGAGCGGCATGTGTCCGGCCTTTCGGGCAATTTCCAGCACCAGACAATCCGAAAAGCCCAGTGCCGGTTTAGTGCGAAATTGCGTCAGTGCTGCGCTCACGACGTCGGCGTCCTGCAGCACCAGGCTCTCGTGAACCAGCAGCAGGTCGAGCGCAGCAATCAATTGTTTTGGGGTGCGGGCGTATACCGCATCAAGAACCCAGATCGCCTCGGCCAGCACCAAGTGCGAGACCCAGGCCCCCTTGGCAATGGCCTGGTCTGCGGCGAGCGCCTGCCGCGCGTCGTCGCGCACCAGAAGACGCACCAGTACATTGGTGTCAACCGCGAGCATGTCGGCGTCGGACCTGTTCGCGAATCCCCTGCTTGAGTTCGGTCAGGGTCTTGGTCGTGCCAGCGCCGCTCGGCAGACCCTCAGAAAACAGCGCCTGATGCACTTCGCTCGTGTTGTGGCGTCTGGCACGCTCCACGACAACCCGGTCACCCTCCTGCGTCCAAACCAGCACCGACCCGGGAATCAGGTGCAAGAAATTGCGCACTGGCGCAGGCACGGAAACCTGCCCTTGTGACGTGAGTTTTGTCTGATATTTCTGCATCGCGTCATGGTATCACTTTACCGGGGTAATGCAATCCGCCGGAGAAACGTGCATGCGTACGGCGCCAGCCCGCCTTTGGCTCCCCTGGCCATTGGCAGACTGGCTTGAACCCGAAATCAGGGCGCTGCAGGGCAGGACTGAGGCGTCAGAAATGCAAGTTGCGGAACCTGGTTCCACAAACGCGGCGATGCCTTGTCGGTGAACGTGCAGCCGAAGTCAGGTTGTGCGACGATTTCGGCATCCAATACCTGGTCACCGGCGGGCTTGACCCCGCCCTTGACCCACGTCACGAGGTCTTCAAAGGTTTTCACCATTTCCGGCCCGGTGAAGGAGCAATGCCCAAAGTCGCGTGTGGCCCGTTGCACCAGGAACTTCGATGCCCCTTTGCTTTCGACCCGCCGCGCGTATTCCTGTTGCATGTGGAACGGCACGAACAGGTCGCCCAGCGTGTGCAGGGTCAGCATCGGTATCTTCAGGTCGCCGGTGGTGGGAGGCACATTGGCCAGGCCATTGTTGCGCCGCCCCTGCGGATCGGCGGTGACGCGCTGCACCGTGGCGTTGAAGTGCGCCTCGGCGGCGGACTGGTCTGTGTTGGTGTCAAACTGGTAGACGACGTCCGAGTTCTGCACCGCGACGCCGGGCTGGCGCGGCAGGGTGCCGTCGCCAACACCGAGGCCAAACAGAAAGTTCCCGGGGACGATCGCGTTCCAGAACAAGAAGCCTTGCTCGAAGATCGGTCGTACGCCGCCTGATCGCAATTGAACCAGCGATTTGAAGTCCTGACCATAGGGGTTCAGGGCAAAGGGAAATGCCGGACCCAAGGCCGCCTTGGTGCTGGGCACTGTGGTGGTAAGGTAATCCGGCCCAAACGGATACACCGCACCAATGCCGGAGAGGGTCTGCGCCGCCAAGTTGAAGTCGAGGAAATAATCGAACAATTCGTAGTCACCCATCACGCCGCAGACCGGCATCGCGCCGGCATACGTCTTCGGCCACTGTTCGGCGACGATGCCAGTGATATGCCCGCCCATGGATTCGCCCGAGATGTAGGTGCGCGCAGGCTTTCCGACCTTGCCGTTGAACAGCTGTGTCAGCGCGTGCGTGTCCTTGGCGCCTTGGGCCGGATCGTAGGCATTGCGGCTGTAACTCGAAGCCGCCCAGGCGTACCCCTTGGCCACCAGGTACGACCGCAGCGGATGGTTGCTCACGGTGAGTTCCAGGCCGGTCCCGCGATAACCATGAGCCCACATGACCAACTCACCGTTCCAGTTGGCAGGCACTTCGATCCGATAACCGGCGCCGTTGTGCACGCCCCACAAACGCTGCGACGTTAAACCGGCCAATTCGGTAAACGGCAGCTTGGCGCTATCGACGAAATACGTTGGCGGCGCCGCCTGGGCGCTGATGGCGAGTGTCATACACGCTGCAAGTACGAGTGCTTTCAATTTCATGGGGTTCCTCAAGGGTTGGAAAACGGTTTGGTCACATCAGCAAGGTAACAGCTTCGGTTGTTCGACTCCATTGGCAGTTACCCGCAGGGCGGCTGTCGCCGCAGTGACGCGGCCAACCGGCGGCCAGCATGCAGCGCCAGTGCCTCAAAGCTGGTATGTTCAACCCCTTCCCGGAGCGCCGCCATGCCAAATTCTGTATTGCACCAAGCCAATGTCATCGGCTCGCTGCTCAGCTCGACCCTGAGCGCCTGGCGCGGCACCAGCATCGTCAAAGCGGCGGTGCAGCCCCAACAGCGCCTCCAGCTGTATGACATGGAGGGCAGCCCGTATTGCCGCAGTGTGCGCGAGGCGCTGACGGCGCTGGGGCTGGACGCGGAGATTTATCCGTGCCCCAAGGGAGGTAGGCGGTTTCGGCCGCGAGCAAAAAAGCGGGGCGGCAAGGAGCAGTTCCCGCTGCTGGTGGATGCAAACACCGGCACGGTGCTGTACGAGTCACAAGCCATTGTGGACTATTTGTTCATGACCTATGGTGGGCAAGCCACGCCCTGGCTTTATCGCCCCAGCGGCTTGCGGCCGGTGGTGGCTGGCCTGGGCTTGGCGGTGCGTGGCATGCGTGGCATCCGCTGCAGACCGGCGTCTGCACCCAAGAAACTGCTGGAGTTGTGGAGTTTCGAGTCCAGCCCGTATTCGCGGCTGGTACGCGAGCGCCTGACCGAACTGGAGTTGGCCTATGTGCTGCACAACGTGGGAAAAGAGCAATGGGCCGACATGGGTCCGGCGGTGATGCGGCTCAAGCCCGGGCCGTATCAACCGCGCCCAGGCGGTCGGCGTGCGCAGGTTCTGGCTGAGCTCGGTCGGGTTCAGGTGCCCTACCTGGAAGACCCCAACACCGGGACGAAACTGTACGAATCGGCCGCCATCATCGATTACCTGGAGCGGCGCTATGCCGGCCCGCGCGCTGGCTAAAACAGTTGGTTTTGGTTGGTGGGCGCGGGGCGGCTTTTGCGTGATCTGTTGGCAGTCGGCGGCAAGCCGCTTTTTCTGGAGCCGTGTTTTTGCTGGATCGCCTGGGCTTCGGCATGGGACTCGCTGGTCCGGCGCAGGCCATAGAGACTCTCCTTCGCGGCTGCCACGGCCACGCGTTCATCGACGATCGGGGCGGGGTAGGAGGTACTGCCAATCTCCGGCACCCACTGCCGGATGTAGAGACCTTGCGGGTCCTGATCGCGGGCCTGCTTGGTCGGCGAATAGATGCGCAGTGTGTTGACGCCGGTGGTTCCCGATTGCATCTGCATCTGACTCCAGTGGATGCCCGGCTCGAAGTCGAGGAACTGGCGTGCCAGGAACAGCCCCGGCTCGCGCCAGTGCAGCCACAGGTGGTAGGCCGCGAAGCTGACCAGCATGGCACGCATGCGGAAGTTCAACCAACCGGTGGCGCACAACTTGCGCATGCAGGCGTCGACCATGGGATAGCCGGTGCGGCCTTCACGCCACGCCTGCAGGCGTTCCTGGTCGATCGCGCTCGGATGAAAACCATCGCCCGGGCGCAGCCCATCCACCGAACGCGCCACGTTGCGCCACTCGATGGCGGGCTCGTCTTCGAGTTTTTGCATGAAGTGGCAGTGCCAGCGCAGGCGACTGGAGAAACCGCGCAGTGCATAGGCCAGGTTGCGATCGGTGGTGGCGGCGATACACGATTCGGTGGCCCGGTGCACGCAGCGCATCGATAGTGTGCCGAAGGCCAGATGCACGCTCGGCTAGCGGTGCGTGGTCGCGGATGCGCAGATCGCGCTTGAACCAGACCAGCGCGGCTGGTGTCATGTCTGCGCGCCAGACCCGACGCCGGGGAACGAAGCCTGCGCGTCACGGACCAGACGGGACGACTTCGATTCCGTTGCGGACCCGGGAACGGCCGGCGCGGAAGAGGCGGTCTGCGCCGGGCACATCTTCTCCCCGTCCCAGCGTTGGCCACACCAGCAGTGCCCCTGGCTGTCGATGATGCAGGTTCCGCTACCGCAGCAGCGCGACGCGTCGCTCATTTGTCAAACCTCCTTGCCATGGCAAATCACTTCACCAGTGGCCGCACAGTGGTGAAGCCGCCGTCCACCGCAAGCACCTGGCCGGTAAGGCGGGCTGAGCCATCGCCCAGCAACCAGGCCATGGCGTCGGCCACCTGCTCGGCGCTTTGCACACCACCCAGCGGGTATTGGCGAGAGGCGCCCTCGCGCATGGCAGGCATCTTCAGCATGCCAGCCGTCATCGGTGTCTCAGTCATTCCGGGCGCCACTGCATTCACCCGTACTCCTTGCGCGGCATAGGTGGCTGCCGCGCTGCGCACCATGGCCTCGACCCCACCCTTGGCGGCGGCGATGGCTTCATGGTTGGCGACGCCGATGCGCGCCACCACCGAGCTGGCAAACACCGCCGCGCCGCGGTCGCCCTTGAGCCCGGCGATCCAGGCCTGCAGCATGAAGACGGCGCTGTCGAGGTTGACGCGGATGATTTCGCGGTAGGACTCCGCACGTGTGCGGTGCAGGGGCGCAATCAGAGTGCTGCCGACGCAGTGCGCCAGCAGCGTGGGCGCGGCGCCAAACGCCTCCTGGCAGGCGGCGACCGCCGATGCAGCGCCCTCGGGCGTGGTCGTGTCCGCGGTCAGCCGCAGGCTGGCCTCGACGTCAACCAGGCGGCTGGCGTCGCGCCCTACGGCGGCGACACGAAACCCTTGGGTTGTCAAATGGCGGGCGAGGGCGCGGCCGATGCCGCCGCTGGCACCGGTAACGAGAGCGATGGAGGTCATGGGGAGTAATCCAGTCAGGAAGTGGGTGAATCAACGCGCCGCGTCAGGGCGCTCCAGGCGGGACGCCCAGCGCTGCAGCGCGGGCCGCCAGCGCAGAAAAAATCGGTACAGGCGCTCCATCGTCCAGACGGCGCCAGGCAGACGGCCGACCAGGGCCAGCCAGCGCCAGCCCGGCAACGCTGCCCACAGCGCCAAAAAGGCAGTTGCGCCGCTGAGCAACCGGCCGTCGCGGCTGCGCACATGAAAACGCGCCATCAGTTGCTCGCGTGTGGTTCCGGCGGGTAGTGGCAGGGCGGGGTCGCTGACGTCCGCAAAACACAGCGGCTGGTTCGACTGCAGTCCACGGTAGACCGCGATCTCCCGACGGCACAACGGACAGGCGCCGTCGTACAGCACAGTGAGCGACGGTGCGGCAGGCACGGAGTCGGTCAGCATGCCGGCACCTCGTTCACGGCCAGCAGGTCGGCGGCCGAACGCAGGCCTCGCGAAGCGCGTGTCCACCAGTTCGAAAAAGAGTCGCAGCGTCGATCGACTGCTGGAAACAACACGGCAGCAGCCTCGCAGGTGGCCCAGCGCGGGAGCCACAGTGCCAGGTGCGGCTCGGCAATGCTGCGCACACGCCGGGCGCCTCGCAGCGCGGCGCCGATGGATGCGGCGTCACCGTGCCAGCACAGGCTCGCCAGTTCGGCCATGCGGCTGCCAACGAAGCGCCAGCGCCGCTCGCTCCAAGGCCAGTCCCGATGAAAGTCGGTCAGGTAGATACCGATCACCAGCGTGTCTGCTGCCAACCCGGACGGCAGTTCGCCCAGGCTCCAGGGGTGTACCAGCCAGACGTCGCGGCCACGCACGGCAGCGGCATCGGGCTCCGTCAGACCGAACCCGTCCGGCGGTTGTGCGCTCAAGGGAGGTGCGTCCAGGCGGCCGCTGGCAGGTCGTTCAGCGTCGTTGCCTGCCGGTTGCAGCACCGCTGTCGGCCGCCGCGCCATGTGATCCAGCGCCTCGTAGGAGGTGTCGATCAGGCTGCCCGGGCTGTGCCAGCAGGCAGGTGCGTAGCGGGCCACATTCTCGGCATTGAACAGATAGGGCTTGCTGCTTCCGGTGCCGGCGACCCACTGCCAGCTGAGGTGGTTGCTGGCCAGGTCGCCATCGAGCAGGTGGCCGTACAGCCAGTCGGCGCCGGTGCGCCAGTGCACCCGGCGCAGGTGTACGACGTAACTGGCAAGCCACATCCGCGCGTGGTTGTGCAGCATGCCGGTGGTGTAGAGCGTTCGCACCGCCTGGTCCACCACCGGGACGCCGGTGGTGCCCTGGCGGATGTCGGCCGGCAGAGCGCGGGCGTAGGCTTCTTCGGGCAGCAGCCCTTCGTGCAATGACTGCAGGATGCCCTCGCCACGGTGTTGCCAGACATGGCGGAAATAGGCACGCCAGCCCAACTCGAATACAAACTTGTGCTGCATGTCCAGGGTGTGGCGCGCCGCGACTCCATTCAGCACGTCGGTCAGTGTCACAAAGCCGTGTGTGATGTAAGGTGACAGCCCCGTGACTGCGCCGTCGAGGGCGTTGCGGGTGCGGGCGTAGGCGGCCGGCCGCACGGCGGCGATACGCGCTTGCGCGGCGGTGCATGTGGGCGCGAAGGTCTCAAGCACGCGGACCCCGCTTCGTCGTGGCCTCGAAGCCGGGCACAGCTTCTGATCCGACCTCACCCAGCCGAATTGCGGCTGCACGTTCGCGCACTGCCTGCTTCTGCGCATCGGTCAGGCGGGCGACGTTCTTCACCTGCAGCGCCATGCGCGGATTGCCGGCCAGTGCCGCTTCATGGCGCATCAGGAAGTCCCAGTACAAAGTGGTGAACGGGCAGGCCGTGTCGCCGCTGCGCTGTGCCGGGTCGTAGCGGCAGCCCTTGCAGTGCGGGCTCATGCGCTGGATGTACTTGCCGGTGGCGATATAGGGTTTGCTGCCCATCACGCCGCCGTCGGCATATTGGCTCATGCCCAGGGTGTTGGGCAACTCGACCCATTCCACCGCATCGACATACACCGCCAGGTACCAGGCGTGTATCTGTTTGGGGTCCACACCCAGCATCAACGCGAACAGGCCAGTGACCATCAGGCGCTGGATATGGTTCGCATAACCGTGGGTCAGCGTCTGCTGCAGCGCGTCGCGCAGGCAGGCCATGTCGGTGGCCCCGCTCCAGTACCAGCCGGGCAGATCCTGATGGGCATCGAGTGTGTTGCGTTCCAGATATCCGGGCATCTGGGTCCAGTAGATGCCACGCACATACTCGCGCCATCCCAGGATCTGGCGGATGAAGCCCTCGATGCTGGCCAGGGGCACGTGCCCGCCATGGAACGCCGACTCCGCAGCCGCCACCACCTCGCGCGGGTTGAGCAACTTCAGGTTGAGCGCGGCCGACAGGTGCGCGTGGTACAGCCACGGGTCACCCGGCCACATGGCGTCCTGGTACCGTCCAAACAGCGGCAGACGCTCGGTGACGAAGGCCTGCAGGGATTGCAGCGCTTGTGCGCGGGTCACCGGCCAGGC
>JANOTG010000161.1:0-16578 GCA_031416215.1 Betaproteobacteria bacterium
ATTTCCGACTGGCAGGCCTGCCGCAGATCCTTCGCATAAGCAGCCATCATCTCGTAGCGATAGGCAATCAAAGCCTCCAGTGTCTTCTCATCGGCGACTGGACGAATATTGCCCAGAAGCAATTTGGGCGGCGTCTTCTTGACCTTCGCCAGGCCCAGTTTCTGCATCACACTGATATATACCCAGCCCACGTCGAACTCATAGGGCTTGACGGAGAACTTCGCCGATGTCGGGTAGGTGTGGTGGTTGTTATGCAATTCTTCGCCGCCGATCAACACGCCCCAGGGAACGATGTTTGTGCTGGCATCAGGCGCCTCAAAGTTGCGATATCCCCAATAATGGCCAATGCCGTTGACGACACCGGCGGCTGTGACAGGAATCCACGCCATCTGAACCGCCCATACCGCAAGACCCAGCGCGCCAAACAACGTCAGGTCGAGGATCATCATCAGGCCTACGCCTTGCCAACTGAAACGCGAATAGAGGTTGCGCTCCAGCCAGTCATTCGGACAACCCTGGCTATAGCGGCTCAATGTGTCAAGATTTTTGGACTCGGCGCGGTACAACTCGGCACCTTGCCAGAAAACCTTCTTGATGCCATGCGCAACCGGGCTGTGCGGATCTTCCGCAGTTTCACACTTCGCGTGGTGCTTGCGGTGAATAGACACCCACTCCTTTGTTACCTGCCCAGTGCCGATCCACAGCCAGAATCGGAAAAAATGGGCCGGCAGCCAATGCAGATCCATGGCCCGGTGCGCCTGATGTCGGTGCAGATAGATGGTGACACTGGCGATCGTGATATGGGTCGTCAGCAGGGTGTAGAGCACGACCTGCCACCACGTTACATCCCAAAATCCATTCGCCAGCCAGTCAATCGCCGCGTTCAGTACAGCCCAGTCGGGGAGCGTCATAGGTATCCAGTCTCGCTATAACAGTTGATCACAAATGGACCAGCACACAGCGCCGTCCAAACCCACAATTTTATCCCGTATGCCGTCAAGACGCCATCCGAAATACTAATAACCATCAAAAACCGACAAAATTACGTCATCACGCTATTTCCTCGTCCAAACTGCAGCAAAAAAAGCATCAGTCTGGTGCAAGTGGGGCCACAAACGAAGAAAACCATGGCCGCTTATGCCGCCCGCACAAAGCTGAAACGGCTCAGACAGCTTCAGGTCGGCCAGTACCTCGCCCACGTCGAGAGCCTGAAAGTCGGAATTATTGGCGGAGAACTGCTCTGCGACGGATTCGTTTTCCTGAACCAGCAAGCTGCAAGTGGTGTAGACCAGTCGTCCGCCGGGTTTGACGAGTCGGGCCGCACTTGCCAAGATGGCGGTTTGGGCCAATGCCAAGGCGGTGCTGGCATTGGCGTCTTGGCGCCATTTCAGATCAGGATTGCGCCGTAACGTCCCCAAGCCAGAACACGGTGCGTCGACCAGAACCCGGTCTATCTTTCCGGCCAGGCGTTTGACGCGATCGTCACGCTCATGCGCCAAGGCGGCCGGATGCACATTGGAAAGGCCACTGCGCGCCAGCCGGGGCTTGAGGGCGTCCAACCTGTGCGCCGATGTGTCAAATGCGTAGAGTCGGCCGGTATTGCGCATCATGGCCCCCAGCGCCAACGTCTTGCCGCCCGCGCCGGCACAGAAATCGACCACCATCTCACCGCGTTTTGCGTCGACAAGCAAAGCCAGCAGTTGTGACCCTTCGTCCTGGATCTCCGCCTCCCCCTGCTGAAACAGCTCCAGGCGGGTTAGCGCCGGCTTGCCAGCCACACGTAAGCCCCACGGGGAAAAAGGCGTCGGCGTCGAAGAAATTCCGCTTTTCTCCAGCGCTTTCTGAACGTCCTCGCGTTTCGCCTTCAGGGTGTTTACCCGCAAATCCAGACCAGCCATCTGGTCCAGCGCGCCCACCAGTGGCCAAAACCCTGCACCCAACTGCTGCTTCAGGGCCTGCGCCAGCCAGTCCGGCAAATTGTGTCGGTGGCGCTCCATCAGGTCGGACGGCCGCACCTCACGGCATTGCGCCAGCCACCTGGTCTCCACATCGGTCAGCGCGGCGGCGAGGAACTCCGGCGGCGCTGCAAACCCCAGGATTGCCAGGCGACGTTGCCGTGCACCGCTTCCAGAAGGGGCAAGGTGTTCGAAAAACAATCTACGCCGCAACACGGCATAGACGGTCTCGGCAATCGTGCTTCGTTCGCGTGGCCCCAGCCCCTTGTGGTCACGGAAAAATCGCGACACGACGGAATCGCTCGGGTGCTCGAAACGCATGACCAAAGCAAGCAGTTCGGCACACAGTTCGAGTATTGCCTTGGGATGCATGCCGGAATTGTCCCATGCAGGAGCGTCGCACGCCGCACCGCCCGCAACGATGACGTGCTGCAGCCGGATACAAGCCGACTCAGCCGCCGGCGGATTGTTCTAAAACACGGGCAATGGCCTGCGGGTAAAGAAGATGCTCCTGCGTCAGGACACGTTGCGCCAGATCGTGCTCCGAGTCGTCGGCCAGTATGGGCACAACTGCCTGCGCCAATATGGGGCCGCCGTCCAGCGCGTCAGTCACCCAATGGACGGTAGCGCCGGAGAACCGGCAACCAGCGGCCAGAGCCCTGCGATGGGTATGCAGGCCAGGAAACGCCGGCAACAGCGAGGGGTGAATATTCAGCAACCGCCCCTCGTAGCGACACACGAATTCTGGCGTCAGGATCCGCATGAACCCGGCCATGACAACCAGCGCCGGTTTGCCCACGGGATCGCTGCTGTCGATGGCACGCCGCAATTGCGCCTCGAAACCAGCCCGGTCGGAAAACGCCCGATGCTCGACCACTTCGGTCCGAATGCCTTGGCTACCGGCCTTCAACAGTCCACCCGCATCACCACGGTTGCTGATGACCAACGCGATGCGGGCTCCGTATCGCGTTTCCCACTGGTCGCGTCGTGCAATTGCCACAATTGCCGCCATATTGCTACCGCCACCTGATATCAAGACCACAATGTTTTTCATGCAGTCGCAAATTATCAACCCGTGGCAGTTGCGGCGAAGCGCATGGCGTGCCGCCACCGGCGCGCAAATGCCGTCATGTGATCCGGACGTACTGCATATGCAGTACATGCGGCGCCCTGTTCCCCGGTCAAGGCTGGACGACGGCTGATGCGCGCCGGTAGACTGGGTCCCAGGGGAGCACTTCCGACCGGTCGTCGATGGCGGCGCCTGTCCGTCTGGTCCGAAAAGGAGCCTCTATGGCCGGCAACATGTGGGCTACCCGCCGCGCCCAACAGGGCGACGAAAGCAACGGCTTTGCGCAATGGTTGGTCGCCAAATCATTCACGATGCTGGCTCCGATGTCGCTGGTCGGCCTGGTTGTCGTCGGCTGCATGTTGCTGCTTGTCGACCCGGCCCTGCACGCCGCCGGCATTTGGGGCGGCCACACGCAGCACGGTTTTTTGGTGGCATGGCATGCCTGTGCGGCAGTCCTGTTCGCGCTGTTTCTTGCGGCAACGCGTTGGGGATCGAGCCACCGGCGACGCACGGGCATCCTGACTGCCTTTTTTATCGCCAGCGCGCTGTTGTTCTCGTGGTTTGCGTTCATCTCGTGGATGCTTAGCGGCGACCTTTCCACCTACGCGATCTTCCTGCTGACCATGGCCTGTGTGTTTTGCTTCCCTGGCCAACTGCGCAAGATGCTGGTTGTGGGCAGCACCATGGGCGTCATCTTTTTTATCTTCCTGCTGGACCAGCGTGACACCTTTCACACCAGCGGTGCCGCGATCAATCTGATCGCACTGGCCATCGTGGCCATCCTGCTGGACGGCTTCCTGATCCGCCTGAACCTGGCCCTCTTTCGCGAAAAGCGCCTGGTCGAATATGAACGCGCACGCGCCGACCGCGTGCTCTACAACGCGCTGCCAGCATCGATTGCCGACGAGCTCAAGGCCAACAATATTGTCAAGTCGGAGAAGTTCCCGCGCATGGCGGTGCTGTTCGCGGACATCGCAGGCTTCACCGAATTCTCGTCCAGCCGTTCACCCGACGAGTTGGTACAGATCCTGAACGAGATTTTCTCCAGTTTCGATCATTTGGTTGACCGATACGGCGTGGAAAAGATCAAGACCATCGGTGACGCCTACATGGTGGTCGGCAAGGGCGGCGGTGCGGCGGTTGCGCGCCTGGCCATCGACATGCTTGCCTGCATGCAGGCGTACAACCTGCACCACGGTCACGCGCTACAACTGCGCTGCGGCATGCACATCGGCCCCACCGTGGCTGGCGTGATCGGACTCAAGCGCTTCCTGTATGACGTCTGGGGCGACGCCGTCAACCTGGCAAGCCGGATGGAGTCTACCGGCATGCCGGGCCGGATTCATGTCAGCGAAGAAGTGTTCCGACAGCTGGCAAATGATTTCGCGTTTGAGAGCCGAGGCCCGATCGAAGTCCGCGGCAAAGGCCGCCTGGAGACCTATTTCCTGCTCGGCGCGCTGCTGGCCGAGTCCTCGGTCAAGCCATCAACCGCGACGATTTTGGCAGATGGGTCATCAAAAACTCCATCTGATCCGCCAGAATGCGGCGGTTTCGCAGGATGAAGTCTTCCCACAGACTGGGCACATAGGGCGCATACAGAAGCGGCATATGGGCCTGTTCCGGAGTTCGATTGCTCTTGCGGTGGTTACACGGGCGGCAGGCAGTCACAACATTCATCCAGCTGTCAACACCCTGCTGGGCAAAAGGGATGATGTGTTCGCGCGTCAGGTCTTCTTCATGAAAACGGTTCCCGCAATAGGCGCATACGTTGCGGTCTCGGGCAAACAGCTTGGCGTTGGTCAGGCCGGGCCGCAGGCTGAAAGGGTTGATGTTGGGAACCCCTTTGGTTCCGATGATGCTGTTTACCGTGATGATGGACTGTTGGCCGGTGCGCGCATTGTGTCCGCCATGAAACACCGCGACCTCACCACCGGCCTCCCAACGCACGTCCCCCGACGCGTAATGGATGACGGCCAGCTCCAGCGAAATCCACGACTGGGGCAACCCCTGGGCTGACAGCTTCAAAACCTTCAAGACACGCCTCCCGAAACACCGCGATGCAACCTTGACCAGGATGCCCAAACCCGGGCGGCACGGCGCAGCAAACGTCGTCCTGCCAGACTCTGAACCCAAGCCACAATATACCTGTTCTCACAATTGGACGGGCGCGGTTCGACGCGGCGCCACCTCAGCACGGCAATGGCGGTTCCTGCATGAAAGTATTTCGCGGCTTCGAACACCAGGAAGTGGCACCTTCGTGCGCTGTCACGATTGGAAATTTTGATGGTGTTCATCGTGGCCACCAGGCCATGTTGGCACTGTTGCGCGCCGAGGCCGCACAACGTTCCCTGCCCAGTTGTGTGTTGACCTTTGAGCCCCATCCGCGAGACCACTTTGCGAAAATTGCTGGTCGGCAGCAGATCGCGCCAGCACGCATCGGAACACTACGCGACAAATTGGCCGATCTGGCGAACTGCGGTGTCGACCAGGCCGTGGTGTTGCCGTTCAACCCGCGCGTTGCGGCAATGTCTCCGGCCGCTTTTGTCGAAGGGGTATTGACCCGCGGCCTGGGTGCCCGGTATGTGCTGGTCGGGGACGACTTCCGATTCGGAGCACAACGCGTGGGCGACTATGCCATGCTCGATGCGGCGGGCGAGGCGGCGGGGTTTGACGTTGCCCGCATGAACAGCTACGAGGTGCACGGCTTGCGTGTGTCGAGCTCGGCGGTACGTGAAGCCCTGGGTCAAGGCCGAATGGGTGATGCGGCGCGACTTCTTGGACGGCCCTACCGCATCTCGGGCCATGTGGTCCATGGCCGCAAACTCGGCCGCAGCCTGGGCTTCCCCACGCTCAACCTGCGATTTGCGCACTGGAAACCTGCCGCCAGCGGCATTTTTGCAGTGCTGGTGCATGGGCTGACAGCAACTGCCATTGCGGGTGTCGCCAATCTGGGTGTGCGTCCGTCGCTGGACCCCAGCGACGTCAATGGCGGAAGGGTTCTGCTGGAGACGCATTGCCTGGACTGGCCGCACGCCCTTGGGTCCGACGACGGCTACGGTAAAATCATCGGTGTGGAATTGCTGCACAAACTGCATGACGAGATCAAGTACGACGGCCTGGATGCGTTGATGAGCGGCATCGCCCGCGACTGCGATCAAGCGCGTGCCTTCTTTGCAGCGATGCACACCGAGACGCACCGGCAAACCACACGCGACCGAATTTAGCCGGCGAAGGGTGCGCGCTGCCTGGCATGCTGACAGGCCTGCGGATCATCTTTCGCCGTCGTCCACCGTCAAAGCAATATCCGGTCCGCTGCGGACGCTTTGGTTTCCAGACGCTTCTCACCACCGCCAGCCCCATTGGCGGCAGCCACCAAGCCATGACTGAAAAAACTGACTACCGCAAAACCCTCAACCTTCCGGAGACACCGTTTCCGATGCGTGGTGACCTGCCCAAACGCGAACCCGGTTGGGCCCGGGAATGGGACGACAAGGGCCTCTACCAGAGACTGCGGGTTGCACGTGCTGGCGCGCCGAAGTTCATCCTGCACGACGGCCCCCCGTATGCCAATGGACAGATCCATATGGGGCATGCGGTGAACAAGATTCTCAAGGACATGATTGTCAAGGAACGCCAGCTCGAGGGCTTCGATGCGCAGTACATCCCAGGCTGGGACTGCCATGGCCTGCCGATCGAAAACGCAATCGAAAAGAAGTTCGGCCGCAACCTGCCGCGTGACGACATGCAGGCCAAGAGCCGCGCTTTTGCCACCGAACAAATCAGCCTCCAGATGGCGGACTTCAAGCGCCTCGGTGTACTTGGCGCATGGGACCGCCCCTACCGGACCATGGACTTTCGCAATGAGGCCGATGAGATCCGCGCCTTCAAACGGGTCATGGAACGCGGTTTCGTCTATCGCGGTCTCAAGCCGGTCTACTGGTGTTTCGACTGCGGCTCCTCATTGGCCGAGTTCGAGATCGAATACGCCGACAAGAAGTCGCAGACGCTGGATGTCGGTTTTGTGTGCGCCGAGCCACAGCGCCTGGCCGCAGCCTTCGGGCTGCCGTCACTGCAGGCCCCGGCGTTCGCCGTGATCTGGACAACCACCGCCTGGACCATTCCGGCCAACCAGGCGTTGAACCTCAATCCCGATCTCGAATACGCCCTGGTCGATACGCCGCGCGGCCTGCTGCTGCTGGCCGCCAGTCTGGTTGAATCATGCATGGAGCGTTACCAGCTGGTCGGCACGGTGCTGGCCACTTCGCCAGGCAAGGCGCTGGCCGATATCCGCTTCCGACATCCACTGGCCGATGTAGACGCCGGTTATGACCGCCTGGCTCCGGTCTACCTGGCCGACTACGCCACTGCCAACGACGGCACCGGGCTGGTGCATTCCTCCCCGGCCTATGGGGTCGAAGACTTCAACAGTTGCGTCGCCCATGGCATGGCGCTGACCGACATCCTGAACCCGGTGCTGGGTAACGGCCAATATGCGCCAGAACTGCCGCTGTTTGGTGGGATGAATATCTGGAAGGCCTGCCCGCAGATCATCGATGCCCTGCGTAATGCGGATCGCCTGTTCGCAACCACAACCATCACCCACAGTTATCCGCATTGCTGGCGCCACAAGACGCCCGTGATCTACCGCGCCGCTGCCCAATGGTTCATCCGCATGGACGAGGGCGAGGGGGTGTTCACCAAAGACAAGGCCCCCGCAACGCTGCGCCAGCTGGCGCTTGCCGCGATCGAAGAAACCGCGTTTTACCCCGAGAACGGCAAGACGCGGCTGCGCGACATGATTGCCGGCCGACCGGACTGGTGCATCAGTCGCCAGCGCAGTTGGGGCGTGCCACTGCCATTTTTCCTTCATCGCGATACCGGCGAACTACACCCGCGCACCATGGAAATACTCGATCAGGCGGCAAGCATGGTCGAGCAGGGCGGGATCGAGGCCTGGAGCAAAGCCAGCACGCAATCCATCCTCGGCGATGCGGACGCCGCGGACTACACCAAGAGCAACGACATTCTGGAGGTTTGGTTCGACTCCGGCACGACCCACACCACGGTCCTCAAGGGTTCACACAGCGGCGGCGGGCATGCCGAGGGGCCGGAGGCCGACTTGTATCTCGAAGGCCACGACCAACACCGCGGCTGGTTCCACTCCTCCTTGCTGACGGCCTGTGCCATGGAGGGCCGGGCGCCTTACCGCGGCCTGCTGACACATGGTTTCACGGTGGACAGCCAGGGCCGCAAGATGAGCAAGAGCCTGGGCAACGGTGTTGACCCCCAGGAAACCTGGCGCAAACTGGGTGCTGAAATCATCCGCCTGTGGGTTGCAGCCAGTGACTATTCAGGCGATATCGCTGGTGACGAGAAAATCCTGGCCCGTGTCGTGGACACCTACCGCCGTGTGCGCAACACACTCAAGTTCCTGCTGGCAAACACGAGCGACTTCGATGCGGTGGCCGACGTGGTCGCCGACGACGACCTGCTGGAGATTGACCGTTATGCACTGGCGCGCCTGGCCCAGCTGCAGGCGGAAATTCTGGCGCACTACAAGGTCTACGAATTCCACCCGGTGGTGGCAAAGTTGCAGATCTACTGCAGTGAGGACCTCGGCGCGTTTTACCTTGACATCCTGAAAGACCGGCTCTACACCACCGCACCCAAGTCACTGGCACGGCGCAGCGCCCAAACCGCGCTGTGGCGCATCACCCACGCGATGTTGCGCTGGATGGCGCCATTCCTGAGTTTCACGGCAGAAGAGGCCTGGCAGGTGTTCGGCCACTCGGAGTCGGTGTTTCTGGAGACCTATGCCGCGATGGACACGCCGGATGCGCAATTGCTGGCACGCTGGAGCCGACTGCGCGAGATCCGCGATCTGGTCAACAAGGAGATCGAAGTGCTGCGCGCCGACGGCCGGGTCGGATCGTCCCTGCAGGTCGATCTGCGGCTGGGTCTGGCGCCCACCGACCTGGAACTTGCCCGGTCGCTGGGTGATGACCTGCGCCTGATCCTCATCACCTCACGTGCCGACGTGGTTGCGGCCGACGACCTGACGCTGGCGGCTGCAGCGTCGACCGAGCCCAAGTGCGAGCGCTGCTGGCACTACCGATCGGACGTGGGCCACGACCCGGCCCACCCAGGCATCTGTGCGCGTTGCACCAGCAACCTGTTTGGCCCCGGCGAACACCGGGTCTGCGCCTGATGGCACGGGCACCCGCGTCCGCAGCCGCGAGCATGTTGCCATGGCTCGGATTGGCCCTCATCATCCTGATCGCCGACCAGTTCACCAAGGTTCTGGTGATCGGCACCATGGCGCTGGGCGACAGCACCCTGGTCACCAGCTTCTTCAATCTTGTACGGGTACATAACTCCGGGGCCGCCTTCTCATTCCTGGCAGGTGCATCCGGCTGGCAACGCTGGTTCTTCACCGGCATCGGCGTGGTTGCAGCCGGTTTCATCGTGTGGCTGTTGCGCTCGCATGCCTCGCAGCGGCTTTTCTCGCTGGCGCTGGCCTGTGTGCTGGGCGGTGCCGTGGGCAACGTGATTGACCGCCTGCTGTATGGTCATGTGGTCGATTTTCTGCAGTTTCATTATGCTGGCTGGTACTTTCCCTCTTTCAACATCGCCGACAGTGCCATTACCATCGGGGCCACTGCACTGATACTGGACGAGATCCTGCGCGTGCGACGCGCCCGCTGAGGAATGACTTGACCCACCTGCTGAATCTACTCGCCGCCATCGCCTTGCTGGTCTGGGGCACGCAACTGGTGCGCACAGGCATATTGCGGGTTCTCGGTGCCAGCCTGCGCAATGTGCTGGCGAAAAGCACCAGCAACCGGCTTCATGCGGTGGTCTCCGGCCTCGGTGTCACCGCCCTGGTGCAGTCCAGTACCGCGACGGCACTCATCGTTGCATCCTTTGTTGGCCAAGGGCTGATGAGCCTGCCGTCGGCCCTCGCAGTCATGCTGGGTGCAGACATCGGTACCAGCCTGATGGCGGTGGTCTTCTCGCGTGACCTGTCGTGGCTTTCACCACTTTTCATCTTTGTTGGCGTCGTCCTCTTTATCGCCCGCCAGTCGACGACGGTGGGCCGGGTCGGGCGCATCCTGATCGGCCTGGGCCTGATGCTGCTCGCCTTGAACCTGGTATCTGTGTCTGCCACCGTCCTGACCAAGGCACCGGCGGTCAAGGCCTTGCTGGCGTCCCTCAGCAGTGACCTGCTGCTCGAGATCACAGTCGGGGCGGTATTGGCCGTGGTCTCCTACTCCAGCCTGGCCATCGTGCTGCTCACCGCCACGCTGGTGAGTACCAACGTCATACCCATCGACGTGGCGCTCGGGCTGGTGCTGGGCGCCAACCTGGGTAGCGGACTGTTGGCCGTGCTCACAACCCTCAGCGCCAACGTGCAGACGCGCCAGGTGCCGCTGGGCAACCTGGTTTTCAAGGTCATTGGAATCGTGGCTGCGGCGCCCCTGATCAGCCTGTGGTTGCAGCACGCCCGCCCCTGGATGCCGGATACGGCAACGGTCGTGGTGCTATTCCACCTGAGCTTCAACATCATGGTCGGACTGCTGTTCATCGGTATTACCCAGGTGGTGGCGCGTTGGGTGGAAAAACTCCTGCCCAAGCCGGAGCACAACTCGGTCGCCGGGCGTCAGCGCCATCTCGACGCCAGTGCGCTGGCCACCCCTTCGTTGGCCATATCCTGTGCCGTGCGGGAGTCCATGCACCAGGCCGATGTGGTCGAGGCCATGCTCACCGGCATGGCGCGGGTGATCCGCCTCAATGACCGCAAGTTGTCGCAGGACCTGCGCAAGATGGACGACACGGTCGACGAGCTGTACACCGACATCAAGTATTACCTGACCAAGATATCGCGCGAGGCGCTGAGCGAAAGCGAGGGTCGGCGCTGGACCGACATCATCAGCTTCACCATCAACATGGAGCAGATTGGTGACATCGTGGAGCGCATCCTGATCGACATCGAGGACAAGAAGATCAATCCGGGGCGGGAGTTTTCGGATGCCGGAATGACGGAGATCAGCGACCTGCATGCGCGGCTGGTCGACAACCTGCGCCTGGGAATGAGTGTGTTCCTGCATGGCAACGTGCGCGACGCGCAAAAGCTGTTGGAGGAGAAGACCCGTTTTCGCGACCTCGAACGCGAATATGCATCGACCCATTTGGGCCGCCTGGCCCTGAACACGGTACAAAGCATAGAGACCAGCTCGCTGCATCTGGATCTGATCAGCGACCTCAAACGCATCAACTCGCATATCTGCTCCATCGCTTACCCGATTCTGGACTCGGCTGGTGCACTGGCTCCGAACCGCCTGCGCCAGTCGGTACTCGACGCGCAGGGATGACGTCCCGCCACTGACGGCGGCGCAGGCCCACAGGCGCTTCGCACTGCGCGGACTTGGTGACAATGGCGGCGGAGGAATGCGGATGACGATGCACAAAGCAATCGCTGTAGCATGGCTGTTTGCCGTCGGCGCGACCGGCGCGCAGGCCCAGATACCCGTCGAACCACTGGTAATCAAACGTCCGACCGAGTTGCGCGAGGCACCTCAAGAGGCGGCTCGCAGTCTGGCCGCATTGCCGGCGCAAAGCCAGGTCACCCGACTCGGAAGCCGCCAGGGGCCGTGGATCGAGGTGCGCACGGCCCAGGGCGTTGCGGGGTGGGTGCATATGTTCGATGCTGGCGCGGGCGTGCCGACACAAGGGGGCAGCACGACGACCGGCGCCTTGCGCGGTCTTACCAGCTTCTTTGGGCGCGGGACGGCGCAACCGGCAACCACCACGGCAACGTCCACCGTCGGGATACGTGGGCTGGGGGCTGAAGACATCAACAACGCACAACCCAACCTGGAAGCAGTGGCAAAGGCCGAAGCGCTGCGCCAGGATGCAGGTCAGGCGCGCCAGTTCGGCAGCAGTGCGGCGCTGGTGGCGCAAACCGTTTTGCCCTTGCCAGTACCCGCATTGCCGGCGCGCGGCGCGGCTGGCGGCACCGCGACGGACGCCAGAACCAGCGGCAGCGACCGATGAGACAGTACCGCCAGCGCCGGGCACCAGCGGCCCGCCTGCCATTGCGAACTATCGCCTACTTTCTGTGTTGCGCCAGCGTGGTCGGCCCCGCACCAGCGCAGGGCCAGGATGCGTCGAAAGCGCTGAACATATTCCAGCAGCTGGTGCGACCGGCGCAAAATGCGGTGCCGGTGCCGGCAGTTCCCGCCACACCAATTTCTCCCGGCGGCCTATTGGGGAATGCACTGGTTGGCAATACGGCAGGCAAAGGCGTCGCAAGCGCCGGCCAGGCGTCCGACCTGTTCAGCCTGTTGTCGCAATCGACGGAAACAATCGACGACGCGAAGGAGCTGGAAATCGGACGCCAGCTTGCCGCCGTGCTGCTTGGCAGCAAACCGCTGCACCCGGACATGGCCTTGCAGCGTTATGTCAACCAGCTGGACCGCTGGATCAGCCTGCAGTCGACGCGACCGGACTTGCCCTGGACTTTTGCCGTGCTGGACGATAACGGCTTCAACGCCTTTGCTGCCCCGGGTGGTTACGTCTTCGTGACCAAAGGCATAGTGGACCGGGTAGCCGACGAATCCGAACTGGCAGGCATCCTGGCGCATGAAATTGTCCATGTCGCACAACGCCACCACTTGGCGGCCATGCGAAAGACAGCGCGCGCCGGAGCGATTACCCAGCTGATTGGCTCCCAACTCAACAACAACCTGGGCGGCGCACTGTCGTCCCAGCTGCTGGCACTGGGACGCAACCTGTATGCCAAAGGGCTGGACCAGGACGACGAATTCGAAGCGGACCGCCTGGGTGTGGCCTTGTCTGCCAGTGCTGGTTTTGACCCTTATGGCCTGCTGGCTGTGCTGCAGCAATTACGTACGGCCACCCCGGACAACCCGGTCTTCAGTCTGTCTCTCAGCACCCACCCACCGGCTCAGGTGCGCATGGATCAGGTCGAGCAGGCGATGGGCAACCGGCTCGACACATTGACCGGTAAACCTTCGATCACCGTGGCGCAACGTATCGACCAGTTGGCCGCCGCCGAGCAGCGGCGCAATGCGGCGACCGCCGCTGCAGCAGCAGCCACCATGGCACCGGCACCGTCGAACACGTCGGCCAAACCGGCAGCACGACCAGCTGCAAAACCTGCCGCCGCGCTGGCAAAGAAGAAACCCTGACCAACCAACCGTCAGGAAGAGGCGCGCCTCACTCTTCCACAAAGGTCTCTTCGCGTTTCTTCTTCACCGACGGCAACAGGACGATGATGAGCAGCAAGGCAGCTATCGCCAACAGGGTAGCTGACAGGCCGCGGGTCACGAAGACGCTCCAGTCACCTCGCGACAGCAACAACGCGCGGCGCAGGTTCTCCTCCATCATCGGGCCGAGAATGAAGCCCAGCAGCAACGGCGCCGGCTCGGCCCCGAGCTTGATGAAGAGGTAACCGATCACACCAAAAATCGCCACCATCCAGATGTCGAAAGTGTTGTTGTTGGTGGAGTAGACACCGATGGCGCAGAACAACACGATGGCAGGGAACAACCAACGATAGGGAACGGTCAGCAACTTGATCCATATGCCTATCAGTGGCAGGTTCAGGATGATCAGCATCGCATTGCCGATCCACATCGACGCAATCAGACCCCAGAACAGTTCCGGGTTGCTGGTCATCACCTGCGGACCGGGCTGAATATTGTGGATGGTCATGGCCCCCACCATCAGGGCCATCACGGCATTGGGCGGTATGCCAAGCGTCAGCAGCGGGATAAAGGACGTTTGTGACGCAGCGTTGTTGGCGGCTTCTGGCGCTGCCACACCGCGGATGTTGCCTTTGCCAAACGGCACTTCGCCGACCTGCAACTTGGTCTTCTTTTCGATCGTGTACGCGGCGAATGCGGCCATCACGGCGCCACCACCCGGCAGGATACCGAGCATGGACCCCAGGGTGGTGCCACGCAACACAGCCGGGATGATGCGCAGGAAGTCCTCTTTGGTGGGCATCAACCCCTTCACGTCGGCCGTGAATACCTCGCGTTCACTCTCGTGTTTGCCCAGGTTGCTGATGATTTCACCGTAACCGAAGACACCCATGCCGATCACGATGAAGCCGATGCCGTCGGTCAACTCCGGAATGTCCAGACTGAAACGCGCCACGCCCGAGTTCACATCGGTCCCGACCAAGCCCAAAAGCAGGCCCAGCAAGATCATGCCCACCGCCTTGAGCAGCGAACCCGAAGCCAGCACGACGGCACCAATGAGCCCCAGCACCATCAGTGAAAAATACTCTGCCGGACCAAACTTGAAGGCAACTTCAGTCAACGGCACGGCAAAGGCCGCCAGCACCAGGGTGCCGACCGATCCGGCAAAAAATGATCCCAACCCAGCCGCCGCCAGGGCCGGCCCGGCGCGGCCCTTGCGTGCCATCTGGTGGCCATCAATGACCGTCACCACCGAGGACGCCTCCCCGGGCAAATTGACCAGAATGGCCGTCGTGGAGCCGCCGTACTGGGCGCCGTAATAAATACCTGCCAGCATGATCAGTGCCGACACCGGTGGCAAGGCATAGGTGGCCGGCAACAACATCGCGATGGTCGCCAACGGGCCGATGCCCGGCAAAACGCCGATCAGCGTGCCCAGCAGGCAACCGATGAACGCGTAGAGAAGGTTGATGGGCGTGAACGCGACACCGAACCCAAGGGAAAGATTTGAAATCAAGTCCATGATGCTGCCGCCCTTATCTGGTGATGAAAGCAGGCCACACCGGGAACTGCAGCTTGAGCAGGACGATGAATGCGAGGTAACTCATGACCGCCAGTATGGTCGCCAATACGGCGACCTCCTTGAACTTGAACTCGTCACCGGCGTGGGCGGCAATGAATGTCAGCGCGTAGATGGCGACAATCAGGCCAAAGGCCGGAAACTTGATGCTGGGCAGGCCACCCAGCAGGACGCCAAACACCAGGTTCGCGGCAATGATGAAAAACAGCGGCTTCCAGGCCCAGCTACCGACCTTTTCCCCATCCACGGTCTCGACAACCATCGCCTTGAAGGTGATGACGCCCCCGAGCACGGCCAGCAACACGCCCAGCAGCAGCGGGAAATAACCGGGCCCCATGCGCGCCCCGTTGCCGATCTTGTAGTGGGTTGCGCCCCACGCAAAGGCTATTCCCACCGCCATGAACATCACGCCGGAGAAAAAGTCTTTTTGACTCTTGATACCCATTACTTGTCTCCTCAGACAAACATTGCTGCGCCATTGTGCACGCGAATGACCCTATGCGACCCTGTGGATTTCACCTATGTCGCCAATGCACCACCGTTTCGCCCATTGGCTGCTGGCGCCCTCATGTCAGCGGCGGTGTCGAACTCAGGACTTCAGACATCACGGTGGCGCCTTCGGCAACACGCAGGGCACCAGCCAGGCGCAGCGGCCGCATGCCATCCTTCACCGCCTGGCGGCGCAAGGCATCGATGCTGGGCTCCTTGGTCAGGGTTTCCTTGAATGGCTCGCTCACCACCAGCAATTCGTACAGGCCCATGCGCCCCATGAAGCCGGTCATGCGGCAGTCCACACACCCGACCGGCTTGAACGGGCGATAACTGCCGTTGACCTTCCAGGGCTTGACGACCTCATCCAGGGCCGAGCGCGAGGCGTCCGGGTCTGCCACTTTGCACTGGTTGCACAGGGTGCGCACCAGTCGCTGCGCCAGTACGCCGAGCAAGGTGGCATTGATCAGATACGAGGGTATGCCCAGTTCCAGCAGGCGGCTCACGGCCGACGGCGCATCGTTGGTATGCAGGGTCGAGAACACCAGGTGGCCGTTCAGAGCCGCCTGCACCGCCATCTCAGCGGTCTGCAGATCGCGGATTTCCCCCACCATGATGATGTCGGGGTCCTGCCGCATCAGGGCCCGAAGGCCCTCGGTAAAACTGAAATCCAGATGCGGTTGCACCTGGGTCTGGTTGAAGGACGGCTCAATCATCTCGATCGGGTCCTCCACCGTACTCACATTGACCTCTTCGGTGGCAACCCGCTTGAGTGTCGAATACAGCGTGGTCGTCTTGCCCGAGCCAGTGGGTCCGGTGACCAGGATGATGCCGTGTGGCCGCTTCACCAGCGCCTCCCAGCGTTGTGCATCGTGCGCGGCAAAGCCCAACGCGTCCAGGTCCTTGACGGCGTTGTCCGGGTCGAAGATACGCATCACCATCTTCTCGCCGAAAGCCGTGGGCAGCGTCGAGATGCGCATCTCGATCTCGTCGCCACGTGGATTGCGGGTCTTGATGCGACCGTCCTGCGGCCGACGCTTTTCAACCACGTCCATGCGGCCGAGCAACTTGATACGTGCCGTCATGGCGTTGAGCACGCCCATCGGCATCTGGTAGACCGGATGCAGGATGCCGTCGATGCGAAAACGGATCACGCCCTGCTCGCGCCGCGGCTCCAGGTGAATGTCACTGGCGCGCTGGTCGAATGCGTATTGCCACAACCAGTCCACCACCTGCACCACGCCCTGGTCGTTGGCA